>JAFSVJ010000031.1 GCA_017445025.1 Abditibacteriota bacterium | reverse complement strand
TTTGCAGCCAAGGGCAGTTATGTGTCTTTTATGGGCTATGCATCCGACCAAGACAAAAGAACAGATTCAAACAATTATCAATATATTGTAAACGATACTTTTTCATTTAATTCAAATACCTCAAATTGGAATTTAGGTTTTTCAAACCTCACTAACATAATGCAATCCTCAAGCCAATCCGGCACCGGTTTTTCAACATACTATTACGCACAATTACCAAATAACATCTCTTGCGGTGATTATACTTCAACCATTCAGTTAACGATATAGCAAGTATGGGACAAAATGATACAGGCTCCCGTAATTACCCGGAAGCAACAAAAACAGTGACTACGACAATAATAGACTTAGGTCTTTCATATAATGCCCAATCAACATATACTTGTAACAGGATGTATAACAGTAAAGATTTTATTCATTGTATAAATAATGTAAACATACAGTTACCATGGAGACATCATGATGAAATTAATTCTATAAGAACTAAATTTAATCACACTGTATCTTTTGTCTATAGTTGTAATTGTTCCGGTGTAAATAGGTAGGTGATAAAATGACTATAAAAAAGTATATTATGTTTTTTGTATTTCTTTCTTTTTTATGTATTTTTAATTATTGTTTTAAATATTTTATTTATATACATAGCTTGGATAACACTGTAGTTTCTAATTGTTTTTGGTGCAAATTTATAAAATATAAAGTTATAGATGAAAATTATAAAGAGATTTCTAGTGGTTATGATGATATTCAAAATCTAAAATATGATTTGTTTATTGTTAAAAAAAATGAAAAATATGGAATAATTGATAAAAATGGCACAAAAATAATTGATTGTACTTATAGTCAAATCAATTTAATTTCAAATAAATATTATTTAGGATTTATAAATGGGAGTAATATTGGTTCTCTTTATGATACTAATGAGAAAGTTTTATTAAATAATATTGATAAAAGAAAATCTTATATTTTTGATAAAAATAATGTGATTCTTTTTATAGATGGAACTTTTTATAATATTAATCCAATTAGTTTATCTATTAATGCTTTATTTACAATAAAAAATAATAATATTGTTTTTCTGAATAAAAAGAAAAAAGTAAAGTATAATCAGTATTCAATTATAAAAAATATGATTATAGTTAAAAATGAAAATTACGATATTTATGATTATTATGGAAACAAAATAGTTTCTGACATAGTAAGGTATGATTATATTTTAAAAGACAAATTATTAATATTTGAAAATAATGCAAATAAATACGGAATTATAAATTCTAACACAGATATTTTATTTGAACCGGTTTATGATAAAATATTTAAAGAAAGCTGTAGTATTGGTGTATATATAATAATAAACGACAGCACATTGATTTATTATTATAGTAAAAAAAATATAATATTTAAACCTAAAGAGAATCTTATTAATTGTTATTGTTACAATGATAAATTATATGTATCAAATAAAGATAATAAATTACAGCTTATTGATACTACTAATAATATTATTATTGAAGGTGATTTTGATTTTTTACATAGTAATGATGAATTTGTTTATTGTTCGAAAGGTGAAAAAGAAGGTGTTGTTAAAACAAATGGTGATTTATTAATACCATTTAATTTTTCATTTGTAGCTGATTATTATCCTAATAATACTTATGTAGAAAATAATAAGAAGTATTTATTACCTAAAGTAGGGTATTATAAAAATGGTAAATTTCATTATTTAAAAAAATATTTTATAGGTCATAATTTTAATAATAACAGAGCAGTAGTTGGATATATTTCAATATTTAATATTTTTCAACATTCATTTGATGAAATTAATAGTATGCTAAAGGTAATGAGGAAGTAGGAATATGAAAAGAATTGTATTTATATGTATATTATTGTTTTTGCTTATAATTGGGGCATGTTTATACTTAAGTCAAAGGCAAACAGGTTATTTGGATTTAGTAGATAACAAAAAGCATTATACTAATTATATGGGCAATCAATTTAAAAATAATTATGCTATAATATATAAAAATGATAAGAATGGATTAATTGATCAAAAATACAATATAATATTAAAACCGGAATATATACATATAACAAGTTTGTCAAATGATATATTTTTATTACCAACCGATAATAAATATATGTTTTATAATCCTAAGAAAAACAAATATTCAGAGGAATATAACACCGCAAATGTTTTTAATGAAAATTTAGCCGGCGTGACCTTAAAAAATAAAAACTATATTATCAATGATAATTTTGATATAATAAAAGAAATACCATATAAGATTATATCTCCTTTCTTTTTTGGTAATGCTGTAATTAAAAACAATAATTTGTGTGGTGTTATTAATTCTTCCGGTAAAATATTAGTCTATCCTAAATATAAAAAATTATATATTATTAATGAACAATTGGCAGCAATAACTTTAGATAACCGGTATATGAAATTGTTAAATTTAGATACCAATCAAATTACAGATGATAATTATTCTTCAATTTGCATTCCTAATAAATGCGGTATTTTAGTCACAAAACACCTAAAATACGGTTTATTGGATGATACCGGAAAAATGATTGTTCCGATTAAATATTCCCATATAGATAATTGCGTAAGCAGTAAAAATGTTGTGCTAAAGACCGACAAATGTATATATATTTATAATATTGAAACTAAAAAATCAAAAGAGCTTCATTATGGATATATTCCATTTGGAAATACCCTTTCTGTAGTATTTCCAATTAATTTACAAGAGCAAACTTTATTACCGGTAGAAAAAGATAATAAATGGGGATATTGTGATTTTTCTGGTAATATTATTATTGATTTTAAATATGATAAAGCATTACATTTTAATGGTGATTTTGCAATGGTGACCAAAAACGACGATATAATTATAATAAATAATAAAGGTGAAGAAATTAAACTTAAACAAAACTTTGCATATACTGATTTGGGAGAAGGCAAAATTTTCTTTAGTAAAGAATAAAATTTATTACAGATTAATAAATAATAAAGGCAGGGGGTTCCCTGCCTTATTTATAGTTAGTCTTATATCTATAGAATTTACATATAAATTTGTATTTATATGTGTAAAAGTGGTATAATATAAATGTCATTTACTGTCAATTAAACAGGATAAAATTTACATTGGAGCGTTCGGGTGACCTTAACAGCTTGTATTTTGGTATTATGTTCTGCCATAGCACATACCACATGGAACTACTTAGGGAAAGGTGTCGCTTCAAACACAAAATCCTTTATGGTTGCCTGCTTCTTGGCTGTTTTATTTTACACCCCTTTCTTGATTGCTTTTAATGACATTGTTCCTATTGTCGCATCCAATTGGCTTCTTATATGCGGAACGGGAGTTTTTAACGGATTGGCCTATTGGGGTATACTTGTTGCCTACAAATACGGTGATCTCTCATTTGTATACCCTCTAAAAAACGCTCAACCTATCATTTACACAACTATTTTCAGTTATATATTAGGCACTGCACGAACCATCTCAAAACCTGCTATGTTTGGTTTTATACTGATATTCCTGGGATGTTTCCTTTTGCCTATCAAAAGTTATTCTGACTTAAACATAAGACGATATTTCAACAAAGCCTTTATATGGACCGGTCTTGCGGCTCTCGGAACTGCGGGATACTCCACCATTGACTCCTTAGTTCTAAGAAAAATCAACAATACAATACCTAATTTGACACCTCTAAAAGTCGCAACAGTATATATCCCCTTCATGTATCTGTTTACCGGGATTGCTCTGATATTCTATATGCTTATAGATAAATCTTTTCTAAATATTAATCACAGAAATATACAAATTAATTATAAAATAATTCCACTTGTTTCAATTTGTATTAGTTTGTCATATCTCCTTGTATTTGCGGCTTACGGTTACTGTAGCAATGTTTCTTATGTTGTAGCTTTCAGACAAATAGGTATGCCATTATCCATTATTGTCGGTTGTTTGGTTTTAGGAGAAAAACCCTATTTCGGAAAAATAGTGGGTGGAGCTATGATTATTTCAGGACTTGTCTTCACAGCTCTGTTTTAAAAGAAGGATAAAATGTCATTTATAGTAGTAATATTTTTATTTATATCAGCCTGTTTCCATATTTCTTGGAACTATCTGACAAAAGAATCCGCAAAAGATTGTAAAAGTTGGCTTATAATAGCTCTGATTTTAGCTTTTATTACTTCCCCTTTCCTGTTTTTTTACAGAGAACACATTCCATATCTTATAAAACATTGGCCCTTAATTTTAGTTTCAGGTTTTTTTGAAGCCATTCAAGTTTGGGCTTTCGTTGTTGCATACAGAAACGGAGATTTAAGTTTTGTTTATCCTCTTAAAAATGCTATACCTATATTCCTAACTGCCATATACAGCATCATACTTGGAGAAGGAAGTAACATTACAGGATTTGCCTACATAGGTTTCTTTTTAATAATTTTAGGATGCCTTATAATACCTGTCACAAATGTTAAAGATATAAAACTTAGCAATTATATAAACAAGCCCTTTCTCTACACTTGCCTTGCAGCATTGGGAACTTCCGTTTATTCATATATAGATTCTTATGTGGCAAAATCTGTAGTTGCTGCAGACCCTTCAATAGGAAAAATAGGAGTAGCGTTATTATACCTACCTTTTTTATACTGTTCTATTGCTATTATGCTTATACCATTTTTATTTATAGATAAAATAACATTTAAAGTAGATTTTAGGAATGTTAAAATTAATTGGAAAACCATATTCCTTATATCTATATTCACTTGTGCTGCCTATACATTAATTCTATTTTCATACAACTATGCTACAAATGTTTCCTATGTTGTGGCATTCAGACAAATAGGTATGCCCATGTCTTTTATAGTGGGAGCCGTATTTCTTAAAGAAAAAATATATTTCGGTAAAACCTTAGGAATAATTATTATATTAGCCGGATTGGTTTTAACAGCCATATTTTAAACAACATATATCTTAATAAAGGAAATTTAAAAATGTCACTTGCCGCAACACTCTTAGTGTTAATATCTGCAATTACACACACAACTTGGAACTCACTGTCCAAAAACATAAAAGCCTCTTGTAAGGTTATAATGATTGCCAACTTTCTTTCCATTATAGTCTTTTTGCCTTTTTATTTTATGGTAAAAGATGACCTTTATATATATAAATCTTTCTTACTTCCGGGTGCTTTAACGGGACTGACCAACGCTCTCGCCTTTTGGGGACTTTTGGCTGCATACAGAGCCGGGGATTTATCCTTTGTTTACCCTCTCAAGAACGCTCTTCCCATATTGTTTTCCACCTTGTTCGGCATAATAATCGGAAAAGCCACACAAATCCATCCTTATGCATATTTGGGCTTTTTATTAATAATAATCGGATGCATACTCCTTCCTATAGTAGACCCTAAACTCATAACTTGGAAAACATTTTTAAGCAAATCCATAATGTTTACAGCTATAGCCGCCTTAGGAACAACCTGTTATTCAAATATAGACAGTTCAATAATTAACAATATTAAAGAAACCGCTCCCCACCTATCCAATATACAAATCTCCATTCTTTATATACCATACATGGCCTTTACCACAGCGATTTTCTTAATTCCCTTTATGATTTTTGATAAAATAAAATATAAAATAGATTTTGTCACAGAAAAAGTTAATTATTTAATGCTCCTATGCATGGGAATATTTATAAATGTTGGATATATGCTGGTGTTCATAGCCTATGGTTTGGCTGAAAATGTTAATTATGTTGTGGCATTTAGGCAAACGGGAATGATACTGACCATGCTTGTAGGATTTATTATATTTAAAGAAAAACCATACCCTTGCAAAATCGCAGGCGGTATCTTGATTCTCACAGGACTTGTCCTAACAGCTATCTTTTAATAGGAGAAAATTATGAAAAAAATCTTTTCAATCCTTGTTCTGCTCAGCTTATGTTTATTTGCCTTTGCAGAAGAACACTTCACTATTAACGAGGTTTTAAACCCCTATTACAGAAGCGATGCCTATATGGCAAGAATGTTACAGAATGATTTTGAAGCAACTCTGACAGATAAATCCATTCTCAACAAACACTTTAACGTGACGGAACTTTATAACCTGCAAAATGCCCCATCCCTTGAATATGCTCAATCTATGTTGGGTGAAGTTTTAGGTGAAATGTTGTTTTGCAGAAAGTTTGAAGTTGTTATGAAATCCCCAAGCGACCCCTGTCCCTTCGGAGCTGATATTGATGACATTTTTGACAATACAGGTAAAATAAAACCTATATACAATATTCTTAAAAGTGCCTACAAAAAAGTTGTCATTACCCAAGATTATCATATCAATAAATGGGGTTGGGAAGCAGAGTGCAGAGGCACTCGCAAAGGTGTTGACGCTCTCAAATCTCTTTATATTAACGGATACACAGAAGACTCTTCCAAAAACCTTAACGCATACTGCACAGTAAACACTGCCGCATACCTTTGGGGCGGAAACAAAAGTCGCTACGGTGATGTATCCTTTGCTCACATTCTATATTGTGCTCCAATACTTGAAAAAATGAGAAGAGATACTTACAAAAAACTTCTCTCCGGTGATTATAAAATCTATCGAGTGGTTTCAAACGGTGTTGTGGAACCTTATAAAGACGGAATCCCACTAAACTACAAAGAAACCACAAGACTATTAAGAGGTGAAGGTGAAACCGGCAAAAAAGAACCTTATTCTTATGGTGTCACTTCATATACAGACAACCCGGAAATAGCAAGCAATTTCTCTGCCAAAGGCACTGTCTTCGATCTCCAAATCCCCATTGAAAGAATATTATCTTTCTGCTATTTAGATGACTGGGTATGGCAAATTTCTCAGGATCAGAGAGAATACCTTCTTTTAGATAAAGGAGCGTATAATTTTTAATTTTTAAACTTGGGTATGGCAAATATCTCAGGATCAAAGAGAATACCTTCTTTTAGACAAAGGTGTGTATAATTTCTAATATTTAGTTAATAAAAATCCCCTCTTCATAAGAGGGGAATATATTAAAAATATCAATTTATTTTACTTATAAGATTTTTAATTTTCCACTTACCTGAGTAGAAATACCATATAGCTATACTAACTGCCACGGCTTGGGCAATTGGTGCCGAATACCATATTCCCACAAAACCAAGCTTTGAATTTAACAAATAAGCCATAGGCACTCTCACCAAACATGTAGCAATTATGGTGACAAACAAAGCCATATAAGTCTGGCCCGCAGCCATAGGCACTCCTAAAAAAGACATATATACAACTATAAACAAACAATTAAATCCGGACACTCTCAAATAAGTACAACCAACGTCTATAACACCTTGATCTGATGTAAATATACTCATTAATATTTCCGGGCAGAAAATAGCCACCATAGCAGGGATTATACATATCAAAAGTGCATAGATAAGTCCCCATTTTACTGCTTCCCCTACTCTGTTGTATTGTTCTACACCCAAATTCTGTCCCGCAATAATAGAAACGGACATATTAAAGGCTCCACCCATAGCAAAAATAATTCCGTCTATTCTGCTTGCAACTCCATAACCCTCCGTCACCAATGCACCGTAAGAGTTTACAAGTGAAATAATAAACAAAATAGATGCGTTTAAGAGGACCTGTTGAATCATTGATGGAAAACCTATTTGAAGCAACATTTTGGCAATTTGAGGAACGAAATCAGGCTTTATAATATGAGGAATAATAATGGATTTTTCCATTTTCATTATAGTAAATATAACTATAAAAAGGGTCACATTTGCTATAATATCAGATATTCCCAATCCCGCAATACCCATCTTAGGCAGTCCAAAAATACCCGTCACCAAGAGAGGCAAACAAACAATATTAATACCAACAGATAGGAAAGACAGCCACATAGGTCTTGAAGCATTTCCCAATCCTCTAAATGATGAGAAAAACAAAAATTGAGTAAACAAAAAAGGAACACCTACAAGATGCAAAATGAAAAATATTTTTGCCGGAACAAATATTTCTTCCGGAGTCTTAATCAAATGGAGTAAACCGTTGCAAAAACAAATACCTATGGTAACCATGGTGACACATACACCCATTAAACACAAAAAGGATGTATCGATAATTCTCTTTAATTCTACGAAATCTCTTCTGCCATAAGCCTGTGCCAACAAAATGGAATTGGCTTGTGTGGTTCCCATAGCAATAGAATTTATAATAAAAACAATAGGCATGGAAACTGCCACAGCACCTAACGCAATAGGTCCTATACATCTTCCTGCCAAAACAGCTGTTATAAGAGAATTTATTACCATAACCACAGATTGAAACATAGTTGGCATGGCAAATTTAAATACAAGTTTTGGGATAGCCCCCTCTGTCATATTGACACCGGAGTCACCTTGAACCTTATCCATAAAACTACCTATTCAAAAAATATGTGTATACCGGCTAAAATAATGATTATTCCACAAATATAAAATTACAAATCACCAAAAAGACCTATTTTTCGTAAGAAATATGTCTTGTAGTCGTCGACCGTAGAATCGCAGAATAAGGTTATTTTTAAAGGCTTAAGCCATTTAAAAATGTTCTTAGGCGAGAATCGTCAGGGAGACACGAAAAGAGATATTTCGTTAAGCGAAAAATAAGGGATTTTTAGGGGAGTTGGAATTTTGTATTTAAGAAATTTATTCTATAATAATAATTATTCAAAAAATATGTGTATACCGGCAAGTATAATTATTATTCCACAAATAATCTTAATAATTTTACATGCCTTTGAAGAATGACTCCAATGATTATATTTAGAAATAAACTCTGTGAAAGTTCCTATACTTGTTATGATTATTATTTCTCCTATACCATAACAAAAAAACATCAAAAAAGCCTGGATTTGATTATCTATGGACTTTTTTAAAGCATAGCCCATAATAGGTGCCATATAGGCAAAAGTGCAAGGACTGAGCAAAACACCAAATATTAAACCATAGATAAAAGCACCTACATAACCTTTTCTCTTATATTCTATGTCTACAGCCCCACAATGTTCGTCATGTTCTTCTTCGTCACAGTGATCGTGATGGTGATATTTAATAAGTCCGGTTATGTGAAATCCAACTAAGATAAAAATCGTTCCAATAATATAATCCAATACTTTTCCCGTTTCTTCAAGAACCCTACCCAAACCTATAGTAATCAAACCGATAGAAAGAACCACCATCAATATGGCAAAAGAAAATACAAGTGTAAGCCTAAAAGCATAAGCCACTGTCATATCCTTTTGGCTTTTGATATAATTAATTATCATAGACACAGATGCCATGTGACAGGGGCAAAATGATACGGAAATAATACCCCATAATACGCATATCAACAGACATACACTATAAGGAACACAGAGCAAAACTGTGTCAAGTTTACCATTTATGGATTCTAATAATTGTTCCAAATAATACCTCCTGCTCTATTTTTATCAAATCACAAGATTTTTTATTATCTATTTTTGATTTTAAAAAAGTCCCTTTCGGGACTTTTTTTTAGTTTGCCATTTTCTAAAGCAAAAATATAAATTAAGAGCTGGCATGAGACTTATTCTCAGGATTATCCAACCATTTTTCAAGTTCTTTATAAACTTCTTCTTTATCTTTAGCTTGTGATGAAGTTATAGCAACAGTGTCTTCTGCATTCTTGGCATCACCCTTATCTTTGCTTTTAGATTTAGAAGCCTTAGCACTCTTTGTGCTTGTAGAAGCAGCTTTTTCATTGTCCACAACCCAAGAATAAAGAGGGTTATTTTTAGGCTTTCCGCTAAAAACTATACCGGGAGCAACTTCGAGAACTTTAGCAACAGAGTCTAAAGTAGCTTTTTTCTCATGCTCCATTAATTGAAGACATATTGATGTAATTGTTCTCATAACTATTCCTCCGTATCCTCACCTGTTGCTTCATCTTGCAACTCTTGTTCAGTTACCATATTTATAAATCCGGTATCTTCGTCTTTTTCAAATTTTTCCTGCGTAGAGATATCTATTTCACCGTCCGGAAGAGTTTCTGTTTCAGTCTCAGCATCAGGGTCAATATAGGTAATACCTAAATTTGCTAACTCCTCTGATTTGGAAACTTTACCGTTAGTGTCTACTAAAGCTTTGTTTCTTTCTTCAGTTTTTCTTATCTGTTCAGCTATATGTCTGGAAATAGTATCCTGAATATCCTTTTCAACACCGGGACCATAATTATCCAAAAATCCTAATTGTGGGAAAATCTCACCAACAGTCTTAGCTCCAAGTTCTATAATACACTTCTCAGCACCCTTCTTCCATTCAAATCCTCCTTCTTTTTTAAGAAGAGGAGTTTTATCATCAAGAACATTATAAACATATCTCTTAATAGGCAAAGGTTTACCATTTTTGTCCAAAAGTTCCACGTTTCTAAATCTCTTAAGACCTGTTCCGGCAGGAATTAATCTTCCGATAATAACGTTTTCTTTCAAACCGATAAGGTTATCTCTCTTAGCTCTTATAACAGCATCGGTTAAAACCTTTGTAGTTTTTTGGAAAGAAGCGGCAGAGAGGAAACTGTCTGTATTAAGAGAAGCATCTGTAATACCATATAACTTTGGAGAATAAAGAATCTTTTTCTTGTTTCCACCAAGTTCTTCATTTTTGGCTTTAACAACAGCTTTATCCACAATTTGTCCGGATTTAAGGTCTGTATCATGACCGGCAATAACCTTAACCTTTCTAAACATCTGACGAACAATAACTTCTACATGCTTATCGTTAATATCTACACCTTGACTCTTATATACCTTTTGAATTTCTTCAACGATATATTTCATAACACCAAGTTCTCCCAAAACAGAAGATTGCTTGTTGTTTGTGCTGTCAGCAATGGTTAATACCTGAGAAGGATCCAAAGGACCAGGGGTTATTTTTTCACCAAGTCTAATGAAATCACCCACAACTTTAACGCCATCTCTTCTATCCTTTTCACTCTCGGCAACCATAAGTTCACCTCTGTAAGGAACGAGATATTTCTTTCTAAGATAAATCTTAAATACTTTTTCTTTTAATCTATCTTTTAATCTTTGAATAAATTGATCTTTCTTTAATTCTTCGTTATTTTGAATTAATTCTTCATATATCTGAGCTTTTGCATCTTCTATTAATTTTTTGATAAGCTTTTCGATAATAGTTTGCTTTTCCGGATTTTGTTTGTCAAAGACATTCTTAATCACATTATCTATAATACCTATCTTGTCTTTATCCTTGCCTTTAATGGGAACACCTTGAGGAGCAATAATCTCTTCTTCTCCCTCATCATTGATGTAGAACAAGTCACCTTGGAATTTAAATCCAACCAAGCATTCAAGATCCATAGCTCGAACAGGGATTTCACTGTCAATCCAAACTTGGTGTCTACCTTTTTGGTCAACCAATTTAACAACACCATCCATTTCACATATAATGGCTTTTCCCTTAGGCTTTCTGGCTTCAAAAAGTTCACCAACTCTTTGAATACCTGATTGAGGAGGTTCCAAAACAGCTAAAAGACTTTGAACAGATTTACTTGTTGCTTTATCCTTAGAGTCATCACTAAGCACACCGGCTCTTCTGTCTCTGTCCAAATTTCTCATAGCCTCTTGTTTTTGCTTGTTAACATTAGCATCACCGGTTAAGTAGTTACCAGCAACACCACCTGTGTGGAAAGTTCTCATAGTTAACTGAGTTCCAGGCTCACCGATAGATTGAGCAGCTATAATACCAACACTTGTTCCAACTTCCACAGGTATCTTAAGAGACATATCCTTTCCGTAACATTTAGAACAAATACCCATTTTAGATTCACAAGTAAATGGAGAACGAACCCAAATCTTAAATTTACGTTTTTCGTTTCTTTCTTTTTCGTTCTTAATCTTAAGTTTGAGTTTTTCATCTTCTTCCATCCAAGCCTTTTCAATTCTTATGGCATCCGCATCAGAGATAATTTCATCACGAACAACCCAAGCATTTCTCGGATCGATTTGACCTCTAACATCAAATTTAGTTAAACTTTCAGGAATAACAACTTCATTATTGTTATAATCCGTCACAATAACTTTACCGTTTTTATAAGTAATAGTATCCGTAACAGTATGAACTTCACCGTTTGGATCAACTATTTCTCTGTTTTTATAGATTGGGAATAACTCTTCAATTTCACTTTTCAGAATATATTTAAATTCCCCTTCCTTGTTGATTTTCCATTCACTGTGTTTGAGAGATTGAACCACAGGTGTTTCAAGACCAGTATTTATGGTATAAACATTATAATCCTCATTTGGCAAATCAGCTGTAATAATATCCTTTGACTCATATTCAAAAAGATATGGTTCATAAAATCTATATATATCTTCCGTTAATTTATCGTCGGGATTACCAATAGTTTTGAGAGCAGTTCTTCCTTTTACTCTTTCACTTATGGGTTCTATAATCTCTGTGCCTTCATAAATAGGAGTGATTTCTATACCATTTTTGGTTTTACAATCTTGCTCACGAACAATAACATCCTGAGCAACATCCACAAGTCTTCTGGTAAGATAACCGGCGTCTGCGGTTCGAAGTGCTGTATCTGCAAGACCTTTTCTTGCACCGTGAGTGGATACGAAATATTCAAGAACAGACAAACCTTCATGGAAGTTACTTGTAACAGGCAAATCTTCAATAGGGTTACCGTTCGGGTCAGACATAAGTCCTCTCATACCGGAAAGCTGAGATATCTGCTTTGTAGAACCTCTTGCTCCGGACTTGGTAATGATTGAGATCTGGTTAAACTGCTTGATACCCTTGATTAGAGAATCACCAATTTCCTTTGTTGCATCAGTCCAAGCCTTAAGAACAGAACCTCTTCTGGAACTTTCATCGGAAAATCCCATTTTATATTGATTATTGATTTTTTCTACAGCCTTTTGAGTTTGTTCAATGATATTTTCTCTATCGGATGTAATATCCATATCTGTTATAGCAATACTCATACCGGCTTTGGTAGCATACTTATATCCTAAGTTTTTAATATCATCAAGGAATTTAACAGTAGCATCATGTCCGTTTCTGTCATGACATTCTGTAATAAGTTTACCGATAAGCTTTTTACTTACAGCATCTGCTCGTTCACAGCTTTTGTCATAATCCGGTAACAGAAGCTTGTCATTAGGGTCAAAAGTAAGCTTTTCGTTAGCATAATACTCGCTACCTAAATATTTCATATTGTCAGGAAGTATAGTGTTAAATATAAGTCTACCACAAGTGATATTTCTTATAAATGTTCCGCTTTCTCTATAACCATCCGGTCTGACAATATCTTTGATATTCATCTTAACACCAATGATTTCGTGAAGGTCAAGATCACCTCTTTGGTAGGTCATTATAGCTTCATTTTCATTGGCAAATAATTTAATTCTGTGAATTTCTCCGGTTTCTTCAAAACGAGGACCACCCTCTGCATCATAGTTAATGTATCCGTCAACAATATATGAAGTTCCGGGAATAGCAATAGTATTTCCTTTGTCATCATAAACCATATCTTGAGCAAACTTCACTCTGGTGGTGTCCTTCATCATAGTTAAATAATAACATCCAAGAACCACATCCTGTGAAGGAGCAACAATAGGATTACCGTTAGCCGGTGAGAAAAGGTTATGACTGGCAAGCATAAGAGCTCGAGCTTCTGCTTGAGCAGCTATAGATAAAGGAACGTGAACAGCCATCTGGTCACCATCAAAGTCAGCGTTAAAAGCAGCACAAACCAATGGGTGAAGCTCTATGGCATTTCCATCTATAAGTTGAGGCTCAAAAGCTTGAATTCCAAGTCTGTGAAGGGTAGGAGCTCTGTTAAGTAAAACAGGATGCTCACAAATAACCTTTTCAAGTGCGTCCCAAACCTCAGATTGAACTTCTTCAACCATTTTTTTAGCTTTCTTGAAATTAATGGATTCACTTTGAAGTGCATTTATAACAAATGGTTTGAAAAGCTCAAGAGCCATTTCTTTGGGAAGTCCACATTGATATATTTTAAGACTGGGGCCAACAACAATAACTGAACGTCCGGAATAGTCAACTCTTTTTCCAAGAAGATTCTTTCTAAATCTACCTTCTTTACCCTTAAGCATATCGGCAAGAGATTTTAATTGACGATCATTGGATCCCTTAATAGACTTTTGCTTTTTACTGTTATCAAGAACAGCGTCTATAGAATCTTGGAGAAGTCTACGCTCGTGGTTTTTAATTCCACCGGGAGCAATAGCATCTCTTAGCCTTTGCATACGATTATTTCTGTTAATAACTCTTCTGTAAAGGTCATTAAGGTCGCTGGCAGCAAATCTTCCACCATCAAGCTGAACCATAGGACGAAGCTCAGGAGATATAACAGGCAAACATTCAAGCATCATCCATTCAGGCTTTGCCTTAGAAAACAGGAATGCATCCACAACTTCCATAGTTCTTTGATATCTAAGTTGTTCGGAAGAATTCCTTTTTATATCTGAATGTTTAAGCTTTTCCAAATCAACCTTGGCTAAAAATTCCTTTACGGCATATCCACCAACACCAATTTCAAAAACCAAATCTAAATTTAGAAAATCCTTATCTATAAGAACAAAATCTTCTTGACTTTGAGAGAATTTATCCCTAATTTCTTCAAAATCTTCATCTGTAGTATTATCTAAAAGATCGTATAAGTAATTAATAGCTTCGCATTCGTTTTCTTCCAATAATGACTTAACATTCTTTTTTTGGATAGTCTCAATTGCAGTGTTATACTTTTTACAAGTATCCTCAAAATCTTTGTTATTAATATTAACTTTTTCTTTGTATTTTTCAAATGCAGAATCAACAACTTGGTCTTTTCCCTTGAGACCTTCTATCTTGTTTTCTAACTTTTGATACTCTTCTTCTGATAAATCTTCAATTTCAAATAAAGGATTGCCGGTCCAAATTCTTTGAATTTCTTTGTAAGTTTCACGAAGTGCCAACTGGTTTTCTTCTTCTGTTTCAACTTTAAGTTGCTCAGTTTCGTGTTTTATTATTTCTTCAATAAAAGGTTTTAAAGTTTCAAACCTTTGTATATTCTTATATGTAACCACATATTGCTCATAATAAATGACCTTTTCCAATTCTTTCTGTGGTATTTTCAAAAGAAGTGATATTGGGCTTGATGTGGCTTTTAAATACCAAATATGAGATACAGGAGCATTTAGTTTGAGAAATGCCATTCTTTCTCTGCGGACTTTACTTTTGGTAACTTCCACATTACATTTTTCACAAATGGTTCCTTTATATTTAACTTTCTTATATTTACCACAATGGCATTCCCAGTCCTTTACAGGTCCAAAAATTTCTTCACAGAAAAGTCCTCCGGGCTCGGGTTTGTAGGTTTTATAGTTTATGGTCTCCGGTTTTTTAACCTCGTTTTTTTCTCCTCTGGCCCATCTGATTATATCTGACGGAGAAGCTATAGCAATTTTAATATTACTAAAACGACTGGAGTCAACCTTTGATCTTCCTCTTACCATTTATCTATATCTCCTTAATAGATTAAAATCTGTCCCCCCTCGGTAGACTTACCCTTTCTACCGAAATACTGACGGGGGATATCCTCCCCACCCTACTACATTAAGAAGTTAGGGGGGAGGTTTATACTTTCCGCTTTATTATTGTGCACTATACATTATGCATACACACTTTATTTATTCATCTTAATAGGCGTATCATCATAAGTCCTGATATCTACAGATTCTTGATCCTCATCAGAAACAGTTATCTTAAGACAGAGAGATTGTAATTCATTAACCAAAATCTTAAATGATTCCGGAATTCCTGAATTAGTAATAGCTTTACCATGAATAATGGCTTTATATGTATCTTCTCTTCCTAAAACATCATCGGATTTAATGGTCAAAATCTCTTGAAGTGTATATGCGGCACCATAAGCTTCCAATGCCCATACTTCCATTTCTCCAAATCTTTGACCACCAAATTGAGCTTTACCACCTAAAGGCTGTTGAGTTACCAATGAGTAAGGACCAATAGCTCTTGCGTGCATCTTATCCTTAACTAAGTGGTGAAGTTTAAGCATATAAATAGTTCCGACTGCTACCGGCTGACTTAGCTTATCTCCCGTTAAACCATCATAAAGATCAGTTTTTGCAAGCTTTGCGTGGAATCCAACTCTCTTTACAACTACCTTTTCAATATTGGTGATAAGCTTTTCGTAATCATATCCCTTTGGAATAGGCAATTTGAATGAAGATTTAACTTCTTTTATCTTTTTATTGATATTATCCAATTCATCAACAAAATTACCATCTTCATAAGCACTGTCTTCACTACTTTGGATCTTAAACTTTAAATGGTTAAAGTCTCGAACAGTCTCTAATGCTTCGCAAACAGATTTAGATTCATCTTTAATAACTCTGTCACCACAAAGGTTTCTTGAAAGAATTTCAAGATCAAAAGCATCATATTGTCTAATTTCTTTACGAACTTTATCCAATATTTCCGCTTTAACTTCGTTTAATGGCTCTGCAACTGTCTCAAGCTCTTCACCTGTTGCTTCCTTAACTCTATCAATACAATCATTGGTAGCTTTCAAAAGCTTTCTGTCGCTGATTTGAGCGTTTATTTCAAGTTCTTTACAATAATCAAGTAAAGTATCTACAATCTTTTTGGCTGTCATTATTTCCAAGTCTGCAATAATTTCTCTTTCTATTGCTGATTGGAAAATAGGGTTCTTAAACTTTAAGCCTAAGTTCTTACCCGCATATCCTTGGTGAGTTTCCAATATCTGACCGATATTCATACGAGAAGGAACACCTAATGGGTTAAGAACTATATCAACAGGAGTTCCGTCAGGCATAAAGGGCATATCAGCTTCTTGGAGAATATTAGAAACAACACCCTTGTTACCGTGACGACCTGCCATTTTATCACCCTTCATGATTTTTCTCTTTTGAGCTATATATACACGAACGGTTTGATTTACACCGGCAGGAACTTCATCTTCCTTATCTTGAACTAAAGTAGCACCACAGCGGTCACACTTCAACTTATCGTTATCGGTAATCTTTTTCTTAGCTATAACAGGTAAACCACAGTCAGGATTAGAACAATGATATTTATATCTTGAGAAAAGCTTAACATCTATAACAACTCCACCTTCTCCGTGAGGAACTCTCAAAGAAACATCACGAACTTCTTCCGGAGTATTTCCAAAAATAGATTTAAGAAGTTTATCTTCCGGTTGTTGACCTACGGTTCCCTTAGGTGTCACCTTACCTACAAGAATACTTCCGGACTTTACAGAAGCACCCAACTTAACTATACCGTTTTCATCCAAGTCTCTTAACTTTTCATCTCCAACTTGAGGTATATCTTTTGTAATCTCTTCACATCCGACTTTTGTATCTCTTGCATCAATTTCATGTTTTTCTATATGAATGGAAGAAAATTTATCATCTTTAACCAATCTTTCATTCAACAAAACAGCATCTTCATAGTTGTATCCGTTCCAAGGAAGGAATGCAACGGTTACATTTTGACCGAGTGCCAATTCTCCATGATCGGTGCAAGGACCGTCAGCAAGTAATTCACCCTCATAAACTCTTCTTCCTATTTCAACTACGGCTCTTGAATTGATACATGTTCCTTGGTTTGAACGAGACATACTTGTTAAGTGAACATCATCACATTCAATTACATCAAAATAGTATTTATTATTTTTCTTTTCAAGATTTATATGATTATTTTGACCGTTACCAACTCCGCCGGTTTCAGCCTTAACTTCAATATTACCAAATCTTAATATTGCATAACCTGCAGGGAAAGCATTTCTTGCTATAGTTGGCTCTAAGCAGTAATAATCATGTTCTTGTAATTTAATTTTAAGCTTTGTAACAGGTTCACCGTCTTCTTCTTCAATTATTTTATCTTTACTGAGAACAATTCCGTTAACATTTTTAGTATCAACAAGTCCTTTAAATTTAAATGACTTGCTCTTGCCTTTATATACTTTTCCGTCACAAACCAAATCACCGGGTTCAATAATATCATTAGGCATTATCTTAATATCAGCCTGTTTTTCCGGACCTATATTAATAGCAAGATACTTCACTCCATCAAGAGTTATATATGAAGGATTACCTTTTCTGGAAACATTGGAGTTCATTGCAACTGTTTCTTCAAATAAAGGATTGGCTTTTTCTTTATCTGAAATGTCAAACTGTCTTCTGACACAATTAAACAATGCATCTCTGCTATCATAAAATTTCTTTTTGTTTTCGGAAATTTCATATTCATCAATATATTGAGGCTTTTCCGGAAGAACAACAATATTTTCACAAGAAACCCAAACGACTCTACCGTCTCTCGGAGCAAAACGTTCAACACCGGAATCATGAGCAGCTCTACCTTCTATACCTGTTCGAACAATAGGAGCTGTTGGCTTAAGAAGAGGCACAGCTTGTCTCTGCATGTTTGAACCCATAAGAGCACGGTTAGCATCATCGTTTTCAATAAAAGGTATCAAGTTGGCTGCAACAGACATTATTTGGTTAGGAGATATTTCCATTAATGTAATCTTGTCACACTCAACATTTGGATATTTGCCGTTATGTCGAACAACAGATGTCTTTGAAGTGATCTTCTTGGTTTTACTGTCAAACTTAATATTAGCTGTGGCAATATATTCGTGAGATTCTTCCTCAGCTGAGAGGTATACTATATCATCAGTAATATATCCGTCACGAACTTTTCTGTAAGGAGTCTCAAGAAAACCATACTCGTTTATTCTTGCATGAATAGCAACAGAACCTATAAGACCAATGTTTGGTCCTTCAGGGGTTTCAATAGGACACATTCTACCATAATGTGAGTGGTGAACGTCACGAACTTCAATTTTAGCTGATTGCTTAGAAAGACCACCGGGTCCTAAAGCTGACAATCTTCTTTTGTGAGTTAATTCTGCCAAAGGATTGGTTTGATCCATAAACTGAGATAACTGACTGTTTCCAAAGAAATGATTAATGGTGCTTGTAATGGATTTATTAGAAATGAGATTATTTAATGTCATAGTTTCTTTATTATTGGCATTCATTTTATCTCTTGCACTTCTTTCCAATCTCAAGAATCCATTTCTCAATTCATCCTGTAACAATTCACCAACTGAACGAACTCTCTTGTTTTCAAGGTGGTCAATTTCATCTGTAATACAAGGATTAACTCTCATGAAAACATAATCCATATTCAAATCGGCTGGATTTTCACTTAATGCATAAATAATAAAGTTATATGTATCTAAAGAAACTCCATTATATTTTGCCATATCTTGTGCTATGGTTTTCAAAAACTCCTGAAGCTTTTTAAATTCTTCCTTACTGATTAAATAACCTTTCTCTGATTCGAAAATAAGTTGTTTAAAACGATTATATAAAGCTAATCTTCCATCAAGCAAATATGTCTCTTCTTTTAAATATTTAGAATGAAAAGCTTTTGTCTTAATTTTGGTAGTTCCGTCTTGTTCTTGATTTTCCACATAAGTTATTTCACTGATACCTTCTAACTTGTTGCTCTTTACAAGGTTAATGTATTCATCAATGACATCAATAATCTTAGCCTTTCTGTCCTCGTAAAAATTAGAAATCATTACACCATCTTTTGACAAGAAAAGAACATATTTAATTAATTTTACAAGGTCATCTCTCGTTATAGAACGAACATGTCCGGGAGTGGAAAAATTAGGAAGAGACAAACCAAGCTTACGGTTAAGTTTATAACGACCAACCTTTCCCACATCATAACGCTTGTTATCAAATAAGTATCCTCTTAACAATGATTCGGCAGCTTTTTCGTCAGAAGGCTCGCTTGGTTTCATATATCTTTGAAAAGCCAAAAGACCACCTATCTTATCGTCAACAGATATATCTCTCTTATTTTGCTCATGCTTTGGACTTTCGTTTTTAATTGTATTTGAGATTAATTCATTAACTTCATAATATTCAAAATATACGGAAGGACTTAATTCATATATTTTCTTTGCCTTATCTTCGTTGATTATATCTCCGGCCTTAACCCAATATTTATCTTCATTATTAGAATCAGTATCAGATTTATCCTTTGAATCATAATCTTCAAATACCAATTTATCATCTTCAAGAATTATATTCTTAACAGAACGCAAACCCAAAATATTATAGTAAGGTTCTTTAACATCAAGCTCTTGATTTTTAATCTTTAAATATTCCAACAAAATATTACACTTTTCGTCAAAATCTACTTCAGATACAAGTGCATCATATTTTGCTTTCATATCCTTAGATACTTTTTCAGATAAAACATATTCAATATAATCTTTTTTGCTAAATTCTTTCTCTTCTTTTGTCCCTTTCTTTCCCTTTACACTGATTTTTACTGAATTAACAGGTAAATTCCAAAGAAGCTCTTCCGCATCTATTTTCTGACCGGCCTTAAAAAGGAGTTTTTTGTCATCACTGTAAATGTCATCTTTTAAGACTCTCAAACGACTGTCTATCTTTTTAGCAATTGAAGATTTTGATTTATCATTTATAGGCACATATATACTATCGGTAATTTTATCATAATTACCGTCTTCATTTACTCTGTAATTTTTAATATTATAAACAAGAGATATTGGGATAAACTTTTTAACACCAAAAGTATTAAGAAGATCTACCGTAGTGCTTATTTCGTTGTAGTCTTTTGTATATATATAACCTTCAGGATATAGTTTTTTAAGTTGATCCACTTGTGCTTTGGTTATAATACCTGTATTAGCTTCACTCTTCTTTTTCTTTGAAGAAGATTTTTTAGCATTTGCTGGTGGGTAAATTAAAACTTTTCCGTCAGGACCTAATATTTCTGAATTGATTTCTTTGCCTAAAAGACTGTCTATTTTAACAGGACAAGCTTCCGGTATTACACTAAAAGCTCTTAATAAAACTGTAATAGGAAACTTATTTGATTGGGCTATAAGAGCCTTCATTTCGTTTCCTTCAGTAGACATTTCTATCCAACCACCGTGGGTAGGCAAAATTTTACCTGAATATACAGGTCTACCGGCGTTATCAAAATTTTGTTCAAAATATGCACCTGATGAACGGGAAAGCTGAGAAACAACTACTCTTTCTGCTCCGTTAACAATAAAAGTTCCGTTATCCGTCATTTGAGGCAAGTGAGCAAGACATATTTCTTCCTCAGCCGGAAAAGTAGTTACGTTATTTTCATCTCTGTGACTTAATCTTACTTTAACCTTAATAGCACTCTGATAAGTGTTCATATCTCTACGACACTCTTCTTCCGTGTTAATAGGCTCTTCAAACTCAGGATCTCCTATAAATTCAAGATAATATGTATCATTAAAATTCTTTATGGGTGAAAAACTTTCGAGTAACTCTTTTAAACCTTCATTCTTAAACCATTCGTAGGATTTTATTTGCAATTCAACCAAATTGGGGATTTGTTGATCGTATAAAGTTTCTTTGGTTTTATGCTGGATTTCAGTCATTATTGACCTCCCATGTGATATCATATTTTGGACATATTCAAGGGCTCCCAAAAAGTTGAGCGAATAGTGAAACTTTTAGGGAATGAATTTCAAGGGCTCCCAAAAAGTTGAAGCATAAGCGAAAACTTTTTGGGAATAAAATCAAAATATTTTTATAAAAAAACAACAAAAACACCGTAAGCGATTTATACAATTTTCGCCGGTGTTTATACCATACATTATTAAATTTTAATTAAAATAATAAAATCATTTATAAATTATAAAAAAATATAAAAAAAAAGAAAAATAAAATCAAATTGTGTGGGGCATTATGCCCCACAAATTAAGGCACAGCATAGCTATGCACAAAAAATCAAAAATAAATTACTTAAGAGTAATCTTTGCTCCAACTTCTTCAAGTTTAGCCTTAATAGCTTCTGCGTCATCCTTACATGCACCTTCTTTAACCATACCGGGAGCACCATCAACGAGGTCCTTAGCTTCCTTAAGACCTAAACCTGTGATTTCTCTAACCACTTTGATAACTTGAAGCTTTTGACCACCAACTTCTGTCAATTCAACATCAAATTCTGTCTTTTCTTCAGCAGCTTCTGCAGCAGCAGGAGCAGCACCTGCAGCCATCATTGCTACGGGAGCAGCTGCGGTTACACCAAATTCTTCTTGAAGAGCTTCCTTCAATTCCTTAAGTTCAAGGGCTGTCATACCCTTAATTGTTTCAACTAATTCAGCAATGTTTGCCATTTTATTTATTCTCCTAAATTTTAATTTAATATGCCATTATACCCGGCAAGGGTCTTACTAAGCTTCTGCCTTTTTATCAGCAACAGCATCAATTGTAAATACAAGGTCAGACAACAGAGCGTTGATAACCTGAGGAACACCGGCAATAGGTGCTTCAATGGATCCGAGAATAGATGCAATAAGTTCTTCTTTTGAAGGAGTTTTGGATAATTCAACTACTTTACCTTCATCCAAAATTTGACCTTCAACAAAAGCTGACTTAATCTTAATTGGCTTTGGTGTCTTTGTAAAAGCCATAAGAGCCTTTGTTGCAGCTACGGGATCGCCTTCTGTATACATAATAGCAGTAGAACCGGATAAATCTTTAACCAAATCCTTTGCATCAGTATCATCGGCGGCAATTGTCAAAAGAGTATTCTTAACAACCTTGTAAGTAGCACCGCAAGGCTTTAGGGCTTTTCTTATGTCAGCCATACCAACCACGTCTACTCCCTGAAAATCAGTTAAAATAACGGAACTGTTATTGATAATATTTTTCAAATCATCAATAGCTTTGATTTTCTCGGGTCTGTAAGCTTTTCTCTCAAATTGAGCCATAAATACCTCCTTTAAAGATTGCTGTGCCGTATGCAAAGTTTATCCATAAAAAAGGTTACTCTATTAAATCACGCAGACAAATAGGTAACCCTAAATACTTTCAAAACCGGGCTACATACTTCCTCGGTTGGCTTTTGTATAGTAAATTAAACCTAATGGTACCAACTGTCTACGGCACAGTATGTAATGGGAATATCCCAAAACTATCTAATATATTAAGAAATTACTTTAATTTCTTTGAATCCTTGGCAAGTTCGTTAGTATCAAGTTCAACGGAAGGTCCCATTGTGCTGGATACATAAACATTTACCAAATACTTACCCTTTGCTGAAGCCGGCTTGGCTTTAATAAGGGCAGCAATTAAAGTTAATAAGTTTTCGTTAAGTTTTTCTACATCAAAGGAAGCCTTTCCTATTGGACAGTGAACAATACCGGCTTTCTCAACTCTGTATTCTACACGAGAAGCAGATTTAATTTGCTTAACAACATCGCCAATATTTTCAGCAACGGTTCCGGCTTTCTTAGAAGGCATCTTAGCTCTCAAAATAGAACCTAATCTACCTACAAGATTCATAACATTTGGTGTTGCAAGAAGAATATCAAAGTCCATCCAACCACCTTGAATTTGCTTTACAAGTTCTTCACCCCCAACTGTATCGGCACCGGCTTCCTGAGCTGCTGCAATACCTTCATCCTTAGTAATAACGGCAACTTTTCGAACTTTACCGGTTCCGTAAGGAAGGTTGCAGACGCCTCTGATCATTTGATCACCATGTCTTGGGTCAACACCTAATTTAACAGCTACATCCACTGTTTCGTCAAATTTAGCTGTAGCAGCTTTTTTTACTAATTCTAAACCCTCAAGTGAGGTCTTAATTTCTTTTTCTGTGCCTACGGTTTTGGCAGCTTCTAAATATCTTTTACCTTTGGCCTTTGCCATATAATTCCTCCAGTCCGCTTACGCGGTAACGACATTAAGTCTCCCGACTGTTTAAGTCAATAAATAATATTTTCAAAATGAAAATCTTATTAAAATTAATCTTCTACAATTTCAATACCGGCACTACGTGCTGTTCCGGCAAGAACCTTCATAGCAGCTTCAACATCATCAGTGTTAAGATCCGGCATCTTCTTTTGAGCAAGTTCACGAAGTTGAGATTTGGTAACCTTTCCGATTTTCTTTTTATTAGGTTCACCGGAAGCAGTTTCAATTCCTGCAGCTTTCTTTAACATTACAGCTGCCGGAGGTGTCTTAAGAACAAATGTATATGTTCTGTCTTCATAAATTGTAATCTCAACAGGAATGGTTTCACCTGCTTGAGAAGCTGTCTTTTCGTTGTAGCTCTTAACGAATTCCATCATGTTGATGCCATAAGGTGAAAGAGCTGGACCTACAGGGGGGGCCGGAGTGGCCTTTCCTGCCAAGATTTGCAATTTCACTATACCGGCAACTTTCTTAGCCATATTTTCCTCCTTGATGTCGCAAGAGGTCGCATACGCAACGCAGTAAAGCGGGGTAAATCCCCTCCTACGCAATTCTAAAATCCCTTAGGATTTAAAATTTAATTTAATCTTAATATTATATAAACGATAAATCGTTAATACCTATACTTTTTCTATATCTATAAAATCAAGTTCAACTTCTGTGGGTCTGTCAAAAAATTCAATAACAACAACAACACTGTTATCTTTAACAGTCTTTACTTTACCATCATAAGCGGTAAAGGAACCGTTTTTGATAATAACAGAGTCACCCTCTTTCCAAGTTGAAACAATATCAGCGGGTTTATCTTCAAGGGATTCTTTAAGCTTTTCAATTTCTCCCCTTTTTAACGGAGTAGGTCTACCACTGCCACCGATGAAACCTGTGACTCCTTCGGTTTGTTTAACAAGGTGCCAATTCTCATCCGTTAATTTCATATTTATATAGATATAACCCGGAAAAAGAACTTTTTCTTTTTCCCGTTGTTTTCCCTTACTATCTATCTCATATTCAATTCTTTTGGGAATATACACTTCTTTAATCTCATCATCTTTTTTGTTATTTTTAAATCTGTCTAAAAGCTTGTTCTTAACAGTTTCTTCTTTTTGAGAAAAAACATGAAGTGTATACCATTTAGTTACAGCCATAACTTCTCCGTTTATAAAGTAGCGATTTTATTGATAATTTTACCAAATATAAAATCCAATACTCCAAAATATAGCCCGGAAAGGACTATAACAAAAATAACCACATTTGTCAATTGACGAAGCTCTTGCTTTGTTGGCCAAGTTACTTTATATCTTGTTTCAATATATGAATCTTTAAAAAACTGACCTGCTTTTTTCCAAAAGCCTACTTCTTCTTCTTTTTTCTTATTGTTATTCTTTGCCATAATAATTATCCTTGCAAAAATATAAAAACATTGATTGAATATCAATAAAAATGGCAGGGGCGACAGGAGTCGAACCCGCGACATTCGGTTTTGGAGACCGACGCTCTACCAACTGAGCTACGCCCCTACGCAAGGCGCTTAGCACCTTTATAGTTACTTGGTTTCTTTGTGAAGGGTAACTTTTTTATCCCAAGGACAATATTTCTTTAATTCAAGTCTTGCTTGGGTGTTTCTTTTATTTTTAGTTGTAGAATAATTCTTTCTCTTACATTCTTCACAGGCAAGATTAACAACTATTCTGATATCACCACCGGATTTCTTAGCCATAATTAAGCTCCATTCGTTCTAAAATAATAGTTTTTTTTACAGACATGCATATTATATTATACCACATTTGAAAAAAAAATGCAAGTCCTAAAGTCGTTTTTTTAATAAATCTAATATTATTTTTTATCAAGCATATCAGCAAACTTTTTCTCAAAACCGGAATATTTAAATGCAAAATAATCCACATCTTTATTAATTTTAAATTCTTTGGGAAATTCAACGGTTCGTAAAACTCTGCACTTTTCAAAACAAGAAAAACCTATATGATAACAACTGGAAGGTATGGAAATAGAGGACAACTTTTCACAACCGCTAAATGAATAATCACCTATTTCCTTAAGGCCTACATTAAAATCTATCTTTTCTAAAGCTGTGCAATTGATAAAACAATAATCGGGTATTTTTTTAACAGAACCCGGAACATAGACATATTTTAATGATAAACATTTTTTGAAAGCGAATTTACCGATAGTTTTTACGGTTTCCGGAATTTTAACTTTTTCGGCATAAATATAATTTTCAAAAGCTGATATATCAATAGAAGTCACAATAATTTTAGATTTATTTTCCAATTTAACTTCTGTAAATTTATCTTTTGAGGTTACTTCAAAAGCTTTTTCCACTTCAATTTCGTCGGGAATTTCCAACTCTTTGTCCCAACCATCATAAGAAACCACATTTCCTTCAAAAGTGGGAATAGCTTCACCATCATTTGATTTAATCGGCTTTAATGGGTCAAATTCTATATTATATCCGTTTACGATAATTTTCATCTAATCACCTACCACCTAAAAATTCGCTATCTTAAAAAGTGACATTAAATATTATACCATATAGTTAACTAAATTGTCAAGTTTTAAGATAGGGTTTTTGATAATTTTCTATAAAAATATTATTTTATATCCTATCTATCATACTTCGATCAATAATTTCATCTTGAGTTTTTGGATCCAGCAAAACAAAATAATCGCTGTATCCTGCCACTCTCACAATCAAATTGCCATGTTCTTCCGGGTGAGCTTTTGCATCTATAAGTTCTTGTGTATCTGTCACTGTAAACTGAATTTCAAAGCCTCCCCTATCCATATATGTCTTTGCTAAATTCTTAATTGCTTCTCTGTTTTTCTTATTATTATAAAAAGACTTATCAAATTTTAGATTAAGAACATTGCCCCCTAACATTTTTGATTGATCAATAGATAGGGCAGAATTTATAAGAGATGTAGGTCCATTTTTATCCCTTCCTCTTGTGGCTCCCATACCGTCCGAAAGGCTTGTGTTTGCTTTCCTTCCGTCGGAAGTAGCCATAAATTCCCTTCCCATCCATGTATGGAAAAGATAACCGAAAGCACCGGGCATATAAGGGTGACCACAAATCTCGTGAGCCATAGATTCCTTTGTTATGCAATCATAAATTTCTCTTGCCAAAAGGTTATTCTCCGGATTATCGTTACCAAAAAATTCTAACTTTTGTATTTCTTTTAGAAGAATTTGATTCTCAAAATCATTTTTTAGAGCTTGGTATAACTCCTCTAATGAGCATATTTTTTTATTAAATACTATTTCTCTTATGGAAATCAGACTATCAACAACTGTGGTTACACCTATAAAATTATTCTGAACCCACTTATATTTGATTCCTCCTCGTGAATAGTCCAGTCCTTTCTCCAAACAATCATCCACAAAACAGGAAAGCATGGGACGAGCGCATTTTTGTAGGCTTTCCGCCATATTCTTTTCAACAACTTTAAATTCTATATCTATTTTCTTCTTAATATTATCCTTAAAAGCTTCTTTAAAACTATCAAAAGTTTCACAAGATAGATTATGTTTAATTGTATCGTTTAAAATCTCAGCTGTATTATATAGTGGGCTAAGCCCCCAAATATTTCCTTTTCCGGCAACCCCTATTTCAGCACAAGTCTGAATGCTCCACAACCTTGCGTCTCTCTCTTCCACACCCTGTTCCACAAGAGCTTTTACTATTAAATCATTATTAAAAAGAGCCGGGTTTCCTGTCCAAATTGTATCAAAACACTCCTTTAAAAGTTCTTCATTCATACCCTTAAAATAAGCAAGAGCCACCCCGGGATTTTCTATGGGGCATTGCCTTTTTGCTTTGAGTATATCAAAGGTTAAATCGTTAACAACTTCATTTCCATCCGGATCAAGACCACCTATAATTATGGGTTCCGCATTATTGGGATTTTGACAAGTGGCATGTTCAATAAAGAAATAACACAAAAATTCAACTGCTTTTCCTCTCGTCAGTATTCCGGTTTCAATATCTCTTTTATAAAATGGATATAAAATATAGTCAAAATGTCCCATAAACAGGACCGTTGTCCATTCTCCCCAAAAAAGAGTGTAATGTAGGAAAAGAATAGCTTGAAGAGCCTCATAAAATGTTTGAGGTGCTTTCGTTCTTAAATTACGACAACACTCTGCCTGTTTGGGCAAATTAGACTCTATACAAAGTTTTTCGACTCTTTCTATATAATTTAAAATAGCTTCAATCTCTCGTCGACAAGCTTTATAAAATGGCTTTTTATCTTTGGGAGCGTTTTTATCATATTCATTTATTTCGTTTAAAACACCCACAAAGCCCTTGTTTACAAGTTTTTCCCAATCAGGAGCGTAATGGCAAGCGTCATCACCTATAAAAGCATCTATAAAATTTTTTTTAGTATCATCTGTTTGGTAAGATTTTAATAACTCTTCATAATCTTTATTACAATATACGGGAGCACCCACAAAAGGAGAATCTCCGGGAGTTTCTATGGTTATAACATTTAATCTCTTATAAGCAAGGTTGGACTTATAGTCAACCAAGTCTTCATAAGTCCAGTCTTCAAATTTCTTTTTATTTGAATATTCATCAAAGTATTTGAAAGTTTCAATATCTGCTTCGTAAACCTGTTTGGTTGCTTTTGTTTTTTGAAGAGAAGTCTTTAAAAGCTCTTCTATTGATTTCATATTACATACCAAATTTTATTAAATTCTTACTTATTAATCAATATTATCTTCTTTCCGTTTTGGAATACAGGTTGTGTTAATGCCATATTGTAATCACTATCAGCAATTTTCACTCTCACATACTCTTCATCGGGGGAGCCTGTAAAAATATATTCAGCCTCGTTACCGGTAACCCATTTAAGAGGCAATCCCATTTTACCTTTAAAAATAATATTATTTACTTTTCCCTTATCTTTTACCTTTACATAAATAGACTTTTTGGTGACTTTATATTCTTCAAGCTCCACGCCGGTGGATGCGTAAAAATCCCCACATCTTAAGGCATTTTCAATAGAATATTGGTTAAGGTCAGCTTTTACCATAACAAAAGTTTTACCCGGAACCATATATTCCGGAGTGTTGTATTTGTCAAGTTTATCCCTTACTTCTTTACTGTAATTGTGAGCGTCATCATCAAAGGTGCATAACACATTTTTTCCGTTAGATAACAAAACATCCCAAGTATACTCTACACTGTTTACTGATTTATATCCTTCTTCTGTAATACCGTCAGAGGCATTTTTAATTTCAAGGATATATGGTAGGTCAACTTTTAGTAATTCTCTGTAATCAAAAGGACATAACCCATAAGTAATCCAGTTAGGATGATTCACAATTGGAATAGTTCCATATTTATATGCAGCTTCAATAAAATCTGTCAAAACATCACTTAATGTTCTGTTAAACATTTCATCATGATCAATCTCAGAGAGAAATTCTTCATAACCTGCCAAACTATAGTGTATATAATAATGTTTTTTCCACAAATCAAATACACCCCAATCATCAAGATTCTTTCCTAAGGTATTTACATGTAGATTAAAAATTGCATTATAATAAGGGTTTTTGAGAACAGCTCCCCACTCAGCTCCCGGAAGAGCAAGGAAACCATCTACCTTTATATTACTAACATCATTACTTTGATAATGGTCAGTAAAATAAGCAAAGTCATAACCCATTTCTTTATATTCTTTTGCCACATCTATGGGTGAGGCATCACCGTCAGAGAGATTTGTATGCATGTGCAACTGACCTTTCAAATACTTCTTTGACCCTGTTGCGTCTTGCGCAAACAAAATATTAATACTTAAAACAAATACAATAATAAAGAATAATATAATTTTCATTGCAAAACTCCTATAATAATTTTATTTTCTTCCCGTTTTGGAAAACAGGTTGTGTTAATGCCATTTTGTAATCACTGTCAGCTACCTTTACTCTAACATATTCTTCATCAGGAGAGCCTGTAAAAACAAATTCTGCTTCATTTCCTATTGACCATTTCAAAGGCATACCCATTCTACCCTTAAAAATAATATTATTAGTTTTGCCTATATCCTTAACTTTCACATAAATAGATTTATCGCTGACTGTATACTCTTCTATTTCCACACCGGTGGAAGCGTAAAAATCACCGTTTTTCAAGGATTTTTCAATAGATTCTTGATTGGAATCAGCTTTAACCATAATGTGAAAATTACGGGGAACCAAATGCTCCGGAATAGTATTTTTATCAACGATTAATCTGACATCTTTACCATATTCGTGAGAATCATCCGTAAAAGCACAGAAAACATCTTTTCCATTTGATAACAATACATCCCAAACATACTCTACGCTTTCAAGAGTTTTGCAACCATTGGAATCATCACCTATACTTGCATTCTTAACTTCTAAAATATATGGTCTTTTTACTTTTAACAATTCTCTGTAATCATAAGCATCAAAAGTAGTTTTATTCCAATTAATTCCATGCCAAACAGGGTGATTAATGGTTGGAATAACTCCTAATCTATAAGCTTCATTAACCAATTCATTAATTACATCTCCTGCAGAGGTGTTAAACATTTGTTCAAATTCAGAAGCATCTTCTATTTTTTCTACATTTGGAACTTTATAATAAGTCATTTCTTCTTTTGACCAATATTTAAAAATACCCCAATCAGCTAAATATTTACCTAAAGCATTTATATGAATACTGTGTATTGAGTTATAATAAGGATTTTTAACTACTGCAGCCCACTCTGCCCCGGGAAATGTTAAAATGCCCTCTTCTTTAATATCACTTACGTCATAGTTCCTGATATGATCCGTAAAATAAATAAAATCATATCCCATTTCTTTATATTCTTGAGCAACTTGTATAGGGGTAGCATCTCCATCTGATATAGAAGTGTGTAAGTGTAATTGACCTTTAAGATATTTCATATTATTTTACCAAAATTTAATCATTATTAAATTCTTACTTATTTACCAAAATTATCTTCTTTCCATTTTGGAATACAGGTTGAGTTAACGCCATATTGTAATCACTGTCAGCTACCTTTACTCTAACATATTCTTCATCAGCAGAGCCTGTAAACACATACTCAGCCTCGTTTCCGGTGACCCATTTTAAAGGCAATCCCATTTTACCCTTAAATATAATATTATTGATCTTACCTGTATCTTTAACTTTCACATAAATAGATTTGTCACTAACAACATATTCTTCAATTTTCGCACCTGTGGAAGCATAAAAATCTCCACACCTCAAAGCTTTTTCTACGGACTCTTGATTTTGGTCTGCTTTTACCATAATAAAAGTTGTTCCTGGAATCATATATTTAGGAAGACTATTGTTCTCACACAAAACGTCTCTAATATTTTTGCTATAATTATGAGAATCATCGGTAAAAGCACAGAAAACATCTTTTCCATTTGATAACAATACATCCCAAACATACTCTGCACTTTCTAAGGACTTATATCCCTCTTCAAATTGGTCAGAAGCGTTTTTCAATTCCATTATATAAGGCAAATCTATTTTTAGCAATTCTCTATAGTCATAAGGACTAAAATCTCCACCCCACCAATTAATATGGTTTACGGTTGGAATAGCTCCATATCTGTAAATTTCGGATAAAGTAAGGTTTATTATCTCGGATATGGTATGTTTTTTTCCGAAAAAGACCTCATCATCAATATTATCGCAATAAGCCTCAACCCATTTGAAGAGAATTCCCCAATCTCCTCTGAGTCTTCCCAAAGCATTTGTGTGGATAACAGCTTTATTGCCATAATAAGGATTATGAACTTTTGCCGCAAATTCAATACCCGGCATAACCAAAAGCCCCTCTTCTTTTATATCACTAACATCAAAATTATTGAAATGATCTGTAAAATATATAAAATCATACCCCATTTCTCTAAACTCTTTAGCCACAATCTCCGGTGAAGCATCCGCATCAGACATATTGGAATGTAAATGTAATTGACCTTTTAAATATTTCATGGTATTTCCTTAATTATTATCTTTTAAAATTATACAACATTATGATTTATTATGTCAAATTTAATAAACAAGGGGGATAACTTGTTTTAAATCACTTCCTTAACTTTTAATTTAACTCTGTTTTCTCTTAATTTTTTTTGAATATCAGAAACAGAGATTTTATCCCAATCCCCTAATGCAGAAGCCACTCCACAGGCTTCTCCCGTCACAGCACAAACCGGGATAACTCTTGTGACATCCCACATAGAATCCTCTGCTCCCATAGCTCTTCCGCAAGCAAGGAGATTCTTTATTTTGGTTCCGTGCAAAGCTCTGAAAGGCAATTCGTATACAGGACCTGATTTTTTCCAGTTTGAAAAAAGACCAACACTGTCGGAAAAACTCTTTTTGTCATCACTTACACTCATAAGGTATTCCCCTTTCAACCCTCTTGTCATTCTGATTTGAGGAATTCCGGCAATATTTACAGGAAGAAATTTATGGTCCAAAGCTCTCTTCTTTTTAAAATCTTCATAAATAACTTTGTGACTGAGAGATACCATTAGAGATATTTCTTTTGCGTCAAGACCTTTAAATCTCTTGTCACAAAGATATTCTTCATTTCCTGTTTTTTCATCCTCAGGTATATCGGCGGCACCTAATATATTAAGTTTATAGCCTTCTTTTGAAACACTGTAATACCAAGCCGCAAGAACATTTCCTTGTTTGAATTCTACCACATCTTCACAGGATTTATAAGCCAATACTCCGTCACCGGAGGCGTCAATGACATTTTTACAACCATAGGCGTATCTGCCGGATATATTTTCAAGGACTACATATTTAATTCTGTCATTCTCTACAATAGTGTTTGTCACAAAGGAACCGTATATAATATCAACTCCTTCTCTTTCCAAAAGATTTTCACTAACTATGGCAAAAAGGTGAGGATTATATTGAACCAAAAATCTATTTTTTATTTTTTCCTCTCTTGAACCACCTTTTAGCCAAGGCGTTGGATATCTATCTTCATAGGCATCTTTAATTGACAATTTTAAAAGTTCTTCCGCAATACCAAAAGAAACCTGATGTCCCATACCATCACACAAAGGCAAATAAACAGTCACCAATCCACTTGTTCCAAGACCGCCAAGAATATAGGATTTTTCAATTATAAGCACTTTTTTACCTTGACGAGCAGAAGCCAAAGCTGCGGAAACCCCGGCAACACCACCACCTACAACTATTATATCATAATCATTATTTTCTTTTAATTGCATGAAAATATCATCCCCGGCCGGTGGTCCCCACAAGCCTCCGACTTAAAATACAAATATATATTAATATTCCAAATGAAAATCTCCGAGTTTGTCTATTCGCTTGAAACCATGGGCTCCGAAATAATCTCTTTGACATTGCAAAAGGTTTGCAGGTAAAACCAAACTCTTATATCCGTCAAAGAAACTCAGTGCTGACATAAAATTAGGTGCCGGTATTTCTCGATTTATACACTCACTGCAAATATATCTCAAATCATTTGAATAATTCTCTATCTTATCTTTAAACAAAGGAGATATTAACAAATTAATATCTTCATTATCTCTGTAAACCTTTGAAATATCATTTAAGAAATCGGCTCTGATAATACATCCGGCGCGCCATACGTTTGCTATCTTTGAGAAATCCAAAGACCAATTATACTCTTTCTTGGCTTCTTTCAAAATCATAAACCCTTGAGCATATGAAATCACTTTAGCACAGTAAAGGGCTTTTTCCAAATGAAGAAGCAAATCTTCCTCAGCCGGACCGGATTCTTTGGTTTCAAAAACCTCACTTGCCACACCTCTCTCATCCTTTATAGCTGAGAGACATCTTGCAAAAACAGCTTCGGCAATAGTGGGAGCAGAAACACCAAGGTCAAGAGCATTTGTGGCGGTCCATTTTCCGGTCCCCTTTTGTCCGGCTGCATCTAAAACCACCTCAGGGTAGGGCTTACCGGTTATTGGATCTTTCATTTTTAATATGTTGCTTGTAATCTCAATTAAATAAGACTTCAACTCACCGGTATTCCATTTGCCGAATACTTCACTCATTTTATCATAAGAAAAGCCGGCTCTTTTCATTATAAGATAGGCTTCGCATATAATTTCCATATCGGAATATTCTATTCCGTTGTGGACCATTTTTACAAAATGACCGGCACCATCCTCTCCCATATAATCACAACAAGGGACTTGACCATATTTTGCACAAATATCAAAAAAAATATGTTTAACTTTATCAAAAGCTTCTCTTTCCCCACCCGGCATCATGGCGGGACCTTTCAAAGCTCCTTCTTCCCCACCTGAGACACCACAACCTATGAATTTAATTCCTTTCTCTTTGAAATATTCACACCTTCTTTGAGTGTCTTTAAAATTGGAATTACCACCATCAATTATAATATCATCTTTGTCCAAATAATCTATAATGCTTATGGCAGCACTGTCAACATATTTTCCTGCAGGAACCATAAGCATAATTCGTGCAGGCTTTTTGAGACTTTTAATCATATCCCGAGCACTGTAAAAAACTTCTATATTTTTACCTTTAGTCTTTTCTTTATAGGCGTCACATTTTAATTTATCTATATCATAAGCTGCAACAGAATAGCCCGCCCTTTCCATATTGAGAGCCAAATTCTGACCCATAACACCAAGTCCCATCATAGCAATATCATTCATATTTTAAACTTCCTATTTTTAATTTATTTATTTAAAAATAAAATTTCAAATCCCTCAAAGCCAACTACTAATTTTAGAGCCCACCAACAAAAGTGGTGCGAAGCACCACACTACCTCCTTTTTAAAGGGGGTGGCATCTCGCAGAGATGCCGGGGGATTATATTATGCATTTTGCATTTAATTGTGCATTGTGCATTGCGCATTGTGCATTTTTTATATTCTATATAAAATTTCTCCGGCATGAGGGACTACCAAAACTCCTTCATCTTCCCTATTCGTATAGTCTTCAATATTAATGGATCTGTAATCCATATACCCTAAATTTATACTCTTACAAAGGTCTTCGGGAATGGATGTTGCCAAAATAACGTTGGCATTCGGCTTCTCAATGTCTCCCTCCATTTTACCGCAACCTTTAACATGGGTAGAATGAGCCAATATGCCCCAAGGATATGACTTGAACCTATTCCAATCCCTCAAAAAATAATCTCTTGTATGATAACCTATCTCTCTTAAAACCTCCCCATGAGTATAAGAAATTTCATCTATGTGAGGAGCATAAATGATGAGATTGGCTCCCTCTTCCAAAACAGGCTCCAGCTTATACATACACTTTCCCGCTGTCCATATATCTTTATACATTTCAGGACACAGAGATAAAACAGTCTTATAAGCTCTCCCTGTATATTTTATATGGGTTTTTTGGACTTTATCCGAGATAAAACTCCAAGCCTCTCTTGTATCCCCATAATATATATCCAAAATCTGGTTTTCCTTAACATTTAAACAAAAAGCACTGTGAGAGACAGTCACAAAACCGGAAGCTTCTTCCACCACTCTTCGGACCGGAGTGTCTTTAATTCCTATAATATTTTTTTGAAAAATACATGCTCCCAACCAATGGAAAAAATCTGTAATTTCCCTACCGCTTATGCCGGGAAAGAAATACTTATGGCCTCCGGAACAACCTACCACCTCGTGAGGAAAAACCGGCCCACATATAAGGATATGGTCATACTCAAAAATATGTTTGTTTATCTTTACGGGAACTTCCTCGTAAAACATATTTTGAGACAGATCCTTAATCTTTTCCTTTGACAGAACACCTATCAATTTCAGTTCACTTTCGTCTTTATAATTGTGACTTATGAGCTTATGACCGGAATACTTTGCCTCATACTCTTCCATATCCAAGGAAAAAAGCTCTGCCATTTCCTCCATAGGCATTTGAGGGTGAGTTCCCAAAGCTATCATGTAATCACAGGTTGGCAAAACATTATCCAAAATCATAAAAATATCTTTATGAGGAAAGCTTCTGGTCCCGTCAGGCACTATTACAAGAACTTTCCTGTCCTTCAAAAAAGATATTTTTTGAGATATATAATCACTTAATTCACTATACTGTCCCCCTAAACCGTAGGTTTGGGGGGTGGCAGTTGCCAAGGGCAACTGACGGGGGGATGGAATTTCTTTCATTTCTTATACCATTACTCCCAAGAAGGATTTTCCGGTAAGTATTTATTAAATTCTTTTATTAATTCTTCTTCGTATTGACCTTTGTATGTGCCGGCAAAAAATCTGTCTATACCTTCACTGTAAAATCTTTCCCAACTGTCTTCTTCATGATCCGGGATTATGGGATAAAAAAGACAATTATTACTTCTTGCAGACTTTAAATCTCCCAAAGCGTCCCCTATCATTAAGACCTTGTCAATATCATAACCTTTTGCTATGGTATATTTTAGATGTTCAGCTTTGGTTCCCATTTCCTGTCCCGCAATACAAGTGACGTATTTGTCTATGGAATGTTCTTTCCACTCTCTTTCAAGAGCTTCCACAGGTGTTTGGGAAACCACCAACATATCAGCCCTCTCTCTCATTTTTATAAGGCTTTTCTCCACAAAAGGAAAGGGAGGAATACCATAAACCATATCTTTAATAGTGGCATCAACAGCTTCAGACCAAGCTAAAGCGTGAGTCAATTCTTCTATTGCCTTTGGGTTAGTCTGTTTTGCTATATATTCTTTAAGCTTTTTATTGCTCCACTTTGGCTCCTTTGCCACCCACTCTCTCAAATAAGGCAACTCCATTAATTTAAAGTTTCTGGCTTTGGCTTCTCGTCTGTTGTTGGCATAATCCAATTCCTTAATAAGAGCGGGCCAACGGTTTATACCTCTTGTTTGAGAATAGAGATTTACAAATAAGCAACACTCACGAGCATATTTGGAAATAGGTTGCAAGCCGAAGTATTTTATTGTGTTTGGAGTAAAACATTCCTTTTGCTTAATCTCCATAGTGTCAAAAACACAACCATCAGAATCTATTCCCACCAAAAAATCATTTTTCTTTTCTATTTTATCAAAAAAACTCATATTTTCACCTATTTATATACTATATATTGAAAGCTTTTTCTCTGCAAATATGGGTTTAAATTTGGTAAATCTCATCAATCCCTTTACCACAGGGACGCTGACAAACCCCTCACCTATAAGAGGTCTTGCATAATTTATAAAATCATCAGTCACATCTGTTCTGCTTTCATCTATCCAAGATTTGGGAAAATGTTTCTCACTGTTTGCCATTTTTTCCAAGGGCACTTTATCATAATAAACATTATATATATCTCCTTGACATCTCAATATAGTGGACATATAACCGCTACCTTCTTTTATGGCTATTTCCACAGCTTTAAGTCCCAAATTATAGGCTTCATTTAAATCAACCGGAGAAGCGAATATTACAGAATTTCTTTGATCGCAACCGGGCACTGCACAACGAGCCATACCTCTGACAGGTAAACCTTTATCATTTAAGTAATTACACAACAATTGAGCAACAGTCATTTTTGAAGCAGAATATTCCACATGACCAAAAGCATCTTTTGCCTCTCCTATACCCGAAACGTCAAGACCTTCATTCACAACCAAAATAGCTCTTTTGGAAGTTTTTAACATAGAATTTACATTTTCTGCCACTTCTTCCAAAGAATGGCCTGTTTCCGCCATATAAATCTGCATAGGCATTTCTCTGTTGGGATCTCCGAGACGAGCAGCGGCAGCTATAAACCCTATTTTTCGTCCCATAGCTTGAACTATGGTCACAGGGTCAGCGGGACTTGAACCCATATTCTCCTCGTTTAACTGTTGAATATAATGGGCCCAATATTTGGCACAAGAACCATAGCCGGGAGTATGATCGATAAGAATTTCCTCATCGTCACCAAGGTCGTTATCAATGGTTTTTGGGACACCTGTAGCTATAAGTTCAATTCCTCTCTCCTTTGCAAGTATGGAAACCTTATTGGCAGTATCCATGGAATCGTTTCCGCCTATGTAAAAGAAATATCCTATATTGTGAGCCTTGATTACTTCCAAAACTCGGTCAAAATCTTCCGGTTTATCACCCTTTAATTTATAACGACATGTTCCTATACTTCCGGCTGCGGGAGTGGTTCTGAGAAGAGATATTTCTTCATCTTCTTGAGCAGAAATATTAATTAATTCTTCTTTTAGAACACCTTCTATACCATGATAACCACCATAGATTGTGCCGAAACAATCATAAGACTGACATCCCCTTATTACACCTAAGAGAGATGAGTTTATAACGGGAGAAGGTCCTCCCGACTGAGCTACCAAAACGTTTTTCTTCATAATTTATACCTATTATACTATAAATTTTAAAACCCTGTTAAATGTGTCCCCCTATTACTTTGAAAATTTTGGGACGCTATATGTGTCCCCCTATTTTTCGCAAGAAAAATGGGGGGTGGATTTTTGCGAAGCAAAAAGACGGGGGGGAATATTAAAATTTGCTTGCAAATTTTAAGAAAAAATCTTTGATTTTTTCTAATGAACCATAACTAATACCATTTTTCAAAAACATCTTCAACCGGCTTTCTTTCCTCTTCTGTAAATAAATCCAAAATTTCTTTTTTTCCAAAAGAAAGAGGTGATGCCAAATATCTTTCCCCAACACCGGGTTTTATATTATATTTCTTCAATAAGAAAATATATTTAAAAACATCAGCCAAAAACTGTGCAACACTGTCTAAGTTCCTTAAAATATCTTTTTCCGTTATTCTGGCAATATTATATCCTTTTTCAATTAAAAAAGCTTCTCGTCTAATATCATATTCATATTTATCATCATGACTTGAACCATCAGCTTCTATAACCAATTTTAAACCGGGGCAATAAAAATCCACAATAAAGGGTTTAATTATATGTTGTTTTCTAAATTTTTCTTGTCGTTTGAATAAAAACTCATGGTAAAGAATATACTCCCCTAAAGTGGGGTTAAAACGCATATATTGGGCAAAATCATAAATATCAACTTTTTCGCCTAAAATGATTTTCTCTTCTATTATCTTTCTATATCTTTTATCTCTTATACGCTTTTCATAAGGAATAATGTCTTGCATTTTTTATTAAAATCCATTTATTTTAATATACAGAAATAAGTTGCGGTAATTAGTGATAATTTTACAAATTATCACAAAAAAACTTCGTTTTTTTATATTCCCCCCGTCAATTGCTTCGCAATTGCCACCCCCCATTTTGCTTTGCAAAATAGGGGGACACATTTAGCATTTCCTAATACTATAGTCAATCTAAATAAACTTTATCAACAACCGGAAGAAATTTAATTGAGCATTATTTTTATCGAGATATAAATTCTTCAAAGGCTCCTCCGAAGACAGAATAAATATCTCTCTTAATCTCTTCTTCAGTCAAATCCCAACCGGTTTCCATAAGAGTGGTATATTTTTCCGTAAGGATAGTTTTTAAAATTCTCTTAAAGTGGAGCCATTTATATATTAATTGGTCCAAAACTCTTGCGTCGGAATGGTGAAGAGTGACTGATGAGCCTATCATTTCTATTCTCATTCTGGTCATTTCATCCATTATGACAGGGTTGATACAGAACCACCAACAACCGAATATATGCAAATTGGCAAACTTTCTCGCACAAACCACTGAGGAGTGTTGGTCTTCTTTGGATAGATATGTAAGTAAAAACTTATTCTTTGGGTAATTGGCACAGAGATATTCCACTGTGGAAATGTCACTTCTTCCCACACCATCGCCCGCCAACTTCAAGTCCGGATTAATGAGTTTTTTTACCCCTATCATCATTCCGAAAGGAAGGTTAAATTCTTCACAAACAGGAAGAACACATTTTAGCAGAATATCACTTGTCAAAGAGTTTTCCGGAACTTTAAAGGTGGGAGGGAGAGATGCTGCCAAATATACAGGATTGATTTTCTCTATCCAATCTCGCAAAAATCTCTTAATCTCTTCTTGAGCTGAAGGATTAATCATAGGAGAAACCTTATATCCCCACCTTTGTAATTTACTCATAATTTGGGGATATTTTAACAAAAGAGCATCTATTCGAAGAGCTGTTTCAAAACGTGGGTCCTCTTTATAACCCTTTTCCCAAACATTAAATTCAACATCATCAAAAGGGTCATTGGTCATTATTAATTTCTTAACATTGGAGAGAGCAAAGATTTTATCTATATACTCCTCTGTAGAAAATGAAGAAAAAAACTCTCTTATCTTAGGTAAATCCTTAGTGACAGGACATCCCAAAACTTTAAGTGTGGTCAACAAACCCTGAGCACTTTCGGAAATGGGGGTATGATCTATAAAAACTGTTTTCCAAACATACTCTGCCATTTCTTTTTTAGACATAGCCCACAATTTTTCCACAGGCATAGGATTATATCTGTTTGCTTCGGCAAGGAGATAATGATATACCAAAAGCTCATCTATTCCCCACAAAAGGAGTGAACCGAAACTTTCATTATATAAATGAGTATGGATATCATATATGGGAGTTTCGTCTAAATACTTGTCAATAGTCTTTTCTAAATCAATCATTTTAATTTCCTTATAGTTGTCTATATATATTATACTACTTTTTAAGGTTTTTATTCAATATTAAAGAGGGCATAGGAAGGTCACACATAAAAAATGGATTTTATAAAAAATCCATTATTAAAATTGTTTTATTCTTTTACTTTGAAAATAAAGAGTTTACTCTCTCTTGCCTTGGGAATGGAGACTTCCCACCCGGCCAGCAAGTCCTTACCTAAAACTTCCACAGTGGAATTATCATCCAAATCTTCAATAATATAAGTTTTTTCCGGTTTCACGCCTTTAAAACGAACATCGGAAACTTTATAAACAGACTTTTCTTCTCGGAACACAAAGACACACCCTTCATCTATATCATCTCTATACATCTCATAAGCTATCCATATGTTGTAGTCAAACTTGGCAGGCATGAGAGAATAATAATTTCCGTAGTAGTAAGGTCTTATTCTCCTGTAATCATTAAGCATCCTTCGGTGCCAATCATAAGGATAGTCATCAGGAATGGGGAATTTTTCATAGGAAGAGAAATGCATGGACAAACCGCAAGCCATACAAGCCCTTATTCGGAAAGTGTCCCCGGGGAACTGCTGAGTTCCCGTAGACTGATTAATAACCCAAGGAGAAAGCCAATTTTGAACCAACTGAGGTCCCATAGGGTCATAATCAAAACGACACTGGTAGTCAGTTCTCCATAAAGCGAAAGACATCTTCGCAAGATTTATATCCAACCTCCTTCCGCCGCCGGCACAGTTATCTATAATAAGATCCGGAAATCTTTCAAGAAGAGTTCTCCAAAAACGATATCCGTTATTTACAGCCTTTATCTCGGTTATCCCCTTTCTTCCTTCGGGGTCCATAGCTTTCCAATCCTCTATGGGCTCAAAGTTGTAGTCTTCCCTGAAACACTTTATATTATATTTTTCTATGGTATCACTCATGAAGTCAATAGCCCAATCACAAGCCTCATCCTTTGACATATCTAAGTATAAGCTGGCTTTCTCCTCTCTTTTCCCTATCCAATAGTCCAGATGCTCCTTATATGCGGGAGTGCCGTAGATAGCTCTTTCCGGCTCCACCCAAAGGAGGAATTTTAACCCTATCTCCCCAAACCTGTCGCTTAAGTATCTGATCCCTTTAGGGTGAGCCTTTGGGTTAGCTTGCCAGTTCCCCACGTGACTTGACCAGTCCCCGGTCCACTCATCGGGAGAGTAGGAGTCCTCAGGACCATACCATCCGGCATCCACCCAGTAGTATTCGTAGGGGAGCTTGTTTTTGCCTATGGCGTCAATCCTCTTTTCAAACTCACTTGTCCTCATACCGCCCCAGGCACTTACAGTTATGGGAGCAGGCTTTATCTGTCTGCCACGAATGTTAAACATCTGTCCCCCTAAGCCATAGGCTTGGGGGGTGGATTTTTGCGTAGCAAAAAGACGGGGGGATGGATATGACGGGGGAATGGAATTTTTATCTTCTGAATCATCTTTTGGAACAATATAGTCCACCAAGAATCTTCTGAAATCATTTTGGTTTTCTTCAAAATCTCCCTTAGAGAAAACAAGAGCCATGGAAGGCATTTGAAGTTTTTCTCCGGGGAGAAGGTGAAAGTCTACATAATCATCAAGGCCCATGGCACAATTACAAACAGAATTGGCAACTTTGGTAAACCTTCCTCTCCACTGAGCGGACCACCCTATGGCACCTACAACGGATTTATTTCCGGACCTAATATTAAAGTAAGGAATGTTATGGTTGGAAGACTTTCCGCCGGTAGACCATAAATCAATAGATTTCCCCACCTTGAAAGAGTATTGTAAAGGCTCAAAATCATTTATAGCCGCAGTGGTCCCCTTGGCAGAGTGCAAAACAGGATTTTCAAAACCTTCAAAGTTGGCATCCAAAACCTTAACTTGAGAAATTTGTTTGGAATTCTCCTTCCCCCTGTTTTCAAAATAAACATCCCACCAAAGAGCCCCGTCATCCTTGTATTTAATGGCGTCTATAATAACAGCCAAGCCGGTTTCCGGGTCCTGATATGTGATTTTATACTTGTCATCATCCCTTTCACAAGTATAATCCCACTTGTAAAGAAAACTGTCTGAGGACTCCCCACCATAATTAAAACTGAAGGGCAATTTGTTCTCCCCAAAGGTTCTTCCTATATAGTATTCCTTTCCGTCTTTGGCGTAAAGGGTCACATCTCCCCAAAGGATATATCCGAAATGGTTATCCCCGTCAAAAGGTTCACTGATGAGAGTTAAGGTTTCAACATCCTCTAATTTACCTAATACTATGGGACAGAAATCTAATTTTTGATCTACAACAAGCAATTCCTTTCCGTCCCCCAAAAACTTGTATTTAAAATATTTGGGAGCTATAGTCCTGGTTATCCAACTGTTCTCTTGGCCTACATAACAGGTCAACCGAGAAAAGGCTTTGTTTAAAGGTATCTCCACCTCGCTGGGAGCGTGAGTCACAAAACCATAGGTACAATCTCTGCCATAAAGCTTGAATGTGTCAACATTTATTCCGTGATTGAAATAAATGTCTTCCCATCCGTTTTTTATACATTTAAGGCCTAAGGCAACAGCAGGTCCCTTAGGCTTTTCCGTAAAGCTCTTTAAAAACTCATCCCTTTCGGCAAAATCCGAAGCGGCAAAAACCCCGGCAGACAATAAAAAAGTTAAAAGTAAAATACAAAACATAATCATCTTCATTACATTCCCCCTATTCATAATTATTATAACACTTTTTCTCTTTTATCTCAAATTATAGGGAGAGTGGAAAACTAAAATAAACCTTATACCATTTCAAAAAAACCATCATATTAATGATGGTATTTATATTAAACAATTATAAATATTAAATCTTAAAACTTACAATTATTATAAGGATTTATCTCTTTCTCAAATACTTCTAAATTTAAAGTATCAATTCCATTATATTGATTTATTTGCTGAACAACCAAATATATTGTCACTTCCTTTGATGTGTTCTTAAGGTTTAAGGCATCATTAATCGAATAATCCTTTACAAGCGCAACAGTAAGTATTATCAATAAATAAAATATATTTTCTCATAATACAATTCTCCTTATTGTATTTACATTTATAAGAAAATTATTATTATCAAAACCCACACAAGACGCAAAACAATCTTTCACAATGTTTTATATGCCTATTTTAAGATTTATCGACACTTCTCCCGGATTTATCGGTATTTTTACCTAATTTATCAACATTTTTATTATTTTTTGAACGAAAATGAAGATAAATAAAAGAAAAAAAGTTTATCTTCATATTATCTTCATTTTCGTTCATACTACTACACATCACAATATACTCTTAATTACAGGACTTATCTACTATAAACATATTCATATAATTGTTCAATATATTGAGGAATAACTTCCGTAGCATAACTATCCGGTAATTTATCATATAAAGTGTTTTTAATTAAATTTCTAACTGTAGCTCTTGTATTATCTTTTTCTTTCCAATTATCAAGCTCTTCAATTTTAACTTTAAGATTATTATAAAGTTCTACTGCAACTTCCTTTAGCTTCTTAATATCATTTTTACTTAGATTTTCACGGAATAACATATCATAATATGCTAATTCTTCGTCATTATCAAACTCTTCTCTAATATATCTTTTTTCTTCCTCTGTTAATTCTTCAACAAGTCTCATTAAATCATTAAAAATTTTTTCTATTTTTGATTTATCCTGTTCGCTATTATATTCATCAATAATTGCTTGATATCTTTTATAATAATCCATTCTGATATGAGTAGGATTTACAGTAATTAAATTATTAATTTTTTCTTGTATTAGTTCTTCTAAATCTTTAATAACTAAGTTTTTGCGTTTTGCTTTTGAAAATAGACTACAAATCAAAGAAATATATTTGCCAAGTTCTTTAGAAAGCTTCTACTATGGTGCCTTTTACTATCTTCCATTTTTAAAAGCTTTTCATATGGATTATAATAGTAATTTTGAAGCTATCGATGGGGTAATATATGGTTATAACAAGACGATAAAAAAAGGAAACCATCTGTAATATGTTCATATCCTTGTGAAAAAACCGGGGATATTTTCTATATTCCGGAAAGTGTTAGAATGATAGATCGATTTTGTTTTGTCAATATTAAATATTTAGAAAAAATATACTCTGTAGGAAACATTGTTATATTAAACGAATATAGTTTTAGAGAGTGTCAGTCGCTTAATTCAGTTAACTTAAAAGCTAAGGGGTTGGATAATATACCTACGTGTTGTTTTTCTAAATGTTTAAATCTGCAAAGTATAAATCTTAAAAATTCATTAGCAAGTATTGATGAAACAGCTATTAATCATTGCATTAGATTGAATTACTTAAATATAAAAATAACTAAACATATTGGAAGATATGCTTTTGCTTTTACCGCTATACAAGATCTTAATGTAGATAACAGCACTACATTTGATTCTGATGCATTTGCAATATCAAAAGTAGGATCTATTAAATTTAATAATTACGATAATTATAATGACTATTTAACATTAAAAGAAATAGAAAATAAAACAAATAATATAAACACAAATTTAACTTTAAAAAATATTTACTTCATAGGTCCGGATAAAAAGGAACATTTATATGATTTTAAAACAAAAAGCAAAGTATATTAAATAAAACAAAGATATAGCCCAAGACAACACCTTGGGCTTTTTTTTCTCTAAATTTCAGATCTTATTTGGTCTATTCACTTCATCCACTTTCTAAACGATCTCTTTTTAAATATCCAATAATTTAATCACTATTATAGTTCAATTTTCGCATAAAAAACTACACTCATACCAGATATCAATTGTTTTTAATTAGACTATTATAATCCATGAACTACTTCAAGATCAAGTTCTTTTTTTCTTTGCTTCCAATCTGGCATATGAATGCTTAAAAAATCATAAAAAAGTTTATTGTGTTTTGGATATAAAAAATGAACCAATTCATGAAGAACCACATATTCAATTAGATATACTTTCCCTTTACATAAATATCTATTAAATACTATTTTATGTTTTTGAATATTACAATTCCCCCACATAGTTTTCATAGTTCTCAATGAAATTGAAGGATAAGGAATATTATGTTTAGCAACAATAGGATACATTTTATCAAGAGATTTTTTTATGATAAAGATACTAAATTCATTCCACCAAGAATCAAATGTTTTCTTTATTAAAGTTTTATTATTTATGTCAGTAACAAAAACGATTATTTTTTTGTAATCTAAGGCTACAGAATCAGTTTCTCCTTGTTTAATTTCAATAATGTAATCCATTCCATCTATTACAAATGAAGAACCTGTTTTTATATCTATTGTAGAGGCATAGCCTTCTGTTTTAGAAAAATTATCTAATTTCTTCTTTATCCAATTAGTTTTTTCATTAAGAAAATCATTTAAAATTTGGCAAGATATATATTTAGGAGCTGAAACTTTAACTTCCATTAAAGGGGTGACTTTAAGGATTATTCTTTTAATGTCTTTTCTTTCAACCGATACGGGAATGGTTTTATTATCAATAATAATATTTATGGTCTCCATTAATAGATCCTTTTAGCTGTCATTAAAATTTCTTCAATAATAATATCTACCAGATCATAATCCCACCCGGCTTCTTTATTATTATCCATATAGTCACAGAGAATATTATCTAATTTTGCCTTAATATTTTTAATAGTTTCTGAACTTTCTCTCCAGTCAGGCTTTGTAGTATTATCTTCAATCACTTTTTTAATATTAATAGCCATATTTCCTGTAATTTGGTTATCAAATCCCTTAGAAGACTTATTTTTCTTTTTTAATCCACTGCACATACTTCCAAAGAATGATTTTGCATTAGAGTCAAAAGTAATATTATCAGGATAAGAACCTTGACTTAAACCTAATTGAAAATCTTCTCTTATATTTTCCATTTCAATTAAGTATTTTTCAGCATCTCTTTCTTTGGCATATTCTTGAAGGGTGTTATTAATTCTGTCTTTGAAAGTAATATATTTTAAAGGATCATCATATTGACAACTTTCAAGTATTTCTGTTTGCCTTGTTCTTATGGCATCAGCTTTTGCCGCAGAATTATCCCCAAGAATTTCAAGTTGTTCTTCCATTTTTTCTTTACAAGAAATGTCAAGTGGAGCGATTAAAGTTTTAGCAGTTTCAGCCATAACATGAGTATCTATTAAAGCTTTTACACCACTTTCATATTTAGAAAAGTCTACAATATCATTATATCTTAATTTAACACTTCGCTTTAGTTTCTCAAAGAAAATATTATCAGATTGATAAATCTTTGCTTGATTTTCTCCGATTTCATTATATAAATCTATTGAAGAAAACAATAAATCTATATATTTATTGAATTTTGAAGAAATATCATAAAATTCTTTTCTTTTTTGATCATCTTCAAGAGCTGTTTGCCATTTATTGGGATTTGACTCATTTTTATCAATACCTTCAAAGAAACTAAATAATTTTGAATATAATTCTTCAATTTGCTTCTTTTGATCAGCGATAGATACAAGCGCTCCTTCCAAATCTTTTTCACTGAATATATCTAATTCTGATTTTTCGTCAGAATACATATCCATTGCAGTATTTAACTTTTTAAATATACCGCAGTAATCAACAACTAAACCAAAGGCCTTTTCCGGAAAAACACGATTTACTCTTGCAATAGCTTGAAGAAGATTGTGTTCTTTTAAGGATTTATCTACATATAAAACTTGTGCTACCGGAGCGTCAAATCCTGTTAAAAGTTTATCTTTAACAATAAGAAAATCAATATCTCCTTCCGGGTCTACAAAGTTTTCTGTCACCATATCCTCATAATCATCATAATTATTTTTATATTGAGGGTCCACAACGTCTTTAAAGAAATTATTGATTAAAATTTCATCTTCTTTTGTTAAAACTTCATCATCTCCCTCTTTAAGACTTGAACCACTTATAACAACAGCGGGGTTTATGTTTTGAAAAGTTTTTAACAGATTATACATTTTTACGGCAGAGGCTCTTGAAGAACAAGTTAACATTGCTTTATAATTAAAACTTTTTACATATTTTATAAAATGATCATATATATCAAAAGCCAATATCCTTAGTCTTTGATCTGTTTGTGACAACCTTATATATTGAGAATATTTTTTTTCAAGGTCCTTTTTAGCTTCATCATTTAAGCCTATTGTTATCATTTGTAAGTGTTTGTTAATTTCATCATTGGTCACATTTTGAGGAATGATCCTTCCCTCATAGACTATAGGAACGGTGACACCATCGTTAATGGCATCGGTAAATGTATAACTATCAATCAAAGGACCAAATTTCTTAAAAGTATCCCTTGCGGGCAAAATTGAGTTTCTTTTTGGCTTTGAAATTAAGGGAGTTCCGGTAAAGGCAATTTTAACAGCATTAGGAAGCACATTTTGCATATAGAAATTAAGCTTTCCGTATTGAGTTCTATGTCCTTCGTCTATAAATACAAATATGTTATCATCTTCTTTTTTAAACCTTTGTTTTATGGCTGCTTCAAATTTGTTTACAATAGAGGTAATAACAGTATTATTATCATTTTGTAATAAAGTCACAAGATTCTTTCCGGAAGTAGCTTTTATGGGTGTCATAGATGTTTTTCTGAAATTATCTGATATTTGCTTGTCAAGGTTGATTCTGTCTGTCACCATTACAAATCTTGGATTTTTGAAAGGAGATGTTGGTTTATAACTCTCTTTTAATATCATTTTGGCAAGCATAATCATGGTGAGGGTTTTACCGCTACCTTGAGTATGCCAAATAACACCGTTATGAGTTTCTTTTCCATCTTGTCCCAATATACGAGCCATTGACTTTTTAACAGCAAAATACTGTTTATATCGAGCTATTTTTTTAATCTTGTTATCATAAATTATAAAGTTTTCGATGAGATCTAAAAGTCTTTTGGGTTCTAAAAGTGAAATGATAGATTTGTCTTGTTCTTTAACGGTGCCGTCAGGAGAACACTCTTTGCATTTTTCGAGAAGCCTATCTGTATTATCTTCATGCCAAAAAGTAAAATGCTCTTCGGGGGTTCCGCAAGTTCCGTAGAGAACTTTATCCGGGTTCATGGCAATAACAAGTTGAGAATATTGAAAAAGATGAGGAATATAATCGGTTTTTTGGTTTCTGATATTTTGACGAACTCCTTCTATGACGTCAACAGCAGATTTTTTACACTCGATTACAACAAGAGGAATACCATTAATCAAAATAACAATATCCGGGCGAGCATTAGTATTGCCGGCAGTTCTTTCAACGGAAAACTCATCAGTCACCTGAAAAGTATTGTTTTCTATGTTATCAAAATCAATATAATTTATGTCAAAAGATTGAACTCCGTTGGGCAATATTTCTTCAAGACTTTTCCCCTTGCATAAGGTTTCATATATGGATTTATTTTTGGCGGCAAGATTGGGTTCAATAGGTTCTAAAGCATTTATGGCATTGGTAATTGAAGCAGAAGAGAACCGGGTGGGACCTTTACCATAATCGTAAGTTTGCTTTAAAAGGAATTTTTCAAGCTCATCATAGTAAAGAACATTCTTTTTGCTTTGAGATACATTTCTCTTTTTATCAGAATCTGATACAGATACTCTCTCATAACCTAACTTTTCAAGAACTTTTAATGCTCTTTCCTGCGATTCGGGACGCTCATTTAATATGGTATGATTAGGCATTCTCCACCTCCTATTTATCTATTTTAATTCCATACTTTTCATTCCACTCAAGTTTTGCTTTTTCATACATCTTAGGTTTCACAAAAACAAAATCAAATAATTGTTTTAAAATTTCAAGCATTATTTCAATTTCACCGGGTTCTGTTTCGATTATTTCACATGTTTTTTTGTCCAAATTCGGATGAGCTCCGGAATTAGTGACTTTTCGTAATATTTGTAGCATTTCACACAATTCAGAAGGAATCTTTTGTATACTTTCTAATTCTTCTAATTCTTTATGTAAATTTCCTTTGTTTATTTTTAATTCTTCATGAAGAATCTTTTGTAATAAATACCTACATAAACAAGCACTTGCCTTCGGATTAATATCTTTTATTATTTTTACATCATTATATTCTTTTTGATAATCATTTGGAATATATTCACTTAATTTGTCTTTTGATAAAAACTTTGGATAAATCGTTTCTTGTCCCCACAAATAATCCTTAATAGAAGTATCTAATTGATAGTTTTCAATCAGCTCACCTTTTTTCATTAATACTATAGGGTTTTTACAAAAAGGACAAAATCCACTTAATAATAAAATATAATTATCACCAACTTCATTATTACCATTAACAATTTTATTTTCAGTAAATTCTATATAAATTCCTTTTCCACAGTGTGGACATTCCATAGGATCTTTTTTTGCCATAATATTACCTCACACTCTGACAATACCGGTTAATAACAACTGCATTAAACTTTTCTTTTTGGTTTTCCACTCTTCAAGTTCTTTTTCAAGAAGTTCAATTTTATTATCTTGGGAAGATAATATATTAACAATACTTTCTTGCTCATCTAAAGAGGGAATTAATATCTGCATTTTTGTAAGCATTTCCATTCTTAATGAATCTACAGTTGCTTTTGCAGTCAGTGCCAAAGCTCTTTTTTTAAAATGAGTTTGCAAATAATAATAAATATACTTACCTAAACAATTATTAAAATCACTTAATTTATACACTCTTTGATGATAATCAAATTTACCAATGTAATAATGAAAAACATCACCTACTTTCCCATCACCTGGGATCAAAATGGCTTCACCATCATATGAATATGTATTTATACGTTCTATATTTTCAGACCTTATAAATAAGGGATACAAGCCATTATCTTGTTTATTTTTAACATCTTTTTTCCCAGTATCAATAGAACATAAGTTTTGTAATAAATCTTTTTTCCAAGAGGTTGTGAAACCGGGAAGGCGAAGGCCACTGTTAGGATTGAGTAACTTTTGCATAAGATATTTTTTAAGCTTCTTTTCTTCCTCTATTCTTTCTTTTTTAAGTGCTATAAGTCTATCACACTCCCCTAAAATATTTGCAATCTTTTCTTGCTCCTCTCTCGGCGGCACAAGAATTTTAATTTTATTTATCATTGGAATAGTTAATTGTGGAATACCTGATATTGTATGAATAAAATTCATATTATCTAAATAATAGAATAGAAATTTTAAATCAATTTTCTTATCTTTTTTTGTTATACAAATTAATCTTACAATAGGATAAAACGGTTCATTTCTATATGTACAATACCCAATCGTTCCTCTCGCTGAAATTGTAATACAAGGTTCATTTATTTTTATTTGATCAGTCCAACCATATAATGCCATTTCTCTTATTCCGTTACTATATATGGGAATTTGATATTTCTCATTTCTGTTTTTTGAATAATTATCTTTTGGAACATCACCACCAACAGATATATTGACTATATCCCTTAAATAATTAATTCTTAAATTATTTGTAACATTAATTCTGTTATTAATTTCTTTATTCACAATAATCACCTATTGCATTAATACATAAATTTTATTTGAATACTTTCTCATAGAAAATATAAAAACAAATAATATAACTAAAAATAGTAAAGATAAATAAAAATACATTATTGTCTTAAATAATATTATTTTTATTAAAGTTTCAACAAATAATACCAAAAACATAGCTACACCTGTTCTTGATAAAGCATACTCTCTAGATAATGTTGACATATTAGGATATTTTTTAAAAACTATCTGATATTTCTTATAATCATTATCAAAATTTATTAATTTAAATTTCTTTAAAAAATCTTCAATTAATGAACCAAAACGATTTATAATAACTCCTATAAAATAAGTTAATGATATAAATATTATCCATATTATTAAGCTTTTATTATAATTAAGAATTTTCATATAATTCATTATTTTAGGATACATCATTATATTTATAAAACTAAATGAAACCCCTACAAAAAGAATATTTATAAGATTATAAAAAGGTATTTCTATTTTCATTATTTAATTTCCCTTTAATATAATACGACAAATTATTTTCCCGTATTCATTTTTTTTATCCTTATAAAATTCTATTTTATTGTTATTGTTACCACTCATTTCATATGAATCATTTGAAACACAAATATAAATACTATTATGTTTACATATCAAAACTATATCACCGGCACTATTTTGAGTAATAGTTTTAGTATCTTCACTATAACAATAACATAGATCCTTTGATTCTCCGGCTCCTATTATTATTAAAGTTGGTTTCATTTGTTCTATCCACTCTTTAGGTAATTCGCCACTTTTTCTACCATGATGTGGTGCAAATATAATATCTACTTTAGGCAGAGTAATACAGCCTTTTATTTTTTCCATAAAGTCTGCTTCTAAATCACCAAACCATAATATTGAAACATTATTTTCGCTATATTGAATTATTGGAGATATATTATTAAATCTTTTACCTTCATTTGCAGCCGCAAGTTCTTCCTTAAAATTTATATTACTAGTATCAGGCCATAATATATTAATTCCTGCATCTTTCCTTTCTTCATCACTTAAATTCATCCATCTTCTTACACAGCCTCTTTTTAAATAGTAATGATATTCTCCGTCTCTTAATTCATAATATTTATTAAAATCTTCCTTATCCTTCTCCTTGTTTACTTGATTCTCAACACAATAAAAATTTAAAACACCAAATTTATTTGCCAAATCTTTTAAACCATGTATATGGTCATCGTCCGGATGTGTAGAAATAAATCTTATAACTCCTTTATTTTTTGCCAAATCTACTATTTCTTTAATTTTCTCTTCTTTCTTATCATCATTTAAACAACAATCTATCATAGTAAAATTATCTGAATCATGATTAATATAAAACAAATCTCCATTTCCTACTGAAAAACTCTTAACTATACTCATATAAAAATAAAAATCTCCTATCTATTATCTATTATTCTTTATCAACCATTTTGCTGGCGTCAGCAAAATGGTCTATAACCCCAACTCCTTTAAATATTTCTCCATTTGAGCTTCTGATTTCTCTATTTCCACTTTCAATTTAGATATATTTCTTTGCACCTCATCAAAATCAATTAATTTCTCTTCTTCAAAAGTATCCACATATCTCGGTATATTCAAATTGAAATCATTGCTCTGTATTTCTTCAAGACTTGCCACATGAGCAAATTTATCAATATCTCTTCTCTCATTATAAGCATTTATTATATCTTCAATATGCTTAGAGTTTAATTGATTTTGATTAGTCCCCTTTTCATACCTTAAATTACCCTTTTCATCTTTTTTACTTGCGTCTATAAACAAAATATCATTATCTGTCTTACCTCTCTTAAAAACCAATATACAAGCAGGAATGGAAGTGCCGTAAAATAGGTTTTCGGGCAAACCGATAACAGCATCCAAAAGGTTCTCTTCCACTACCTTCTGTCTTATTTTACCCTCTGCATTACCCCTAAACAAAACACCATGAGGAGCAACTGCGGCAATAACACCTTTATTTGCCAAAGAATAAATCATGTGAAGCAAGAAAGCCCAATCTCCTTTACCTGCCGGTGGCACTCCCCAAGCAAATCTTTTATAAGGATCAAACTTGGCTTCCATCTTAAACTTTTTATCATTATTCTCTGTCACTTCACCACCGGGGTTAAAGCCTTCCGCCCACTTATCTTTACTAAAAGGCATATTGGCAACTATCTTATTAAACAACATTAAATTTCCGTCGCCATCCTTAAACAATGGATTTGCCAAAGTATCTCCCCAACCAATATGAGCATCACTTATTCCATGAATAAACATATTCATTTTTGCCATAGAAACAGAAGAACCGTTTACCTCTTGACCATAAATTGAAACGTTTTTTAGATCCTGTTTCTTTGCCGCCTTAATCAACAATGAACCTGAACCGCAAGTCGGGTCATAAACTCTTTCTCCGCCTTGAACATTAACTATATTTGCCATTAATTGTGACACAGCTGCCGGAGTATAGAAAGAACCGGCCTTTTTTCCTGCCATACTTGCAAACTGCCCAATCATATACTCATAAGCATCACCTATAACATCAGCCGGCACTTCCCCCTTAGTGACTTCTATATGTGAAGGTCTTAAATCCAAATTCTTAAAATCTTCCAAAAGGTTTCGGAGAATTGCATTCTTATGATCCTTGGTCCCCAATGCCATTTCTGAATTATAATCTACTGTATTCAAAACGCCCGATAACTGGTCGCTGTTATCGTTTTCAATACCTCTCATTGCTTGATTTAACTTTTCACCGATTCTAATATCATTTCTTATTTGATACAAACTGTCAAATAAATATTCATCAGCAATAACAAAAGGTAGATAACTTTTCTGACGCTCTAATCTCTCACCTTCATAATGCTTTGATAACTCTTCCACATTTTCCAAATAAGTATCACTTAAATATTTCAAAAACATTATGGGTAAAACATAATCTTTGTAATTAGCTGCATCTATTGTATCTCTTAAAGAATTTGCACCTGCAAATAAAGCTCTTTCAATATCCTTTCTATTAGTCATTTCCCATCTCCAACACTGAATTAATAATATTTGTTAATCTATAGTTTTCTTCTTTTATCAGGTCCCTATATAATTCATTCAATTTATTTTGTTCTTTAATAATACTTGAAACCAATATCTGTTTTTCCATGCTAACCATTGGCACTTCTATCTCTCTAAGACTCTTTACTTTTACAAGTCTTTGACCTAACAAACCCACATCTTCCACCAAATTATCTATTCTATTACCTAAACTATTAATATACCCAAGTAAAAAACCGGGATCTATATTGTCTTTAGGTCGCAAAATACATAATTGAGAAGGAACCACAAAACCTTTAGTCTTTTTATCTATCAAAACTCCTCTTAAGGGAACAAATAACTTTAGAATAATATCATTTTCCTGCGTTAAAAACTGTGATATATCCTCATTAGTCCTAAAGGTTTCCAGTGAATTTATATCAAATCCGTCATCTCCAATAGACCTAAATGTTAATCTTTTATATACTTTCCCCTTATTCTCACTTTCTTTCCTACTTAACACTAAACCGGATTGAATAAAAGCAATATCCTTTAACTTCATCTTTTTCATAAAAAAGCACTCTTCTCTTTTCGTTTTTACTGTCATATTCTATTATAACATATTTTTCTAAAAAAGTCAAGTGTTAAATTTTGCAATAATATATTATTACATTTTATATTCATACGATTCTTTAACTAATATTTCTTCAAATATAGTTTTTATATGCTCATTCATAGAAAATACATCTATAATAGTTATTTCTTCTGAATTACCATGTGCGGCACTGTTCCCTAAATTCATACAATTATTCAAGGTATTACTTAAGCTTTTATTTATTTTCCATTTAGATTTAAAATCATTTATTAAATCTCCAAGAGTATTTCCTTCAACACCAAATTCCCTAATTAGCAAACGCTCTGCAAGAACTCTTAATAAACATATACATGCCCTTGGATTAATATCTTTAAGTCTTAAGGCTTCCTTATAATATTTTTTATAATAATCATCTATTTCAAACTCCATTTCTTCTACATACGGGAAGAAAGGATAGAATTCTTCTTCTTTCTTACCGCCTTCAGAAACCTCTATTTTCTCAGCATCTATATTTTCTAATTTAATTTTAGCTAAAGGCATACCACAATTTTTACAAAAATAAACTTCTATGCTTAAGTCTTTAATCTCATTATTTACTACATCCCCAATAAATGAAGTTTCTTGGCTATCAAAAAAGCTTTCACAACCGCACTCTCTACATTTTAAAACATTTTTTTCATTCTCGATTATAGCATTAGTTATATCAATAGGTATATCCATCATTTCACCTCACTCTCAACTAATTTTCTAATCTCATTAAGGTGATACTTAAACATAACCTTATTACCTGCCAATTCTTTATTTAATTTTCTTATATCTTCATATAACCGGCCTGTATCAATAGGATTTGGTTTTTCCTTTACTAAATAATTATCTACTTGAAGTATATAACTATCACTTATTTTATCAATAGGCAATATAACTTTATTCTCTGTTTCTTCAGTAGAATTGTATTCCTCAATTACTTTATTAATATCCGTATTAAGAATACTTTTTCGCAAATCTTTGGTATTATCTTCTTCACAAGTATCTATAAATTGTATATTCTTATTTTTCTTATTCTTTCGAATAACTAAAAGTGAAAGACTAACCCCGGATTTATCAATAATTTGACCAAGACTAATTACACTATCAATATAATTATTCTTAACTAACATTTCCCTAACTTCTATATTCATAAGGTTAAATAAAAACATATTAGGAACAAATATTAGCCCAATCCCACTATCTGATAAATGATTTATACAATCTATAACATACAATCCCTCAGAAAACAAATTGTGAATATGTTCAACTCCTTGAGAAGGCAGTTTATGTATAAAAAAAGTTGGATTTATTTTTATTCCAATCGTTGGAGCACATATTACACAATCAAACTCTCTGTTATCAAAAAAAGGTTCAGTAATAGAGGAACTTGCAATTACATTTTCACAACTGTTATCCAAGAGTAATAACTTAACCTTAATTACCCATTCTTTTGAACGATCATTGATATGACCATAATATTTACAATTAATATCTTTTAAATTAAAAATAAAATTTCCATTATCAATACAAGGATTATATATTTCATTTACATCAATATTACTGTTAATTATCAATTTCTTAACCAAATCTTCTGTTTTAGGTATAACATATACACCAAATCTTGATGTCATAACTAAATATAAATATTCCAAAATAGTAGAAAAACTATTAATATCACATTCATCAACTTTATTAATTAAGGAAGATAAATCTATACTATCAGGAAAATCTATATATAACACATCTTTAAGAATAATATTATTATCTGCTAAAAACTTCAAGCACTTTTTTAACCGTAAGGTAGACGAATTATCTTCTAAAAACACATCAGCCGGTTCAAATAAATGCTCATCATCAATGTTATATGTTGTTTTCTTGGCAAGATAATCTTCAGATATTTTTTTTAATAAAAAAACAGACCCTAATAATTTTATACTATATTCTGTTCCTAATCTATAAAGTCTCAATATACTTGACAAAATATAAGCATCTTTTAACATATTATTTATTTCCTCTTATTTTTTCAAATTGTTCATCAAGTAAACTACAATTATAAGTATAATTCTTTTTTGCCAAATCTAGTTCAATTCTATATATACTTCTATTCTTAACCCAAGCCTCTCCTATATGTTTTTGTAATGAATAATTTATATTTGGAATATCTAAATCTATAAACGCTTCTTTATAAATCGCTTTTCTTCCATCACTACTAACAAAATTAAGATTAAGGTTTTTGCTAATGAAATAACCTAAAAAGAAAGAATCATACATTTTCTTGTATTCTTCTTTAACCTTAAGTAAAAACATACTTGAACCTAAAACACAAGGATCATCAAAATCATAAACACATATATTATAAGGGGACATTGTTTTAATTAAAATATCGCCTTTTTCAACAAAATTCACCCTCTCTTGTGAATTAATAAAAACCTTTTCCATGTTATCAAAATCTATAAAGTCAGTAAAATCTTTACACTGAAGTATAGACACTTGATTGCCGGATTTTTCAGTAAAACGACTAATGGGTTTTCCAACAACAATTCTAGCAATATCTTTTATTTTCATTATCATACCTTTTTATTTTATTTCATATATATTATACCATATTTTTCCGAAAATCTACTAATTTTAGGTATATATTTTTTAACCTTTTGGCAAATTATCGGATTTTACGCACAAAAAGAACAAAATACTTGTTTTTTATCCCTATGTTTATGGGAGTGTCAGAAATTTTAATCCCACGTTAGTTTCTGACGCAACTGCCACCCCCCATTTTCTTCGAAAATATGGGGACACATTTACCGGCGTTTAAAATTACACAGAGCGACTACAAAGCTTAGAGCCCGGCAACCATAGTGGGACGCAGTCCCACAATTATTGTGCATTTTTCATTTAATTTTGCATTATGCATTTTGCATTTTTCATTGAAAAAATCTCCCGTCTTTTGCTTCACAAAAATATACCCCCCAAGCTTATGCTTAGGGGGCAGTTTTTTTATGGTTTTATTACCACCTTTATGGCGTTGTCCTTGTTATGAAGGAGTTCCCCAAAGGCTTTTTCATACTCCTCTAATTTGTAAACATGGGTTATGATGGTTTCACTCTTCACAGCCTTTGTCTTCAAAAGCTTGTGGACCTGTGGGAAATACATGGCGGGGCTGGCGTGGCTTGCCCTTAGTTGCAGTTTATTAAAGTGGACTTGGTGAGTGTCTATTGCCACCACCCCCCCTGTTTTGAAGTTGGAGCCCAAGAAGCACACATATCCCCCAAATTTTGTATGGTTTATACACTCCGGCAAAAGCTCCGGAACGGCCGTCAGAAGGACTTTATTAAACTTCACCTCTCCTATGTCGTCCATGGAAGAAAAAACCACAGATGCCCCGTTTTTAAGGGCTATTTCTCTGCGTTTCTCATGTCTGTCCACAACATATATCTTTCCCACGGTTTTGTGGGCAGCTATTTGCAAAGCCATTGATCCTATAGGTCCCTGTCCCACTATCAAGACATCGTCTGTTAAGTCCAAATCGGCGGTTTTTACAAGGTCAAGGGACACTCCGCAAGGCTCAGAGAGGACCGCATCCATGGGGTCCAAATCGTTGCAAACCACCAGCGCCTTTGCGGGAGCTATGGTATAATCGGCAAAACCTTGAGCGTAATTATTCCAAATATTCTTTTTTGGAGTGGATTGGCAAAGATCAGGGCGTCCGTTTCTGCAATCGTCACAGAAACCGCAAGCCATACAGGACTCGGCAGTCACTTGATCCCCCACTTTCACATTGGTGACAGCACCACCCACTTTTAACACTTTTGCCACATACTCATGACCTAAAGCTGTGGGATTATCTGCCAAATAGCCTGAAATCTCCAAATCATACCCACATATACCACAACAAATTATCTGAAGCAAACACTCGTCTTGCTCTATCTCCGGCATATCAATTTCTTTTAATTCATAATTATAGGGTTTTGTCACAAATAAACTTCTACTTTTCATATATTTTTCCTTGTTGTTATAAGATACTATCCGTAATTTTGGGATTTCCATCCCCCCGTCAGTCCTACGGACTGCCACCCCCCAAAGCTAACGCTTTAGAGGGACAGATTATTTACCTATTGCGTGTGTATCTTTTACTTTTAAAAATTCCGGGGGCCAGATCATATCAATAAGTTCGCCCGTCTTGGCAGACCTTGTTATGGCGTCTATCATGGCATCCACAATATACCCGTCCCAGTGGTCTATTCTCGGAAGTGAGCCCTCCTTAATCCTCTCATTAAGTTCAATCATTTCGTTGGTGAAAGGGTTTTCCACATCAAAACGATATTCCGTATACTCTCCGCTTCTTGCGTCCAAATATGAAAGTCTTACAGGGTTTACAGGCTCATCCCACTTGGTAGTGGCAAAGTTAATAACCCCCTTATCCGTGTTTATCTCCAGTCTCTCGTCCCATCCGTTTCTCTCAAAACCCCCTTTCTTATACTCATGCCACATGGTTTCAAAGTGGGCAACAGAACCGTTTTCAAAAATTATCATAGCATTGGCATCTCTGTCAAAGGTAGCCTTTGGAGCAAAATCCATTTGTCCGAAAACAGAGACGGGAAGTCCGCAGAAATAGTGAAGTAAATTAAGGATATGACTTCCTCCGCATACCAAAACACCTCCGCCGTGCCCTTTCAAAAGACCATTGGTAGAGAGAATCATCTCTTCGTTATCCGGGTCATACATGGTAGACCAAGGCTGAAAACTTCTGGCGTAAACAGATAAAACCTTTGCCTCTGTCTCCCTTATTATCTCTTTTGCCATTTTAACGGCAGAGAAATACCTCTTCATATAGGCTGTGGCAAACCATATTCCCGCCTCTTCCACGCACTTGGCAATATCCAAGGCATCCTTCACATCAAACCCTAAGGTTTTTTCACAAATAACTTTCTTCCCGGCTTTTGCGGCAGCCTTTATTATTTGATTGTGACTGTTGGTCATGGCACAAATGTTAATAACATCCACTTCCGGGTCCTTAACAACATCCATAAAATCGCAGGTAGCTTTTGCCCCATACTTTTCAGCCATATTCTTGGCTGCATTTTCTCTTAAATCACAGCACCATATAATCTCTGCATCAGTAGCTTCATAACCTTTAAAATGAAACTGAGATATACCTCCGCAACCTATAATTCCTACTTTCATATTTTCTCCTATTTATAAATTTATAACCACACTTTCCATAATATCCAAATTCTTAACTTCCACAGTTAAATATCCTTCTTTATAGGTGGTCACAATATTGGTTTGTGCGGGAATCAACTCTACCCCCGTGGGCTCTTTATCTGCCTTCACCTTAAATCTTAGATAGGGCACCTGGGGTATCCTCTCCACCATATCCACATTATTCAGCTCTGTGGCTGTGGTCACCTTTCCCACGTTCACAAGGTTAATTATAAGCTTTCCCTCTTTCTCTCTCAGGTTAAAGTGAACATAGTTAGGAGCTTCAACATCACTTATTTTCCACTCTACAGGGAAATTATCCATAATCTCTTTGAAGAAAACTCTGTTTAAAGGATAGTGAGTATCAGCCTCAGATTCAAACATGTTAAAGTAGACGCCCACAACAACACCTTTTCCGTATTGGTTTACCGTGACGGCGGGGTTTTCCGTCTCATCCTCCCCTATTATCTGGTTTTTCATAATATATTTAAGGACCTTGGCACTTGTGGGAGTCACCTTGGTAAATGTATCACCAAAGGTGGTCACCCTGTTCCCGGCGGAAAGGTAGTTATACCCTTCTTTCATAATCTCTTCACCGGATACGCCCAAAATGTCGGACATAGTCTTTGTGCAGTTAAGACCCGTCACAAGGAGAGAGCCACCGGCCTTTACGTATTCCCTTATCTCTTCTGAGAAATCTTCTTCTAATTTGTAGACTTCCGGAAGAACCACAACCTTATAATCACTCAATCTACCCTTTACCATAGAGGGCATAACATAGTCATAATGATAATGGCATTCGTTAAGAAGGGTGCCGGCACCTATATGTCTTTTATAAGCAGGATGAGTAAGATTAATGGTATATACACCATCATTGGTGTCGTCCCAATAATCATTTGGGTTGTGAATAACAGCCACCTGGGGCACAGATTTGGAATGTCGTGATACCAAGGCTCTGGGCTTTAAAAAGTCTCCTATCTTTCTGTAATCTTCTGCGTGCCACCTTGTTATAAGCCCGTTTCTGTGAGGGGTTTCGTATATCATGACGGCACCGCCACAAGCCACTATGTAAGCACATTCTTGAGTGAGGTGGGGAATAGTTTTTGCCGTCCAGTGTCCAAAGTCGTTACTCATGAATCCCCATACCATAAGGTCCCAATCCATGCCTCTGTTAGGGAGGAAATGACCTTCCAAGGCTGCGGAACGAAGACCTAAATTGTGAGAGAGATCACCGGATATATAATCTTCGTGCAAAACATTTTCTATGGGAGCTCCGAAAGTAAGCATCCAGTTGGAAATAACCAAACAATCTTTCTTTTTGGCGTGAACAGCCTCTATATACTTGTTGGTGTTTTTAACAAACAAGTCTCTGTGATAGTCCGTCCAAAGTCGCCACTCTTTAGACTCTTGGTCCGTGGGAGGCTCTATACCATACTTTTCCTTAAATTCAGATGAACATTTGTCACAATAGCATAGGCGAACCCCCCAGCAGTCTCCGTCCACCCAAAAACCGTCTACATCGTAGTCTTCTATAAGCTCCAGCATTTGGGGAATCATAAGCTCATCATAATAGGCGCTGTGAGGACACACACTCTTCATCTCGGAAGAATACCCTTGAGCTTCTCCGTCTTTCCCCTTAGGAGCCTTTGCCTCCCACTCGGGATGCTCTGTGCAAGCCTTTGTGTCTATAACTCCGCTATAATGCATACCCAGCTTTATACCAAGCTCCTTGCACACATCCGCATGGACTCTCATAGCGTTGCGAATAACTCCGGGAGCCATGTAGCCGTATTTTGTGGGCCAAGCCGTATATCCCGCATGTCCCTTACAATCACACTGAATCCAATCCGGATTAATAAGAGTGAGAGTTTCCTTTAAATTTTCATGAGTGATTTTTGCCCCCAGCTCCGTATCTTTCTCGCTTGCGTGAAGGTCAAAATGAATACCAAAATTACAATTATAATGCCAATTCATACCTTTTTCCTTTTATCATATTTCCCAAACGGAATAACTTCCTATTCCATATTGGAACAACTCATAAGAATTATGGAACATATCCATTGAGATAAAGAGACCGGGACTTATTCCCTTCATATCCTTTATCAAGTAGTTTCTGTTAGGCCCGAAACAGTTTACAAGAGTGGTGGCAAATATTATTTCCACATCGTTGTGCCCCATCTTCATAGCCTCTGTTATGTCTATCATATCGTTATCAAAAATCCCCACACCACACTTTTTACCGTTTACAATGACCTCTGCGGAGGATTTATAAGCATCCATAAGCTTTATATAATATTTTTTACCCACAAGTTTGTCTGCCTCAAACCAACTCTTCAAAGACACCTTTCCTATATAGAAAGGATATCCGGAGTCTGTAATGTTTTTATGGTCAGGCTCTTGTTTGTTTACAATTACAAATTTCCCATCAGATACTTTTAGAAGTGAAAAATCACCTACTATATAAGCTTCTTCCACCTCAGTTGGGTGATACTCCTCTATGGGAACATGAATTTTGTCGTGGAAGCCGGGACCTGTAATGTTGTTTATCTTTTTACCTGTTATGGTAATGGTGTTGGTTCCTATTTTGATTTTTGGAAGAGGAACTTTTGTAAAGTTAACATCCAGCCAACTCTTTTCAGGTGAGAAAGCACCCATTTCACCATATTTTTTAAGAGGCTTTACTGGCACTCCGTTAAAGAGAATTTCATCGTTGTTTTCTGCCACTTCCATGGCAAGGAAACAGTTTTCAATCTCTATGGCAGAATCAAAAGAATATTGGGCTATGTATGGGCATCCGTCGGGAGCCTCATAAAAGAGAGTAAACCAAGAACCGCAAATAGGGCCTTCGTAAACCTCTCCGTTCATACTAAGTTTTATCTCATTTAACAAAAGAACATTTTTGTCTAACACCTTTGTTTCAAAGTTGTTAATGGTGGCAACAGGCAACTCCCCTGAAAGATCTGCAAAGCAAACGCCGGAACCTATAACAGGCGGACAGAGTTCTGTGGCTTCCTTTGCTTCATCTCCCACCACTATCAGCAAAGAGCCCGCCTTTGCAAATGTGCATTCCATAACATTGGACTTAGCTTTGTATAATGATCCGTCAAAGGTGTCCAAAACAGCTACAGGCTTATCAGTATCTATGGTAATCTTGGCATCTATTATTCTCTTTTCGTTGGTATTTGCCAAGAAATATCTCTTGGAGCCTTCCACTTCTCTGGCGTGACACCATATCTCGGGGCAGTTGCAGTCCTCCCTCTTTTGAAAGAATAAGGCTCTGTCCTCTATCTTTATATCAGGGGTATATGCATCTTTAGCCATTTTTATGGAGTCGTTAAGGTCCATTCCTATTTGATAGTTATCAAAGGAAATCTCTGCCTCTTCTCCGTCTATCATGGTTGGGAGCCCCTCCGTAAAGATAAGCTTACCGCCATTTTGAGAAAATTCTTTAAATAACTCATATGTGGAAGAAGTCATGTTTTCGATAGGTGGCACAAACACAACTGAATATGAGTAATCGTTAATAACAATTCTGTCACCGGAAACTTTGGCGTATTTGGACATAATTTCCTCGTTACCAAAGTGATAATCCAATTTTTCATCCATAAATCTCTTTGCTGCCGTGGCAAAAGGAATATCAAAGGATTTCTCAAGAAGACAAGATGTATCAAAATTACTTGTATCCATGTGCATGGGAGAATAATTACACCATACTGTGGTTAGGGGCTGGAATAAGAGAACAGAAACATCTCTCTTTCCTTCGGCACCAAAGGCACAAATACGAGCAAAGTAATCTGACAAGTATTTTTCTTCCTTCCACCAAGGCTGTTGGTAGAAAAGGTTGGCGGGATAGTCTCTCTTCCTTTCACCACGCATGGAGTAGAGGGAGAGATGATGGTTTACAAAGTTGATACCGAGGACAGTTTGCCAGTCCCCAACCCACTTTCTCTCAAAGAAAGAAACCTGTCCGCCTTGACACCCGAAAACTTCGGAGAAAGCTCTTTCTTTATTTAATTGGTCTGCAACGGTAGAAGCTTGCTTGTTGGTGACATTTTGCTCTATGTGACGACAAAGCTTGTCTGTGCCGGGCCAGGACATATATTCGTATTGGCTCATAACATCCCCCACCCACTGGGTTTGATACCAACAAGAATCCTCTGCCATGTAGTGACCTACATATTTTAGATTGTTAGCTGTGCACCAATCATAATACTGTTTTGTAAAACTTTCTTTAAAGAGAGCTGTGCAAGCTTTGTAATAGTCAAATCGTATTTTTTTGTAATTCTCTACATCAAAGAATAATTTTTCAACTTGGTCTTCAATTTTATAACCATGCATCTTTTCAAAGAAAGAGGGAAGACAATCGGACCATGGGGTTCTGTATTGACCGTCATGACCGTAGAATAGATAACAAGGCTCATCGGTAAAACATCCCGGAATGGATTTTCCGAATTTGTCTCCGCAGTATTTCTTATATTGCTCATGAGTGGTTTCAAGAAAATATTTAATAGCATCTCTGCTCATAAGATCTGTATATGCGGCAAAGTTAAACCATTTATTTCCTAAGGGCTCTATTCTCTTACAAATATAATAAGTGGCCCCCTTGTTTTCATATTCCTTGAGAACAGTGTCATTTTCTGTGATTTGGTCTTTTTTGAGAAGGATAAGCTCTTTGGCTCTGAATTCCGGGTTTTGTGGCACTAAACCGCCGGCAAAACCTGAGGGCCATTTGTCTTCGTCGTAAAGCCATGCGAACATACCATATTTTTCTGCCTCTTCGGCACATATATTACATAGGTCAAACCATTCTTTTGAAAGGTATGGAGTCACAAGTCCCACACGAGAGTGCATGAAAAACGATCCCCAGCCTTCTTCAGCCATTTCCTTTATCTGACGACGACACTCATCCGGGTCAAGCTTGTCATTCCATGACCAAAAAGGCGCCGGTCTCATAATGGATGAAGGGTTTTTTATTTTGTCTAACATTATAATCTCCGGTTTTCTTTGAAAAATAGTTTATTAAAAGATTTTTAGTGTTTGTTAAGATTTTTTTAGTATTTTTAAGATAAAATATATATACAATCATAATTATTTTATCATATATAGTTTTTTTTTTCAAATAATAAGACCCCCCCCATAAGGACAGGTATTTAAGGAAGGTTAGTTTATTAATTGACCTCTTAAGCCAAAAATAAAAAAATGAGCCAAAAGGCTCCTTTTAATAATATATTTCTTATGATTTACTAAATAAACTTTTCTTTTTGGTTATAAAATCATACAAATGTTTTTTTCATCAGCCCCTCTAAAATATATATCTTTTAAATAAACACTGATTTTTTCGGGAACTTCTTTTAATATTAAAACATTTTTTCATATTTAATTTTGTATTTCAAAACCAAAAAATTTATCTAATCCCGTTATAATACCAAGTGCTATTCTTTTTTGTGTAATGCTTGAATAGTCGGATTTTCTGTCACCTACTTCCAAAACCACCGAGGGGATTGTGGAATAAGAAGTTTGAGTTAAGTCTATGGGATAATCCTTTTTCTCATATACCTTAACACCGGATATTTTCGCTCCAAAATACAAATCCTCACCTAACTTATTGTGAATTTGCCATAAAGGTTTAACCGGCTCCATATTTTTATATTCTTCTATATCCGGAACCGATATATAAAACAATCCTTTATCCATATTTGAACAATCATAATGTAAAGCTATATGACAATCTGCATTGTTATTGGCAAAAACCGTTCTTGCTATATTATCTGATTGACAATCGTCACTCTCCCTAATCATAAGAACATCATAACCGGCTTTCAGCAATTCTTCCTTTAGTATCAAAGCCAAAGACAAATTTACCTCTGCCTCAGGCATTCCGTCTTGAAAAATCATTCCGTTACTAACTGCTACGGCATAGACTTGGCCTTTTGTTGTGCTTCCGGAAATATATTTGGGAGATTTATCGGGATGACAATATGTCATAACTTTCTCACCGCCCACTGTTCCGTGACCTGCATTCACACATATTATTTTATTCTTTTTCTCAGGAATATTTGAATAATATATCTTTACAGGAGAATTATGTATCTTTGAATATTCCCCATACTGCCAATTGTCATTCCAAAAAATCTCAGATGTATGAGAAACAAAACTTATTTTATCACATTCTTTATTATCAATATCATTATTTAAAGAAATATCTTTTTTAGGCTCTCTAAAATTCAAACTTTTAATTTGATCCTTTTTTAAATGTGAATTGTAATTGTTTCTTTTGCAATTACAATTCACAAATAATTTTATTACTTTCACTATTCCAAAAATCTACTTTTATGCCTGCTTTCTTAATGAGATTAATGCCTTCACCTTGATTTTTAAAATCTCGCTTCACAACCACACGACTGAAATTACAAGAAACTATAAGCTTGGCACAGGTCATACAGATGTCAGCGTTCACATACATAGTGGCACCTTCAAGTGCCAATCCCCTCTTGGCACACTGACAAATAGCATTTTGCTCTGCATGAACACATATCTTATAATCTTCATCATCGTGCTTGGTTTTCATACATTCTCCCGTATCACAACAGTTGGGAAAGCCTGCGGGCAAACCGTTATATCCGTGAGAGAGAATCCTATTATCAATGGTGACCACAGCACCCACTTTCTTTCTCAAGCAAGTGGACCTTTGGCTTATAATCTCCACCACTTCCATATACACTTGATCAAAATTCGGACGTGACATAAAACCCTCTATAAAACAAAGTTATCCGGATTGAGAGATTTCAAATATTCGGGAACAAATATTCCGTCTTTTCTTATGAGTTCGTCATCAAACCAAATCTCTCCGCCACCGTATTCCTTTGTTTGAATCATTACCAAATCCCAGTGGATTTTACTGTCGTTTCCGTTAAAAGCTTCTTCATAAGCTCTTCCCGGAGTTAAATGAATGGAACCTGAGATTTTTTCGTCAAAGAGAATATCTCTCATTGGTCTGTCGATTTTCGGGTTTACACCAAGTGAAAACTCACCCACATATCTGGCACCTTCATCAGAATCAAGAATACTGTTTATTCCCTTCGGGTCGGAACCTGTAGCTTCCACTATTTTTCCCTTTTCAAATACAAATCGGACATCATCAAAGGGCTTTCCGTCATAAATGGTGGGACAATTATAATGTATAACACCATTAATACTGTCACGAACAGGAGCTGTATAAACTTCACCATCAGGAATGTTTCTGTCCCCCCAGCAACCTATGGACTTAATACCCTTAATAGAGAAAGTTAGGTCAGTATCATTAGGTCCTACCAAATGAACCTTATCTGCCTTATCCATTCTGTCTATCAAAACCTGCTCGGCTTTTTTCAATTTTTCATAATCAAGAGTGCAAACATCAAAGAAAAAGTATTCAAAAGCTTCCGTAGACATACAAGCTCTCTGAGCCATACTCGGTGTAGGCCAACGAAGAATAACCCATTTTGTATTATTTACTCTTTCGTTAAGAACAGGAGTTCCATATACATTCTTTATCAAATCAAGTTGACTGTGAGGCACATCAGAACCTTCCGTATCGTTCTCATAACCACCAATACCTATATAAGCATCCATCTCCTTCATAAGAGGCAAATCATATTTTACCATTATTTCAAGCTGTTCTTTGGTTATGTGTTTATTCATTTCTCTGGAAATTCTTGCGTTCCCAATGTGATTAAAGGGCATACCACCTACTTTTGATATTTCCTTTATAAGTTCACAGTTCATTTCTGCAGGAATACCTGAGGTAGAAATATATACTTTCTCTCCCTCTTTTATTTCACAAGAATAGTTTACCAACAACTTGGCAAGTTTTGTCATTCGCGGATCTAACATATATAACTCCTTAATTATTATGAAATCTATTTTTTCAAATCACAAAATCATTTTTTAAGTCACAAATCATATCTATTACCATAATTATTATATCACAGTTAAGAAATTTTTACAATATTTATTCTTTTGACTTTTTTTTAAAATTGTGATATAATAAAATTAGGTTGTCAGACAACACAAGGAGAATATTATGAGAATAATACTTTTAGCCCTTATTTTAACTATTATCCCTCTTATTTGTTTTTCTGAAAAAATATCAACAAAAACTGTTTATATCCAAGCGGTTCAAGGAGCTTTGGACAATGCCTCAGCCTTAACCGATGGTGACCCCTCAACAGGAGTTCACTTTACAACAGGGAATTTTGGTCTTAAAGTTGTTTTGGATTTAGGCAGTGGCTACGAAATAGACCACGTTACATTCATCAACGGAAAAGAAGGTATCAATTGGCTCAAAGACCTTCAAGTATCCGCCTTTCCCCCAAAAGGTTTTGGTATAGAAGGCTCTCGAGAACAGGAAAATATGATAAAGCCCTTAGGTCGTCCCATAAACCTAAACCACAAAGGGGACGCCAAAACAGAAATCACTCTTCCAAAAGGTATTGTGGGAAGATATATCTATTTCTACGTTGCCGGAGGAGATGAAAATGCTTTTCTCAACGAAGTAGAAGTCTATGGTAAATATAACAAGCCGGAGCGACATCTCCTCTATTGGTATAACGACTTTGAACAATTAAAAAACGAAATCCCCTACTTGCAAGAAATTGGCATAACCGACATATATATTGATAACATTGAAACAGGCTTTCCACAAACCAACTCCAACCTAAACTTTGATGATTTGGAAAAGGTTGGTGTCCTAAAAGCCCTTAAAGATGCAGGTATCAGATATTGGATAGATGAACACGGTTGTTTCTGCACTCTTGTCAATTCTCTTGAAAGCTTAAGAGATGATATCTCCTGGCGAACAACCATAAGAGAGATGGAAGAAGTATACTCAAAAGCTAAAAAACTGGGCTTTACGGGAATTATGTTTGACGCAGAAAACTATATGGGACCTTTAAATATACGCCCCGAATTCACAGACCACTTCACTCCTTGGTCTTTTGAAGAGGAATGGGGATACAGCGGTGCCTACTACCAAAGAGGGCTTCAAGTGGGAAAAGTTATGTCAGAAACCATAGGACCAAATTTCATAAATCTTTACGAAGCCAGAATTTATGCAGACAGAAACGACTGTCGCCAAGGTCACTACTGGTTTCTCAAAGGCATGTATGATGCCGGAGTCACCAATATAAGAATTGCCACAGAAAAAACCTACGGAGCCGGAAAGGGAGAACTGAAAAGCCAGGATTCTGCGGATTTTCTCACAAGTTGGTTCCGACACCCGGATGAAACAGTGGAAAAAATATGGGAAGCCTATCCGTTCATAAGCGGAGTTATACCCGGCTTCCACCCTTGGAATTGTCGTCTCAAGAAAGGTATGTATTTACCGGAATATCTGAAAGAACAAATAGAAGAAGCACAGGTCAACGCTCCCGCCTTTTGGATTTACAACGAAGGAAATCCCTACGCCGGAAACCCAACGAAAACCTTAGACCGAAGCTGGTGTAAAGAAATGGAAATTAGCGGAGAAGATTATATTAAAGTGCTAAAAGAAACAAAATAACAAATATTAACGCCCTGATTTTAGCCCCCCTCATCTCATAACCTTTATTTTGCTTTTAACAGTAAATTATGATATAATGTTTTTAGGAGACTGTTATGAAACTATTATTGCTAATCACTATTCTTTTCTTTATAGGAAGTTTATGCTATGGAGAAAAAATCCCTACCAAAACTCTTTATATTGAAGCTCTTCAAGCTACCATAGACAATGCAAAAGCCTTAACCGACGGTGACCCCTTAACCGGGCTTCTCTTCATCAACGGAAATCAAGGTTTAAAAACTGTTTTGGACTTAGGTGCAGGTTATGAAATCGATCACATAACCATTATTAACGGAGAAGAAGGTATCAACTGGCTTACTGACCTTCAAATTTCAGCCTTTCCCCCTAAAGGTTTTGGCATAGAAGGTCCTCGAGAGCAAGAAAAAATGATAAAGCCCTTAGGTCGCCCCGTAAATCTCAACCACAATGGCTCAGCCAAAACGGAAATCACCCTACCAAAAGGTGTAGTAGGTCGATATATTTATCTTTACCTTGCCGGTGGCGGAGAAACAGCCTCTGTCAATGAAATAGAAATCTACGGAAAATATAACAAGCCGGAGAGACATCTTCTCTACTGGCACACAGACTATGACCAACTAAAAGAAGAAATCCCCTATTTACAAGAAATAGGCATTACGGATATTACCTTAGACTATGTTGAATCTGCCTTTCCGCAAACCAACACCAATGTAGGTTTTAACTATTTGGAAAAGTCCGGTGTATTACCTGCTCTTCAAAAAGCGGGTATCAGATACTGGATGGACGAGCACGAAGCTTTCTGCACCATGATCACTTCCACAGAAAGTCTTAACGATGAGACCCTATGGCAAACCACCATAAGAGAAATGGAAAAGGTATACTCAAAAGCCAAAGAACTGGGCTTTACGGGAATTATGTTTGACGCCGAAAACTATATGGGTCCCCTACCCATTCGCCCTGAGTTTACAGATCACTTCACTCCTTGGTCCTTTGAAGAAGAATGGGGATACAAAGGAGCCTACTACCACAGAGGCTATGAAGTGGGAAAAATTATGTCAAAAACCATAGGTCCAAATTTCATTAATCTTTACGAAGCCAGATTATATGCGGACAGAAACGACTGTCGCCAAGGTCACTACTGGTTCCTAAAAGGCATGTTTGACGCAGGTATCACCAATATTAGAATTGCCACAGAAAAAACCTACGGTGCGGGAAAAGGCGAACTTAAGAGTGATGATACCCTGGACTTCATAACAAGTTGGTTCTGTCACCCGGACGAAGAAGTGGAATGGATTTGGAGATCATACCCCTTCATCAGTGGAGTTATCCCCGGTTTCCACCCATGGAACACAAGACTGAAAAAGCCTATGTATCTCCCTGAATATCTGAAAGAACAAATAGAAGAAACCCAGGTCAACGCTCCCGCATTTTGGATATACAACGAAGGAAACCCTCACGCAGGAAACCCCATAAAAACCTTAGACCCTGACTATTGCAAAGAAAAAGGAGTAAACCCGGAAGATTATATAAAAGTATTAAAAGAAACGAAATAATGAAAAATGCAAAATGCATAATGCAAAATTAAATGCAAAATGCAAAATAAAACCCCCGATTTTGCCTTGCAAAATCACCCCCTTTTAAAAAGGGGGTAGTCCCCCCGTCTTTTTGCCTTCGGCAAAAATCCACCCCCCAAACTCTTCGAGTTTAGGGGGACAGCGTGGGACTTCGTCCCACTTAGGTTGATGGGCTCTTCAATTTATAGTTGGCTAATGTAATTATTATTATCAAGGTAAAGATTATGAAAAATATATTTATCATTCTTTTAATTATCATATCGGTTTCTGTTTTTGCCACAGAGGTGACAGACGGAGGTATTTTGGCAGAAACTCCCAAGAAAAACATTACCATTAAAGCTTTAACAGACCTTCAATGTCCCGCCCTTAACGGTCAAGTCTTCGGAAACTATCTCTACAAAGGGGGAGAAATTACTGTTCGCAGCAACAGAACCGGTACTTGGACATTTAACGAAGATTTTTCAAGTGAAAACTGGAAAGACAGAGCTCTATATTTCTCAAGCACCGGGGGAGATAATTTGGTTATCCACAAAGAGGGAGATTTGGGAGACGGTGCCCTTGTGTCTGATAACTCTATGTTTGAAGATACAGTAATCTATATGATAGACACAAGATTTTACCCCATAACCTATTATTCCATAGAAACTTCTTCTATTGATACAAACGACTTGGAAGTTTATATAAGTGAAGACTGCAAAGAATGGAAATCCTTAGGAAATATAGATGTTCTCTATTGGGGAAGATATAACTCTTGCAATTTCAAAAAACCTTTTTATATTAAAATCTTTAACCCACAGGGAAACAATTGGCTTTGCCTCCTAAACCTTAAAATTACTGCCAATTTCAAAATGAACGAAGAAAAAGCTTTCTACTTTGACAGTATCAACGACAAAGAAAATTGGGAAAAGAAATTTGACACAATTCAATCCGATTTGGATGTTATCAAATATTCAGGTGCTGACGGTCTTTTAAACGGAGACGGAAATGCACGGGACCAATATGTAGTAAAGAAAATAAATTCTCCTAAGGCAAAGGGGGGAGAAATCCTTTGGACTACCATTCAATCCGGCATAGGTATATATATTTCTTGTGACGGAGAAGACTGGGAAAAAGTCGCCGAAAACAAACCCGGGGATCTTTCTTTCAATACAATCAAAATTGACAAGAAAATCTTTGATAAAATCAATAAAAAATACAAAGACGGATACTTTATCAAACTTTCAAAGGATCATATAAACTGGTTTGCACTATATAACTATGCTATAAGCCTTGATATAGACAAAACCTTTGATTTTTCTAAATTGAAAAATAATATGCTATTCTCAAATCAAAATCCCGAAGGGTTGGCAGATATAACTTTTGACAAGGAAGAAGACTATTAATGAATGTTTTTGAAAAATCCTTATGGATATGGCCAAAGTCATCACAGGAAAAAATAAACCAATATTGCCAATTCATAAGAGAGATTATAGTACCAAAACCCATTAAAGAAGCATATTTCTATATCAGTTCCAACAAAGATTACAATCTCTATATTAACGGCTCTTTTGTATCTTTCGGACAGTGGACTGATTATCCTAATATGAAATCCTATGATAAAATAAATATAACCGAATTTATTAAAGAAAATTCGAACAGAATATGTATTGAAGGATACAATTGTTATACGGATTTCTGCTCATACATTTCAGATAAAGCCGGTGTCATTTATACCATAGAATGCATTTATAAAGACGGTCAAACAGATTATTTCTGTTCGGGAGAAAATACTTATTACAGACTTTCTCCCGTCTACAAACAAGGAGACATAGAAAAACTGTCTCTCCAACTAAATTATACCTTTGAAGCGGATTTAAGATACGCAGATGATTGGACAAAAAACAACACTAAAGGTTTCTCTAAAATCGCCAAAGAAGACACTTACACAAAAGATTGCAGTTTTATACCAAGACCTGTAAAAAAGCTTGTCTATGACCAAAATAAAAAAGCTCAAATTATAGTTAAAGGTCCTTTTATAAGAAAAGAAGAATTTCCTTCCGCCGCAAAAACCTGTGACAGAGATTTCTTAGGTGGCAACGATTTAAGAAAAAAAATAGACTTTCCCCATAATTACAAAGATTTTCCCGTCCATAACTCATATTTTATAGTGGATATGGGAGAAACTGTGTGCGGACATTTGCACCTTAATTTTGAAGCTGAAGAAGGAACTGTTTTAACATGTTCCTACGGAGAACACTTGCACGATATGAGAGTGAGAGGTCAATTCAACACTCACAATTTCGGCTTTAGAATATTTGTCAAAAAAGGCATAAATATCTTTACCCACAGATTTGTGAGATTAGGGGGAAGATATTTAGAAATCCACGTGACCGGAAAAGCCAATTTCTATGATGCACGGATCATTCCAACAGACTACCCTGTAGAAAAAAAATATGAATTTAAAAGCAAAAACTCTCTTGAAAACAAAATTATGTCCGTTTGCGAGAACACCTTAAGAAAGTGCATTCACGACCACTTTGAAGATACTCCATGGCGAGAGCAAGGCCTTTACACTATGGACTCAAGAAACCAATCTCTTTGCAATTATTATCTCTTTAAAGATTTTGATTATGTAAAAGAGAACATAAGGCTCTTTGTCCCTACATTAACGAATGAAGGGCATTTAATGCTTACAGCTCCCTCAAATTTCTACATACCCATTCCTATTTTTACCTATGTGTGGGTTTTATGGCTTCAAGATTATCTCATTTACTCCGGAGATACTGATTTTATTAAAGAAATGATTCCCACTGCCACAACAATTATAGAAAAATTAATTGAAACAAAGGATGAAACCGGCATTTTCCCCACTCCTCCCGGAGATAAATATTGGAATTTTGTGGAATGGCGAGTGGGGCTTATAGGAGACGGGAAAAACACAGGAAAATATTCCCTGCCTCATAATGCTTTTGCCCTTATGGCAATAAACGCCTTTATCTACATGTGCCAAAAAACAAATATAGAATGTAAAGACTTTACAAATAATATTAAAGATATGGATAAAATAATACATAATGCCTTTTGGGATGAAGAAAATAGTATGTATAAAACATATATAGACAGTCCCTTTGACCCTCACTATGCCCAAATAAGCAACTCATTGGCCTTATGCGCAGGCATCACTCCAAAAGAAAAACAAGACTTTGTCCGAAAAAATATAGCATATAACAAAGATTTGATAGATACAACTTTGTCTATGTGTCTGTATAAATATGAGACTCTTTTGGGAGATAAAAAGTATTATGATTTTGTGTTTAATGATATAGAAAAACAGTGGGGAAGAATGTTATACGCCGGTGCCACCAGTTTTTGGGAGACACAACACGGAGGTTGGTATGGTGAAGGGGGAGACTCTCTCTCCCACGGTTGGAGTGCCATACCGGCTTATTTCTATTTTAAATATAAATATAACAATTATTAATATTAAACCGGAATAAATAATGAAATCAAAAGAAATATATAATTCTATTAAAAATCAAATAATTGAGAAGAAATATCAACTTGGTGACAGACTGCCAACAGAATTTGACCTAATGAACGAATATAATGTCGGAAGGTCTACCATAAGGGAAGTGTTAACAAGCTTAACATCAGAAGGAATAATAGAAAAGCGACATGGATTGGGTTCCTATGTCACAAGAGTGCCGGCATATAAAGGAACTATTTGTATTTGTGTTCGTTTTGAAAACCTTATCTCTTCCACTGTTTGGTATCCCACCCTCATTAAATCCATTAACACATATGCCAAAAACAGAGGATATGACACCCTTATTGCTGTAGGTTACGGACAGTCCATAGCCGAAATAAAGGAAAGTATTGACGCTTACTTCCGAAAGCCCTTCTCAAAAGAAATTGTGGCAATAGTGAATACTATGGCTTATGATATGGGGAAAATGGATGTGCCGGTAATTAATTTTTCCGCAATAATCCCTTATGGAGATAATGCCATATATATCGACTATAATGAAATATTTATAAAAGCCAAAGAATTATTTAAAGAAAAGGGATATGATAATCCGGCTATCATATATACAGAAGATAGTATTCAAAAGGCGGGAAATCAGCAATTTGAACACTTGAAAAAATTAGCAGACTCTTGGACTGACAAGGAAAGCCTAAAGATTAAATCCTATGATTACGAAGATACCTTTAATAAATTTAAAGAGTGGTATGAAAGCCCGAAGAGAAGCAATGCCCTTTTTATTCAAGATGACGGAATTTTGGACATTATAATTCCATATTTGTATATGAATAATGTAAAAATCCCGGAGGATTTGGCTATCATCACCTTCGCCAACACTCACAAAAAGTTTAACTACCCCGCAGAGTTTTATCGTTTCGGATCAGACCACGACAGAACAGCTAAAATACTTTTAGAGTGTTTGGACAAACTCCTAAAAGGGGAATCTGTTGGTATTATTAAACTATCCCCTACTTACATCCCCGGCAACAGTTTATAAAAATCAGAAATTCCAAAAGCTTCACTTTCAGGGGTCCCCAAAAATTGAGCAAAGCGAAATTTTAGGGGTTTGAGTTTAAGGGAACAGAAAAAAGGCCTCTCTATTGAGAGGCTTTTTCGTTTTCGGTTGGCTTTTCGCTTTCACCAAACATTAATACAATTAATAACAACACATTCACGGGGAACACATACAAAATTAAATAGTGCCATGGTGAGAGACCTATATCACGCAGTCGCCTTATGCCACAAGATAATGTTAAAATAGGAAACAAGACAACTATCAATAAAATAACACCATCACAATTAAAAAAAAGGAATAAATAGCGAACAATCCAAAGCAAAATCAATATACCGCAAAGAAAAAAATCACTTCTCGTAGCTTTTCCTTTAAAATCCAACCAATTTTTAAAAAACTTAAAATTAAAAATATTTCTAAACTTAGGTTTATAACAATCATAATCATCATTGTTTCCCTTAACAAATATAGCTAAAAGAAGCAGATATAATGCAATAAGTAAAGAAATGACATTAAAGATTATAAATATAACTCTACTTAATCTAATATTACTAATATTACTACTAATAATAATATGCAATAATAAACCTAGAGTAAACAAACTACATCCAAATAAACAATTAAAAATAAAAGTATTTTTCTTATTCAAATCCTTTAATCTTTTATACAATGCCACAAAAACCAAAATAGGACTAAAACCTAATATATAATTAAAAACATACCAAGCTTTTATACTCTCGCCTGTAGAATCAATTTTACTTAAAACTAAGAATAATAATAAAACAAATAACAATAATCCAAAAAAACAAGAATTAAACTGTAACCTGTTGAAAGGAATGTTTATATCAAAAAACTTTCTCATAATGCCCTCTCTAAGTATTACAATAATTATACCATACTTCAAAACAAATGTCAATTAAAAACATTTTCTCAAAAAGTGTAAGGAGAAATGTGAGTAAATTGCCAGAAAGTTCCGGGAGTTTTTGGCAAACAAATGGGGAAAGGTTGGAATTTGCTTCGCAAATTCGTTTTTTCAAAGAAAGTCTTTAAATTCCCTAAAAAATCCTAATTTTTAATATACGAAAAATAATTATTCGTGTTATTCGTCAAAATTTTTGGTGACGCATTTTTGTCTTTGGCATATTTTCCTAATAAAATGAGGCTCCGAATAAATTCGAAACACCATTTTATTGAAAAATAAAGCCAAATACACCGCCGAGCTACTCGCTCGGCTAAAATTAGCTTACCATAAAATTTTGCTCATACACTCATATATTTTTCTATTAAAAATTGTCTTTTTTGGTAATTTAAAGACTTTCTTTCTCCCACTCTTCATATATAGCATATATATTCTCTTCTTTGGCATCGTGGCCCCATTCCACCTCAGCAATAACACCACCATTGCCCTTATCGAGAGCTTTTCTCACTCGTCTGACTGCTATGCGAGCATCTTCTTCTGTGCCAAAGGGTATTATATTCTGTCTGTCTATCTCACCCCAAAAGGTTATCTTTCCGGCAAAGCTTTCACCTATTTCTTCTATATCCATACAGAAAAGTTGACTGTTAACAGCGTCAATTCCTATCTCAATCAAATCGGGATAAATAGACCTAATATAACCGTCAGAGTGGAAAAAGACTTTCTTACCTGCACTCCTTAAAATATCACAATAGGATTTATACAAAGGTTTAAAAATCTCTCGCCACATTTTAGGACTAATCAAAAGTGATGTCTGTGAGCCCCAGTCGTCCATAAAAGACACACCGTCCACATCCGTCTTTGCCCACATCTCCATTTCAGCCAAGTTAAACTCTTGCATCATATCAATAAGTTTGAAAATTCTCTCATCACCATAAGCGAGATCCATATACAGATTTTCTGTTCCTCTAAAAAACTGAAGCCTTTCAAAAGGTCTGGACAAACTTCCCGCAAGGACAAATTTATCGGTTTTAGCACAACTCTCGTTTACTCTGCTAAAATCAGCTTCCTTCAACATTTCCCAAGGAAATTCGTATGTGTCAAGGCCTGACCAATCAAACAAAGGAGAGTTTCGAACCTCTCCCGTAACACCGTATCCGGTAACATGCCACTGCGCACCAAAATCATCCACATACCCCGGTGGCATAAAGAATGTTCCCTGCGCATATCTGCTCTTTCCGTATGAAAAGTCGGGACCGGTAAAATCATCGGGAAATCTTTCAAAAAATCTATTTAAATCAGCCTTTAAATAAGGCAATGTCCACAAATGTCTTGGAGCTCTGTCCACAGGCTCGTGGTTTAATGTCTTTAAAACTCTCTCTCTGCTTGTCATTTAATTACCTACCAAATATTTTAAAGCGGTTTCAATAAGATATGTTGCCTCAACGCCACATTTCCCTTCAACATTTTTAACATTAGGAAGAATTTTATTGCAAAGACTGATACATTCATCTCTTGAAAGAGATTCAACATCTAAACATTTATCTTGAACAATTTCTTTCACAGGCTTAAAGCTTTCGTCGTCACTCCAAACTTGTTTAGTATCTGTTAAATCATTTAGCAAGTTTATGTAATGCTTTGCTTCCTTTAATAAAAATGCATCTAAATCCTCTTTATAAGCTACTTTTACAACCTCAGTTGTTCCCTTTCTTGGTAAAAGGCTAAAACTTATTTCTTGGGAAGAGAGCCTTTTATAAGGAATAGGCAAAAACAGTTTCATATTATATACTACAACTTCTTTATCTGTCTTTAAAATCACATCCCCCAACTCTCCCTTTGAATTTCGGACAGTTAAATACATATTCCCTTTATCTAAATTACCAAATCTTTCAATTTCAATATCACTGTTAGGACTGTAAGCCTCAGTGACAGGTTCCCAACCGGCTTCAGATATATATTTAAATAAAGGCATATATTTTTGATAATAAGGTCTTATAGCCTCTACTTTCTCAGGGAAATGCCAACCGTTTCCAGTTCCGGGCCACACTCCCAAAAACAACATTTTTTCCATTTTCACAGGTATATTTTCGGGATAGTCGCAATCATTCATTTGTATGGAATAATCCAAGTAAGAAAGATTTTTATAGGGAACAAGGCTTCTCATGGCATAATACCATCTAAAAGGATACTGAGTAACGTCACTTTCACCGGCCCCTATATAATCCAAATAAGGAGCACTAAATGTTATAAAGGGCATCCATGTATTTGAGGCAATGACTCTGTTTTGCTCGTCCGCATGCTTTCTTAATTTATATAAATACTCCAAACAATTATAATAATGTGGCTGAGTCACTTCCTTTGTTTCAGCACCAAAAGACAAAGGAATATCCGCATATTTCCATTGTTCTTTTCTGTAATTATCTTGGTGAGTAGCAAAATCTGCCAAGCTGTCCAATTGATATCCGTCAAAGTTGGGCAAATCACACTCTGTAAGGGACATATCATATCTGTTAAACCCTTCAATATCGGGATCACAATTTTCTACAATCATTGAATAAAAATAAGGATATCCCCAAGCTTCTATTTCTTCTTCTCTTGTCATCTCACGAGCATTATAACAAGGTTGCCATTTATATGAACATAAATCTCCTTGGGGGTTATAATAAATAGCTGTCTTAAGGGCTACTTCAGCACAGACTTTTTGAGTCATATTAATAACATAAGTATCAATAAGAGAAGGATCTACTTCACTACTCTTTTTAAGCATTCTTAAAATATCTTTAGACTCAACTTGGTGAAGGTCCAAGTTATCTTGAGTTTTTGTAAATCCTTCCTTTGGGGGAAACATTTGATAATAACCCCAAGGCTCTGTATAACTTGTAAGGGGACCTTGCCACTCATCTGTTTTTTTATTTTCCGCATCTTCTCTTTTTAATTGAATTTGATTATATGCTATATGAAAATCCCAAGGTGCAAAAACATTACTTCTCATCCACAAAGTCCAAGCACCGTGTTCTCTTCCCTTTCCCAAAACATTTTTATCTTCAAAATAATCCGGATTATTTTGGTAATATTCCTTTAAAGCGTGACGCATATCAAATTCATTATCTTTTTCTTCAATAAAAAATCTAAACATATTTATATTGGGAAATTTATCTGTCTTATCGGAAAAGCCTAAATCCGTTTCAAAAACAATGACACCACCTTGTTCACTTTCTCTGTATTTCATTCTATATACTCCGGGGGAGTCTAAAAAATAGCCCCAGATAACAGAAGAATCACTTTTGGATATTACACTTACTGGAAGAACAGATTGTGAGCGTCCGTTAAGGTCAATTACCCAGGGATTATATGTAGGCTCATCATCTGAATAATAATCACATTCAAAATAGGTTTTTCCGGGCTCGCATAGTGTAGATTTGGTCACATCGTAATGCCAGTTATAACCAGTCTTGCTACTAAATATGTGAACTTTGGCAACCAAAGCTCTATCCTTTTCAAAAGACAGATTTTCAAGAGTTACCAGAGCAGTATCATAATTGTGATATTTATTTTTATCAAGTGTCACCTTATACTTAAGTTTTTCAAAAATAATCTCTGATTTGTTAAAATCAAAAGTTTTAGTCTCAAAGACATTGGTCTTTGGATCTAAAAGTGTGAGCTCATATTTTTCAAAAGAAAAACTAATCATACTCAAAAGCAATAAGAGTATTACAAAAGTCCATTTTAACATATCACACCTCACATAGATAAATATTTAAGTGCATCCTTTAGTAAAAATTCCGCTTCATCTTTACTTCTTCCGGAGAGATTGTTTATAGCTAATAATAAAGATTGACAATAGAGGATAGCGGATTTTATATCATATAATTCTTATTTTTTAACCATATTTCTTATCTTTACATTATCCTCTTCCCCACTCCAAAAATTATCTTGAAGAACAAGTTTATAAAGATTATTAATTTGTTTTTTTGCCATTTTAAGTTTATAATCGTAAAGGTCAGATTTATTAAATACTCTAACAACTCCCGTTTCCAATCCTTTAAGAGTAAGATTAAATATAATATCATTCCCTTTTATACTATAATTTATAGGCTTAAGAGTTTTTAGATTATATAGAACAATATCCTTAGGATAATCAATCAACTTTATTTCATAACTCTCAGAATTGTTTTTGTAATTTCTTATGGTATATAAAAGAGTTCCCTTTGATAATGTGCCATAACGTTCTATCTTGCAGTATTCATTGTCAGATTCGGCATTTTGAACAGGCTCATAACCGGCCTGAGAAATTTCCCTAAACAGTGGCATATATTTTTGATAAAGAGGTCTTATGCCTTCTACCAAATTCGGATCATTCCAACCGTTCCCTGTGCCGGGCCATATTCCAAAGAATAATAATCTCTCCATTTTTATTTCAGATAATGAAAAGTCCGAAGTGGTTTTATTACCTCCCGTGTATCTGTTAAGAATCATTATAAGATCTTGATTGTCTCCCGTCATAAATGAATAGTCAAGATAGGAGATTATTTTATAAGGAACCAATTGCCTTATAAGCATAAACCACCTGTCGTCTATGTTAAAGTTAACTTCTCCTTCTCCCGCACCTATACCGTCTAAAAAAGGAGCTGAAAAAGTTATGCAAGGATGCCATGTGTTGGAAGCTATTATGCTCATACCATTTTTATCTGCTTTTTCTCTTAAAGCTCTTAAATACTGTATGTTTTCAAATATATGGCTTTGGCAAGGTAATTTGGTGTCTGCACCATAACATAAAGGTATATCCTCATATCTCCAATGCTCTTTTCTGTAATTATCCACATGTTGCCCGCAAAACTCATTGAGACTGTCTAACTGATAACCGTCAAAACCTTTTATATCACATTCTTTCATAGACAGGTCAAATCTATTAGGATGAGGCAGTGCAGGGTTGGAATTGACAATAACCATGGAATATTGAAGAGGTTCCCCCCACTCTTCCTTATCTCTTAAATTATAGCACTCAAACCAATGATAGGAACACAAGTCCCCTAAAGGATTTCTGTATACAGAAGTGTCCAAAGCACACTTTCCCGCTTCAGATTCGGACACATTATATATATAAGGGTCAATCAAGGAAGACTCGGCGTCAGCATGGTTTTTGATAACTTTTAACATATCTTGAGTATTTATGGGATTATAACAAAATGCTTGATATTCTCTTTTAAAACCATCATTTGCGGGGAATAATTGATAAATACCCCAAGGCTCGGTATATGACAAAACAGGCTCTTGCCATTTGCCTAACCCCTCATTCTCAAGCTCTTCCCTGTTTCCTTGTATTTGGTTGTATCCTATTTGAAAATCCCAAGGCGCAAAAACATTTTTCTGCATCCACAAGGTCCATTGACCATGTTCTCTACCACTGCCGAGAAAATTTTTATCTTCAAAGTATTGTGGACATTTATTATAATACTCTTTTAGTGCTTCTCGAAAAGTGGTGGGGGTAGGTTTTTCTTCAATAAAAAAAGTAAAATCAGCCACATTCGGCTCTTTGGTAAACGAAGAAAAACCAAGATCAACCTCAAATCTCATTTCCCCTTGATTTTGGTTTTGGGTATATTTGATTCTGTAAACTCGAGGCTCATCCAAAAAATATCCCATAATGAGAGATTTATTTTTACTTGATATAACTCCTATGGGAAGAGGTGTTTCTCGCCGTCCGTTTATAAACGTGGGCCAAGATGAAAACTCAAAATCAGGGTTTGCGGGATGTTTGTAATCCTGCTCAAAATAGGTATTTCCTATTTCACAGTCAGTTTGTGCATTAACATCATAATACCAGGTCAAATGATCCCCTTTTGTTTGATAAATAATTGAAATAATAGCAGATTTATCTTTATCTTGGTCTGTATTAATAACTCTTAGATTGTATGATTTGTAACCGTTTTTAATATTCGGAGTGACAAAAATCTCAAAACCTGTATCTTTGAAAATTATTTTATTATATTTAAAAGATTTTGTTTCTATTATGTTATAGGTTAAATTGTTTATTTCTACATTCATATTTTGACTATATAGAATTGAAGATGAAAAAAAAGTTAAAGTTATTAATAATATTGTGACAAAAAAAGACATTTTTTATCTCCTTTTTCAAACTAAGGAATAAAAAAACTAAATTTATGAAATAAATTTCTAAGAATTTATTATGAATTAAATCTCCATCCCCCCGTCATTGGCTCCGCCAATGCCACCCCCCCAAGCCTTCGGCTTAGGGGGACAGTGTTTTGCATTTTTATCTGCTGTGGATTATTGCGGGGATGTAGATGTGTTGTTTTTGAGAGGGGTTAATCTTCAAAATCTCAATAACCTTTTCGGCAATGGCGTCCAAATTCTGCTCTGCCCAATAGATATGAACATTTTTCGGGTATTTGTCAATAGGCTTTTCAAATGTTGCCAAGTGCCATTTGTATTTGTTAATTATATCATGACAGGCTTCA
>JAFSVJ010000030.1 GCA_017445025.1 Abditibacteriota bacterium | reverse complement strand
GTTTTCAAAAGAAATGGGGCTTTAACTTATTAAAGTCACATTTATGAAGAAAATGGGAGTTTAAGAATTTATGCGTCTACAAAAAAATCTTAAGTTAAGGAGCGAGAAAATGCGTCAAGCGTAAAATTAGAGATTTTCGAGAAATTTGGGATTTCTATTTTAAAGAAAATAATAAAAAAATAAATAAAAAAATCTAATAATTAAAGAAAATCACCAATTCCGTAGGGATTTGGGATTTTATTTTTAAAAATCCTAATAACAACTGATTTTCCGCAGGAAAATCTAAGAAAAAAACAAATTTTATTTTCATATTCTTTATTCAGCAAATATTAAGCTTATGGTTTCTTTGGAAGTTTTATCTAAATCTTCATTGGAATATAAATAATATATTTCTTTATAAATTCCCCCCGCAAGGCCTGTTGGATTTCCGACCATTACAGTTATATCATTATTACCCACATGGATCAGAGGTTTTATATCAAAATAAAAGGGTTCATTCCATAAAATATTGGTTTGTTTGCCGGTAGCTTCTACTGTATGACTGTAGGCAAGCTCTCCGTTGATATAAACGGTTGCTTCTTCGTCAATTGATTTAAAGTATAAGTAGAGGGAATTGTTATTTAATAAATCTTCAGAGATATTTAAAGTTTTTTTATACCAAGCGTTGCCTTTATATTCTTCCCCTCCACCTTTATATTCACTCCAAAATTTTTCTATACTGACTGTTTGCCAATTGTCAATATTAAAGTCAGGCTTGAAAAAACCTGACTTCATACCTTCATTATCTTTATCAAAACAAAATTTCCAATTGTCGCTGTCTATCTTACTTGTTTTATAATTATACGGATCAAATTCCAAAATTTCTTTCCATAGATTAATGCATAAGATAACATTGTCTCTTGGGTTAGTTTCAGCTAAGGTTGTGCAATCTATTTTCTTATAAAATTCTTCTACTTCGTTAATAAGTGAAAGATAATATTCTTTTTCTTTGTCGGAAAGTTTTTTCTTTAAAGTCCTTTTAACATTCGGATATTCTCCATTTATATAACCTAAATCTCTGCAAAGTTTGAGGTAAACTACAGATATTCTTTCGTGTTCAACTCTGTCTTTCATATTATCGGAATCTGTCAGCTTTATAGCATTATCCATTAGTTTCATAGAGTTATTGGTCCAAGTGTCTGTATATAATTTACTGTCAGGCATCCACCTTATTCCACCTTCGTCATAAGGTTTCATTACATGTTTTCTTCCGTGATGCTTTTTCCAAATACTTATCAAACTTTTTTCATATTGATATATAGGTTCGGCAGCTTCTCCGTAATATCCATATACAAAGTCTTTCATTAATGCTTCAGGGTCAAGGTCCGGGTTCCACAAAAGTTTGCTCCATATCCACACTTTCATTCTACCTGAATCCATAACAGTGTTTCTTTCCCAATTTCCTTGCATAAAAATACCGGTTCCGCCAATACTTTGAATGATTTTGTTGTTTTTAGCGGTCAGCAAAAGATTTGGATCCGGAATAATGTAGTTGCTGAAATTAACAATATATGTATAAGCGTATACATTTCCACCGATTTTGGTCCAGTCTTCAAGGTTTTGTCTAAATTCTTCTGTTTCGTTGTATGTGCAAAGGGGATAGGGCCAATCATGTTCGTCTGCACAAACTCTTATAATTATATTTTTGTTAGGGCGAATAGTTTTTGGGGCTTTTTTATAATCCAAATAGGCAAGGGTCATAATTTTAAGATCCGGATATTCCTTGTTTACTATATCGCATATATAGTTCAAACCCTTAATCATAGAAGCAGCTTTTGTTCCTTCCTCATTATCAAGTTTAGAACATTCGGGACAGTCACAAAGTGGTATCCCATCGTTAGGGGATATATTGAAACATTCAAAATCATTTTCTTTTTTTAATTCTATAACTCTGTTGGCTATATACTTTAGAACCTCCTCGTTAGACCAACAGATTTGACCTGACCCTCTTTGGCCATCTCTCATAGAGAACCATTCCGGATGTTCATTAAATAACACATTTGGGTCTGCATATATAAAACATGTATGTGCCAAACCACCATAGCTTTCGTAGGAACCACCATATTCCTTGGCAATCAGATTGTGAGCATTTAGTTTGTTTAAAAGGACAAAACTTGTATCTTGTGATTGAACAACCCAAGGGTCTCTTATTTCAAAAGGAGGGTTGTAATATCTCGGCACAAAGGATATGACATTGGATATTGGGATATAATCTTCTGCTCTGTCCTTAGTCCAAAATCTAAAACCGTTATCTTCTTCAAGGAAGGTATAAACAGCATATAAGGGTCCTCGTCTTTTACCACCAAAAAGATATAAACAATTTTCATCTCCGTGTATTGCTAAGCCTTCACTTTCCAATTTGTCTGAAATTTTAGAATATTCTGATTGTCTGAAAAATGAGGTATTGCCTACAGATATATATTTTCCCTCTTTATATTCACTATCTTTAATTAAAGGTATTTCTACACCTGTCATTTTAGAAAGGAAGAAAGAAAGGTCTGAAGATGCTTTTTCTTCTTGTGAGGTAGCATTAAAGGGTTTTATAATTACAATATCTGCTTTATTATCTTTTGAGATGGTAATGGTTATGGCATCTCCTTTTGGTTTTAAAGAATTTTGCCATTTAGCATTTGGCTTTATATTAATATCTTCCGCAAAAAGAGAGATACCAATAATTAATAAAAGAATAATTAATACATTTTTCATATAAATCTCCTGCTTTGCTAACACTTAAAAATAGGGGGATAGTTTCCCCCTAATAAATATTAAATAATTAACCTACTGTTGGATCCCACCATTTTAAGCCAACCGGATTGTGTTGATAGGGTTGTTCTTTACATGGACCGTCCTTTCTTTTAAAATACTTTGCGTGACCGTCACACATGGTGTAATTTAAACCATCATTGTGTGAAGGAGCAGGTGTATAGTATACCATATAATAATTATCTACCCAATAGTTGATAGCTTCAGGGTGAACACAAATATAAGAAAACGGAGGGTAATCGCCCAAATTCTTGTTTCTTTGAATAGTTTCAGCCACAAATACAGTTTCACTTGAGTTTACTATCTCTGATAAAACGGCAGGCTTTGGAGCTAATCCGCTAACATCATTGTGTGATAACCATCTTTCTCTTCCACCGGCTAATTCTGTGTTAAATCCATAAGCAGATAGTCTTTTGTCTTTAGAAGGACATTTGAATATTCCTATGTTTTTAACGTAAGGGAATACGGAGTCCATCCATGTGGGCCAGTGACCATCTCCAACTTGGGAAGCATCAGTGACACTGAAGTATTCCCAAGGGTATCCCGGTTGGTAGTTGTAGTCTCTGTTGTAAAGCATTATAGGAAAAGTTTCTTCCCAATCGTCTACATATAGTTGAAGAGCTGTTCCTATTTGTTTTGTGTTTGACAAACAAGCTGAAGCTCTTGCCTTTTCTCTTGCCTGTGCGAAAACGGGGAATAGAATTGCGGCAAGTATGGCAATGATTGCTATCACTACCAACAATTCTATTAAGGTGAAACCTCTTTTGATTGTGATCATCTTGGTGATCCTCCTTGAAAATGTTTTTCCGGAGATTAAAATTTCATCTCCACTTATATTATACATTAATAAGCTTTTAAAAATCAATGTTTTTTTTCAATTTTATAAAAAATTTCAAAACCTTTGCAAAGCTACGCATAAATTTGTTAAAAATTAAGAATTAAACTTGATTTTACAAATTAAATTATAGTATAATATTTTTGGAGATTATTATGAAAAAAGATGTTCGTGAAAAACTTGTTAATGAATACATTGATAATTTTATAAAACATAATGTTAAAGGAACAAAACTGCCTTCGGAAACTTCTATAGCCAATGAGCTTAATGTTCCCAAAAGCTTGGTTCGGTCTTCAATATTTTATTATAGACAAAAAGGATTTATTAAAACCAAGAACGGAGCCGGTTCCTATATAAGTTTAAGTCAATCAAATAAATATATACTTTTATCTTTTGAAGATGAATTATTGGATGGAACGGTTGGATCGGGAAAAAAGGCATTTCTTGATTCTCTATATTCATTAGCATCAAAATCTTCTTTTATTCCCTATATCTATAATTTTTATGAAAATAATATAGATAAACTGCCAATTCCTCTCTCTCAAATTGCGGGAAATATTTCTATATTTAATGAAGGTAATTATTTTAGATCATTGAGTGGTGATATTCCTAATGTGAACATTGGAGATTTTATATCTCAAAGCTATATTGTTTATTTGGATTATCCACAATTGTATTCTTATATTTTTGATATAATAAATAAATATAATTTTAAAAACCCTTTATTTTTTACTATGATTTATAATATAAAACAGAATTTAAACAGATCTTTTATAACAAATTCCATGAATAGATATATAGAGAAAAAATATAGATTAAAATATGTTCAATCTACAACCAATATGAAAAATGCATCTAAAATTGTGGACGAAGCTTTTGCAAACTTGGATTTTATTCCGGATTTGTTTGTGTTTCTTGATGATGTTATATATAAAGGTGCTATTGATATTATTAATAATGATAAAAAAAGATATAGAAATTCAAAAATAATCACTCTTTCAAATGAAGATATGACCTTTCCCGATAATGTATGTCAAATAACTTTTGATCCACCTTCTGTTGCTGAAAAAGCCTTTGACTTATTATATAAGCTTATCAATAAAGAATATATATCCGAACCTATCATTTACATAGATCCAATTTTAATTAATGAAGAAATATTATAAGACCCAAAGACCCGAAAAATCAAAAAAATAGAAATCCCAAATAACCGAAAAGATCAATTTTTCGCAAGCATTTACGAAGCGACTATAACAAGATTTTTTTTGTTAAGCAAATAAAAGGCGCAGCGGAGCGAAGCCGTGCCATAAGCCCCGTTTTCAAAAGAAATGGGGCTTTAACTTATTAAAGTCACATTTATGAAGAAAATGGGAGTTTAAGAATTTATGCGTCTACAAAAAAATCTTAAGTTAAGGAGCGAGAAAATG
>JAFSVJ010000003.1 GCA_017445025.1 Abditibacteriota bacterium | reverse complement strand
ATAGGAAGCTGCGGTCAATAAAGTTTTTAGAAAAGAGCGTTTTATAACGCTCTTTTTTTTTAAATCAAAAATTAATAATCAAAAATCAAAATCGTGGTGCTAACGCACCACAAAGGTTACCGGGCTCTAAATTTTTAAGATGGCTATGGTTAACATTCTGTCCCCCTAAGCGATAGTTTGGGGGGTGGCAGTCCGAAATTGTTTCAAGGGCTCCCAAAAAGTTGAAGCGTAAGCGAAAACTTTTTGGGAATGAAACTGACGGGGGGATGGAATTCTAAATCTTGTAGACGCCCCTGAAAAGCTTAATGTTTAAAAGTTTTTTTTCATATGATATAATATAATTGGGATTGTAATTGTTTTTTGCAATTACAATTCACAGTTTAATTTGATTTATATATTTCTAAAATATAAATATGTGCTATTAGGTAGATAGATTTTTTAAAGTATATACTTATTTTATATTTTATGTGAGAAATAAACTAAATCCTTTTTTTTGGTTTGATATTTTCTATTACTATATAGTATAATAATTATAGAACTTATTAATTATTATTTGGAGCAAATTATGAAAAAAATATTATTAATTATTATTCTATTGTTATTGTGTAATTTGGCTTATTCTTATAATATGAATTATTCTTATTTATATGCAGAACGTAATCAAGAGATCCGTTATAATATAGATGATTTTGAAATTGAAATTCAATCTCCTATTATACCGGGGGAAAATTCTTTATTACCCGGTATTTTTAAATGGACAGTTTATAATACTTATTTAAAAAAAATTGATTTTGGTGATAGTAACAGTTATGGAAAAAATACAACTTATCTTACTATTTCTGATTACGATTCCCTTGCCCATAATATAGTTAATAAATTTTATATTTCTCAACAAAATCAAAATCCGGTATATATAAAAATTAATCATACTTTGACATGCAGATTATATTCCGGAATTGCTATATTGACCAATAAACATAATATGTATGATTCCTTTACATACAATATGGTCCCTGAAAATTGTCATATTATTACTTTTAAAGATGTTTTTGGGAAAAATAGTGACATTATTAAGAATAGATTGGGAGCTATTGACATTAATAGGTTTTCTTTTACAGATTTAGGTATATCTTGGTATAATAATAAAGGAGAAGATATTTATTCTATTTCTTACACTGATTTGAAATCCTTGGCAGATCCTTCAGTTGAATTAAAAAATGCTTTAGATTATATATTGACCTTTGAGCCTGTGGAATTTAATATTAATTATTCAGATGAGTTATGTGAAAATGATTATGTGACTGTTAGGATTACAGATAATAATAAAAACCAATCTTATGCTAAATTTGTATTTAATTCTTTATCAAAAAAAATGTATATTAATCCTTCTTACTTCTCAGAAGATTACATTGCCACAGCCTATTTGGTAAATTATGAGTCTGAAAGTTTTAGATTATCTAATCATATTGATTTTAATATGAAGAAACAAAAGCCAAGAGATTATAGTAATGCATGGGATGTGGTTGTTACACCGGATATGATGGATTCTTATATAGTTAAAGGCAAGTTTGATTGGAAAGATAAAGATGAGAATACTGAAAATTATAATATTATTTGTCAAATTTATGACTCTGTTAAATTTAAAAAAAGTGATGGATTAATTGTGGGACAACCTCAATATTTGAAACAAAATAAAAATAATGAATTTAAAGTTAGATTTACGCACCAATATAAAAAAGAAGATTTTGCCGGCGACAGACAATTGTATTTTAGGATTTTTATCTATGATATAGATGGTCGAAAGGACTATACTTCTGATTTAATTAAAATTTCTCCTTTTGAATATAATGATGTTGGAACCATAGAGGTATATCATAATCCTTATTATTCTGTATTAGAAAAATGTGTTATCAGATAGATAGTCTTTTTAAAGTATATACTCATTTTATATTTTATGTTGAGAAATAAACAAAATCCTATTTTTTGGTTTGAAATCTTCCATTAATATATTGTATAATAATTATAGAACTATCAAATAATAATTATAGGGTGCAAATTATGAAAATATTGTTTTTATTTTTGGTATTATTGGTGGCATGTTGTATAAATTCTTTTGCTTTTGATATAGTAAAAGCCGGTAAGCCTTGTGCAACAGTTGTCATAGACGAAAAGGCAGATTATGCAACCGGTTATGCCAAAGATGAGTTTGTAAAATATATTGCCGAAATCTCTAAAGTTAATTTGGATGTGTCAAATGTCCCAAGTGACAATAATAATATTTATATAGGTCAAAGCGATTTTGTAAAGAGCGTTTTAGGTGCAAAAGACTTTGACTATTTAAAAACAGACGGAATCCAAATATACATAAAAGACAATGATATGGTTTTGGTAGGGGACAGTGGTGCCGGAACTATTTATGCCGTGTATACTTTTTTAGAGGATTTTTTAGGGGTTAAATATCTCTCTCCCGAAATTGAATATATTCCTAACCTTAAAGATATATCAATAGAAAATACCGATTATAAATATACTCCTCCTTTCTTTTCACGAGAGTGTCATTACAAACTTAATTATGTTGTGCCTTATTCATTAAAAATGAAGCAAAACGGTTGGATGAATATGATACCTGATAATTTGGGAGGTCATGTTTACAGCTATGGCGGTGCTCATACATTTAATATTTTAATAAATACGGATGTTTACGGACAAGATCATCCCGAATGGTTCTCTGAAATTGATAGAAAGCGAAAGGTAGATAAGGAAAGCCAGTTGTGTTTGTCTAACGATGAAATGGTAGAAGAGTTAACTAAAAATGTCCTAAATGTTTTTAGAGAACACCCGGAGCTTAAAATAGTTTCTTGCACCCAAAATGATAATTCCAATTATTGTCGTTGTGCCAAATGTTCTTCCTTAGCAGAAAAATATGGTCAGTCCGGTATTTTACTTTTAGCCTTAAATAAAGTTGCCAAGGCTGTAAAGGAAGAGTTTCCGGATAAATATATAGATACTTTTGCTTATTGGTATACAAAAGAAGCTCCTTTGGGAGATGTTGTTCCGGAAGATAATATAATAATAAGATTGTGTTCCATAGAAGCTGATTTTTCCAAAGATTTTAACGATCCTTCAAATAAAGATGTTAAGCAGAATTTAGAGGATTGGAGCAAACTGTCCAAAACTCTTTTCTTTTGGAATTATATAGTTAATTTCTCCAATTATGAGATATTACACCCCAATTTCCACACATTGCAACCCAATCTTAAACTTATGAGAGATCATAATGTTGTGGGTGTTTTTGAACAGGGTGATTATTATAATGATAACGCTTGCTTAGGTATGTATAAAAGATATATTGATACAAAAATGACTTGGGACCCTGACATAGATGTAGAAAAAGAAACAAATGTCTTTATGAAGCATTATTATGGTCCTGCCGAAAAGGATATGAAAGCATTTTTGGATTATGTAAATGAAATTATGCTTAAGGTTCAAACCAGAATCAGAACTTTTATGCAATCCAATGATTACTTTACAGCAAAGGATTGGATAATTTGTTTCAAATATTTAAACAATGCTATGAAGAAAACCAAAGGCACAAAATATTATGATAGAGTGAAATTTGATTATGTTTCATTTTATGCCGGATACATTTTGGCAGAACGGGAAGTGGCAACTGAGGTTGAAAAAGCTAAAGTGGTTATGTATAAAGGTGCCAAGGTCGGTTTAAACGAGATAAATACATTTTTGCCTGAGCACGGGGTTTATCATTTCCAAGAGAGTAAAAAATGGGAAGACGGTTTGTATGCTTCTGCTTTGCCAACCAAAAAAGAAGGGGAGAAACCCATTATTTGTCAAGGCTTAAAAGATAATCAATGGATTGAGTTGCAAGAGAATGAGATTACAATTCATTTGAAAGATGATAAATATGCCAAAATAGTGGACGATCCCAAAGCTTCTAACGGAAAGGCTTTGTGGTTAAATGCTAAATATAAGGATTGGTATATTCAAAGGTCTTTGGCTTCTATGTTTTATGATAAAACCATAAATGATGTTGATGTTTACTTGGAATATAGATCTGAAGGTGAAAAATGTCCTTATGTTTTTGGATTATACAACAGCACCCAAAAAGAGTTCTTAACAACTATCCTTACGCCTCAAAGCGGATATAATATAGTAAAAATAGGAAATATGGACATGCAAACCACCTCTCCCGCAACTTTATTTTATTTCTGTGGTTTGGGAGTGGACGACCCTAACATAAATATGTATGTAGACAGAATTATTTTTGTTCTTAATAAATAGGGAGCCGAAAGCCCCCCTTTTATTTATCAAATTACAAATCACAAATTATAAAATCGCCCTGTGCGTTCGACCAAGGTTGGTGGGCTCTAAAATTTAAAGTTGGCTCTGGTTGATTTAAGTTCAAATAGCGTCGTTTTTGACGATTTTTTTTATTGCTTTTTTTTGATAAATTTGGTATAATATAATTAACAAACCATATAATAAAGGTGTTAAAAATGAAAAGAGTATTATATATCATCCTTTTGGTCTTATTATCTATAACATTGTATTCAGAACAAATAACCAAAGAAGAAGCTATTCAATTGGTTAAAGATTTTGAAAACAATCAAAATCTGACAGGTTTAAGTGTTGAATATCTTAAAAAGGATGCAACGGATACTATGGATTATTGTGTTGTTACTTTAAAAGATGAAAACAATGATAAATCTTGGACAATAGGTGACAACTATATATGTATTTATAATAATCACAAGGAAAGTGATAATCATTATTACGGTGGGTATTCCTCATTATTTATAAATGAAAATTTTTCAATGGAACAATGTAAAGATATAGCAATCAATTATCTAAACAGCAAAAATATATCACTTGTTGGTTTTGATACTAATCCTCGATGTAGTATTTTTAAACCACTTTATCATTTTAATTTTGAGCAATTTATTGATAAGGAATTAAATTTGAGATCTACAAATATGATCTCAGTTGAAATAAATTCATTTACGGGAAATGTTGAAACATTTTCCTTTGTAAAGGGGCCTTTATTTGCTATAACAGAAAGACCTAATTTGACGGATTCCCAAGCATTTGAGAGTGCTCAAAAATCATATCCTAATATTAATAATAATTCTGTTTTAGAAGGGTATTTTATAAATGATACTTTTTCTACTCTTTTTAGAGGATTTGTATTTGGTCAAAGAATAATAATGGTGGATGCTTATACTCACGAAGTTTTAGGTGACAAGGATGTTAATTATCTTTCTCTGCAATATAGAAATAACAGTAAACCGGAAGGCAGTGATAAAATTAAAATATTAACCGAAGATGAGTATTTGGAAACCATAGAATTAGATAATGATACTATTAATTTAATATTATGTGATTATTATGTTGGTTCTCCATCAGAAAAAACAGAAGTGACCGAATCTTATGAAATTGATAAAGAATTTAATGATATTGTTCGTATGGAATTAAATGGAAATGACTTTGTTTTTCGTGATAATTCTCCTTGGTGTTTTGTTAATAAAAGAATATATTATATGGATGATGTTTGTGAAATTTCAAAAGAAAAATTAAAACTTCCGTCAGAGTTTTATATAAAAATACAAGATAAAGAAAATCATTTTTTTCGTAAATAAAAGGGCATCTAAATCTCTTGGACTAACAGATAAATATATAAATTTGTTGACAAAAATAAAAACATTTATATATAATTTATTTAATTCTTAAGGAGCCGGTAATGAAAAAAATATTGTTTATAATAATTACTATAATATTATCCGTAAATGTTTTTTCCAAAACCAATACAGTTTATTTTGATACGAACAATAAGGGGCAAATATATAATCTGCTTAAAGATAATAGTCTTGAAGATTGTGAAAAATACATAGGAGATGATATTATTCCATTTAATATTAGGGAACAAGGAAATCAAGTAATAATTAAAAAAGGAACCTATATTGAAGGAATGGATATTAAGTCTTCTTATTCCAAGGAAGATATTGATTTTAATGATAAAAAGTATTCCATATATCTTTCCGATAAAAAGATTGAAGTGAAAAAAGACGGATTTATTATATCAACTTATACTTTGTCAAATGATATTAAAAAATATTTAGATAATGTTTATAATATAGCTTATATTTGGGAAATTAACTTACAACTAATTACCATAGAAAAGGATAATAAAATATTATGGTATAATATAAATCCCATAGGAATACCTATGGAAGGTCCTTTTAATTCTTCTAACCTGCCCGGTCTAAAGAAAGAAAAACCAAAGCCTTTCCAAGTATTGGATTTTAAATTGATAAACGGCAATAAGGCTCTTTTTTGTTATATTCAAAATGGTCAAGAAGGTGCAATGCATAAGGTTTATATCGATATTATAGAATTTGGAAAAAAGACAATAATATTGCGTTATTTTTTACCGGTTAGGGATAGTAAAGCTAATTTTATCTCAAATTCTATAATTAAAACAGTTTCTTTGAATGATATTCCAGGTCAAAAAAATAAAAATGAGACATTATGGATCTTTGATTATCCTTTTAATAAAGAAAAAATGACATTTTCTGATGATAAATTTAAAATTAAAATTATTGATAAAACACCTAGGGTTTTATGGGTTAAAGGCAGAAAGGATATAAACAATCGTGTTTATAACCGTTGTTTATATTATGATGAAATAATAAGCAATACACAACCGACTTTGCAACAATTGAAAGCTAAATTCCCTAACGATACCTTCTTTAAATAAGAAAGATAAAATTTATATTTTTCAATTAGGATTTTCCCTTGGTTTTGTCTGACAAAATCGGGGGATTTTTGTTTGGAATAACTTATATTTTTACATTTGTGGTAAAAATAGTGTATAATAATATATGGAATTAGGATAACAATTATGATTTTAACAATAATAACATTTATAATAATGCTTTCCGTATTGGTGGTGGTTCACGAGTATGGGCATTTCATTGTTGCCAGATTGTGTGGCGTTGAAATAAAAGAATTTGCCATTGGTTTTGGACCTAAACTCTTTACTTGGCTGCGAAAAAACGGCACAGATTTCACTGTTAGAGCTTTTCCCCTTGGTGGATTTGTGTCTATGAAAGGTGAGAGTATAGAGGAAATGGATGTGGAAGGGGGCTTCCAGTCTATGCCACCATGGAAGAGATTCTTGGTGGTTTTTGCAGGGCCTTTTTTTTCATTCTTGTTTGCTGTATTAATATTCATATCCATAGGTTGGACCTTTGGTTTTCCTACAGGTGATACTTCAAACAAAATCCAAATGGTTTTTCCTCAAACCAAGGCAAGTGCCATTGGCCTTCGTGCCGGGGATGAAATTATATCCATAAACGGAATTAAAAGTGTCAAGGGCTCTTATGTGGATATTATTCACGACAGTGCGGGAGAAGAGATGACCCTGCTCATAAAGAGAGGAAACAAGGAACTGACCTTCAAAGCCGCTCCCGACTTAATGGTTCGTTTTTTGGGAGTCAATACCAAAGAAAATCCCGCCGGTATAGGGGTTCTGTTTGACAGTGTAGACAGAGAGTCGGATTTATATAAACAAGGTGTTGTGTCCGGAGATATTCTTATTTCCGTAAACGGTGTTGATATTGATTCCACAAATGAACTTAAAGACTATTTAGAGAATTATAAAGAAGAAGAGATATCCTTTGTGGTTCAATCGGGAAAGAAATTAAGAACCGTAAATGTTCCTTATTTGCCTTTCTATTATGAAACCTGTGGTGCCAAACTTTATTTACCCGAATTTATATTTGTTACAGATATAGATAAAGAAGCCAAATATGGTATCAAAACCGGTGATGAGCTATTAAAGATAGACGATAATAAAATCACAGATAATGATAGTTTTTTAAAGTTTTCACAAGGACAAGTTTCCTCTGTTACAGTTAAAAGGGATGAAGAGGAAAAAGTTCTCAACATAAACGATTATCTCTCACCAAACCCCGTTTATTACATAGCTGTAGGCGCTTTCGGATTTTTCCCAGCTCCAATGCTTGAGAAAACCGGATTTTGGGATTCCATAAAAATCGGATGCGGATATATAGGCAGAATAATTGTTGAGCTGTTCAGAGTTTTGACAAGCAGAGAAATTAAGGATAATGTAGGTGGACCTATTGCTATTGTAAGTGCCACCAATTCTGCGGTGAACACAGGATTTTTCAGTATAGTTTTGCTCACCGCCGGTTTGTCTTTATCTTTGGCAATTTTGAATTTACTTCCCATACCTGTTTTGGACGGAGGACATATTTTTGTTCTGTTTTTGGAGTTTGTCAGAAGAAAGAGATTTACAAAGGAAGAGTTGGGAGTTATTCAAGCTATAGGTTTGCTTATAATTATATTTATATTTGTAGCTGTAATGTATTCTGACATTTCCAAACTCTTTACAGATGGTTTACCGAAATAAATTTGCCGGCAACAAATTCTGTCCCCCTAACCCCATTCCCAAAAAGTTTCGCTTTTTTATCAATGAACCCCCTGCCCAAGGGCTCCCGAAAAGTCATAAGACTTTTTGGGAATGGGCTTTAGGGGGGCTACGAGGAAAATCTTTGATTTTCCCGTGGGGGGGCCGTGCGAAACTTTTCGGGAATGAAACTGACGGGGGGATGGAAATCTGTCCCCCTAATCGCAAGATTGGGGGGTGGATTTTTGCATAGCAAAAAGACGGGGGGATGGAAATCTAATGCACAATAAATTTTTAGAATTTTATATCAAAAAAATCGCTTTTTAAAAAGAATTATGACAAAAAAAGTTTTAATAGGAAATATATATATTGGTGGTGGAGCACCCATAGCTATTCAGTCTATGTGCAACACCAAAACAAAGGATATTGTTGCCACAGTCAAGCAGATAAATGAACTTGAAAAAGCAGGCTGTGATATTATTCGTGTAGCTGTGCCGGATATGGAGGCAGCCAAAGCTATAAAAGATATAAAAAAGGAAATAAATATTCCTCTTGTGGCTGATATTCATTTTGATTATAAACTTGCCATAGAATCAGCTAAAGGCGGTGTAGATAAATTAAGAATCAATCCCGGAAATATAGGCGAAAGAGAAAATGTAGAGGCTGTTGCCAATATTGCCAAAGATAAAGGCATTCCTATAAGAATAGGGGTAAACGGTGGCTCTGTGGACAGAAAAAAATATCCTATATTAAATGAAGAATCACTTGTTTTAAGCGGTATGGAACAGGTGAAAATATTGGAAAGTATGGGCTTTACCGATATAGTTTTGTCTATAAAATCTTCAAGCGTCCCATTAATGATAAAAGCTTATAAACTGGCAAGCACTCTTTGTGATTATCCTCTTCATCTGGGAGTGACGGAAGCAGGTTTGAAAGAAGTGGGAACCATAAAAAGTGCTGTGGGAATAGGTTCTTTGTTAAATATGGGTATTGGTGATACCATAAGGGTTTCCTTAACAGACGATCCTATAGAAGAAGTCTATGTGGCAAGAGAAATCCTTTCTGCTTTGGAGCTAAGAGAAGAATCTTATAGATTTATTTCATGTCCTACTTGCGGAAGAACACAAATTGACCTTCAAGGTTTGGCAAAGAGAGTTAATGAATATTTAAGAAAGAACCCGCCCAAAAGACCTATAACTGTGGCAGTTATGGGTTGTATAGTAAACGGACCCGGAGAAGCCAAGGAAGCTGATATAGGAGTAGCCGGCGGAAAAGCACGAGGAGCCATATTTAAACGAGGTGAGTTTGTCCGAAATGTGCCGGAGAGTGATATGTTTGAAGAACTTGTTAAGGAAATAGAGTTGTTATGATTATACGAAAAGCAAAATTAAGTGATGTCCACAATATTCAAGAATTGGTAAATTATTATGCCGGAAAGGATGAAATGTTGCCAAGGTCTTTGAGTATGTTATATGAAAGTATAAGAGATTTTAGTGTGGCAATAAGTGACAGTGGGGAATTGATAGGTTGTTGTGCCGGTGGCGTATGTTGGGAAGATATGGCAGAAATCAAATCCTTGGCTGTTAAAGAAGAATGCAAAGGCCAAGGCATAGGCAGAATGTTGGTGGAAAAGAGTATAGAAGGCTTAAAAGAGTTGGGAGTCACTAAAGTCTTTACTTTGACATATAGTGTAGGCTTTTTTGAAAAGCTTGGTTTTAATGTGGTGGAAAAGAAAAAACTACCTCAAAAAATATGGACCGAGTGCGTCTATTGTCCCAAGTTCCCGGACTGTGGCGAAGAAGCAATGCTATTCCAAATACCATAGTTGGTTTAAATTATAGGCTTTTGCCGCACCGTAGTCTTCCACATTACCGTTTTGATTTGAAAAATAAATTTCAATTATGATATAATATTTATAGAAAAATAAAGGAGCGAAAAATGTTAAAACTTAGAACTTATATAACAGCCTTAATCATAGTATTAAGTCTTGCTGTTATAACTTTAGCCGGGGAATTGGACGGATATTTGGTTATTCTCCATTCCAATGATGTTCACGGAAGAGCTTATACCACAGACCAATTCTTTGGTTATGCTGGAATAAAACAAGCTAAGGAAAACCTTATTAGCCAAGGTGCTGATGTTCTCCTTCTTGACGCAGGAGATTTTTCTCAAGGAACACCTATTGTAAACTTATCTCAAGGTGCCAATGCTTTTGATTTTATGAACCTTGCCGGTTATGATGCATCAACCTTAGGTAACCACGAATTTGACTGGGGTTCAGACAACTTATTCAAAAACGCTGAAAGAGCTAAGTTTAAGATTTTATGTTGTAATATTTTAAGAGTCCCCGGGGACGAATTAATCTTTGAACCGAGAAATATCTTCACATTAAAGAACGGTGACAAAATAGGAGTTTTTGGTCTGGAGACACCTGAATGTGCCACAAAAGTTCACCCGGATAAGAGTAAAGGCGTTAGATTCCTTGGTGAAAAGGATATGTATAATGCTGCTCAAACACAAATTGCCGAATTGAGACAAAATGATTGTAAGCTTGTTATAGCTTTAGGTCACCTTGGAGATTCTGATGAAACAGCTCCTAATCGTTCTATTGACCTTATTGCTAACACAAGAGGAATAGATTTATTTATTGACGGTCACAGCCACACAAGAATCCCCAACGGTTCAAAAGAAGGAAAAACTTTACGCGTATCCACAGGTGAGTTTTCTAAGGCAATAGGTTATGTTGCTTATAAACTCAATAAAGACGGAAATTATGATTTTGTAAAGTGTGGTTTATTTGATAAAGACAATATCTTTGCTCCTATAATGGCTTCCGCAAATCTTCCAATGGTAGATGAGGAACTGAAAGCTCATATTGATAATATTAATGAAGAAATAGTTAAGGAATTGTCTAAGCCTACCGGAAAGACATTGGTTGAACTTAACGGTGAGAGAAACCCCGGAAACAGAACAGAGGAAACCAACCTTGGTGACTTTGTTGCTGATGCTATTTTATGGGAAGGTCAACAATGTGATAAGGATGTTGTAGTTGGTATTGCAAACGGTGGTTCTATTCGTGCCGGTCTTAAGAAAGGTGATATTTCTATGATAGACCTAAAAACCTGTTGCCCTTACGGTAATACTGTTTGCGTTTTGGCAGTAAAGGGTTCCGAGTTATTGGAAGCTATGGAAACAGCAACATACACCTCTCCCGACGAATTGGGTGCTTTTCCACAAGTTTCAGGAATGGAAATGACAGTAGATACAACTGTTCCTTGGGTTCCCGGTGAACAATATCCGGATTCAACTTATTATGCACCAAAGGCTCCCGGCAGCAGAGTGACCATAACATCAGTAGGTGGAAAGCCTTTTGACCCGGAAGCTATTTATAAGATAGCAACAGCCGACTTCCTTGCCGCCGGTGGTGATACTTATTACGCCTTTAAGTATGGTTTCAGAACCGCCGGAGAAAATACCGGAATACTTGTAGAGGACGCCATGGTTGAATACACTACCAATGTATTAGGTGGTGTAATTGACGAAAAATACGCAGAGCCTCAAGGCAGAATTAAGATAATAAAATAAAAAAGGAGCCGAAAGGCTCTTTTTTTTTCAATCACAAATCTGCTCCCTAAGTGAACAAACCTACCTAGTCCCCCCTACTCAAACCCCTAAAACCCATTCCCAAAAAGTTTTCGCAGATGCTTCAACTTTTCGGGTTGAATTGCGGCAAAAAAGCTTCGCTTTTTTGTAAAACCGACAACAACTTGTCGTTTTTAGCAAGAGCCGGAAAATCTACGATTTTCAGGTGCCAGACGGCAAAAATCTTTATCACTAAAGATTTTTGACTAGACCCTTGGGTTGTTTCGCTTTGCTTAATTTTTTGGGGATCCCTGAGTTGCGTTAGGGGGGGGGTAGGGGGGTGATAATTGTAATTTGTGATTTGAATAAAAAATATGGTATAATAATAATAGGAGTATTTTATGAAAAAGATTTTTATTATATTAATATTGTTATTATTTCCTTTATCCTGTTTTTGTGCCATAAATTCAAGTATTGTTATGTCAATTAAGACTACGGGAAAGGTGACTAAGGAATGGGCACCGAAACCCATAGAGAAGGGTGATTATGTTCTCAATTTTGGTTTGAGAAACCCTGACGGTCTTAACAACAAGGAAAGAAATCTTTCTGTTTGGTCAAAGAAAAGGGAGCCTATTCTTGGTGGAATAGGTGCTCTTAATGTCAGCACAGAGAGAGGTGTGTATACTACCCCCAACAATTTGTATATTAGCTTGTTTGATGATGATTTGGATAATCCCAGTTGGTATTGGTCTTATGTGGATAACAGGACCGGTATAGGTCAAAGAGTGAATACAAGTTTTGACGGAAACAAGATTGTTGTGGCTTTGTCTGTGCGTGTATTTAAAGATTTTACAGGCAGTATTTCAATACCTTTTATTTTGCCGACGGATAACTGGGAAATGTTTGACGAATGGGAAATAGAATGTAAAGATATCAAAAGAGCCTCAGGTATGTATTACACCGTAGGGGATAAGAAATACGCCATAACTTTCAGTGCGGACAATACTAAAGGCTATTGTTTGAGAAAAGAGAGTATGACGTTTGACCCGGATATGGGTGGAGAATTGTGTTTTGGAGACCTTTACGCTGAAGGCTTTTTTCCCGCAGGATATGAAAATGTGTTTTTTATAGATGTTAATTTTGAGGGAGTGCCATATTTTAATCGAATGTCATTGTATCAAGATATGGAAATAAAGTCTAATATAGCTTTTGGCGACAGTGAAAATAATGATGAAGAAAAATATATTATTCCGGAAACTCTTTCTGATTTAGTTTTTAATAAAGAAAATGAAAATGAAATTGTGGTTAACGTCCTTAATACAGATAAAAATAAAAACAAGAACACGGTTAAGTTTGAAATATTAAATGAAGTCGGAAAAACTGTTTTGACAAAAAGCAAAAGCCTTAAACTTGAGGGTTATGAAGACGATTTTGTCACCTGCCCGCTTAATAATTTGGGAGTAGGGAATTATACTTGTAAAGTTACATGCAACAGTCAAGTAATCACAAGAGATTTTAAAATTATTGAATAATTCTCCCCTTTTGCATTCCCTCGCTTTGCGAGATAAAGGCTCTGTTGCGGCAATCTCGGGGTCCCCAAAAAGTTGAGCGAATAGCGAAAACTTTTAGGGGTGAGAAATAAGCATCGCTTTTTTGTAAAAAAGCAAACTGCTTTGCTTTTTTAGCAAGAGCCGGAAAATCTACGATTTTTCGGTGACCGACGGCAAAAATATTTATCACTAAAGATTTTTGACTAGACCCATTGAAAATCGCTTGCTCCGTCGAGTTGATTTTTATTTCCAAGGGCTCCCAAAAAATTGAGCTTGCGAAATTTTTTGGGAATGGGAAGGAGGGGTATAGATAGGAGAAGCCTATAACTTGTAAACTTCTCTCCCCCCCTCACCAAGGGTTCCCGAAAAGTCGTAGCGTAGCAAGACTTTTTGGGATTTGGTGCTACGTAAGGGGGGTAGGGGGGTGATATTTAAATATTAGTAAGCTTTAGGATCCCAGTATTTTAAACCGTAACCCCAGTGGTCTTGTTGGTTTGAAAATCATAAGATTTGCAAAGAAAATTTAAAATATGGTATAATATATTTGTTAGTATAAATCTATAAGCGTGGAGCTGTTAAATGGATATTTTAAATTATACTGTTGATAAAGAAGCCTTTGAAAATAACTTTGGTTCTTTTTATTATGTGACCAATAAGACAACGGGTGAAAAGTGTGTTCTCTTAAAGATTAGTGACGCTTTAAAGGATGAAAAGTATTTAGATCAAGTTGCTCTTGTTGTTAACAAAGGGAATAAACCTATCCCCGGCGCTCTTTTTATGAGAACTTTTGTTAAAGAGGGAGAGGACTGGTTTGGTGAGTATGAGTATTTTGAAGGAAAGCCTATGTCCTTTGTTATGTCTCAAAAGAGAAACTCAGCTACCATAAAGAAAATGTTGTCTGACTTGGCATCTGTTTTAGATGGTTTTGCCGGTGAAGGTATTTCCTATGGTGGACTAACTCCCGAGTCTGTTATCTCTTGTGTTGACGGTTCATTTAAAATCATAGGTGCTGAATTTTATAACACAGAGTATAAACTTGAGGGTAATGAAGATATTTATAACTCAGGTTATGCAGATCCTAAGGCTGAGGGTTTAAAATTTACTAACAAAAGTGATATATATTCTCTCGCTCGTCTTACGGCTACCATGTTTTTAGCAGAAAAGTTCTATACTACAAAGGATTATCCTATTCCTAATATTGCTACATTAAAGCCAATTCAAGCAAGTATTGACCAAGCGGTTAAAACAGATGAAAAGTTTGATTCTTGTGGTGATTTTGTTAATTCTCTTGTAGATTTTAAGGGTTCATGTCCCTTTATTGACCATGGCTCTCAAGTTGCCACATATGTGTATGTAGTGGTTGTTGTTTTGATAATCATTCTTGACTGGTGTGCCAATACTTTGGGCTGGTTTGGCGGTTCCTTAGGTGGTTAAGAAATAAATATATAAAAGAAGTCTTTCGGGACTTCTTTTTTTTGCTGCCTTTTAAATTCTTATGAGATCCTGTTGTATCCGGAAAGAGATATTTTTTGGGATTTGGAAAGACGAGAGAGGTTTTTTTATTATAAAAATCATTATTATTGAATTTTGTGGCAAAAAGTGATATAATAATAGTGGTAATAATTGATTATTTAAAGGTTAATCAGTATGTGTAAAAGTATTAATGTAGGTATAATAGGAATGGGAAAGGCTCTTCCTCCAAGGGTCTTGACTAATTTTGACCTTGAAAAAATAGTGGAAACCAATGACGAATGGATAACCACAAGAACCGGTATTAAAGAGAGAAGAATTGTAGATGAAAATTCTTCAACATCAGATCTTGCTACCGAAGCTGCTCAAAATGCATTAAAAAATGCCGGTGTTAGCCCGGCAGAAATTGATCTTATTATTGTTGCTACAATTACCCCTGATTATAAGCTACCTTCTGTGGCTTCAATAGTTCAGTCAAATATAGGTGCAATAAATGCCGCTACTTTTGATTTAAATGCAGGTTGTTCCGGTTGGGTTTATTCTATAGCTACAGCTAATGCTTTTATTCAAAGTGGATTTTATGAGAAGATTTTAGTTGTGGGTGCTGAAACATTAAGCACAATAACTAATTGGCAAGACAGAACTACTTGTATACTTTTCGGAGATGGGGCAGGGGCATCTGTTGTGGCAAAAATAGATGAGCCCGGTTTCTTTACATTTGATCTTGGAACTGACGGTCAAGTGGAACCTCTCTATGCTCCCGGTTCCGGTTCTAAAAAACTTGTTGCGGAACCTATTCCGGGTTGCACAAATAAGGTGTTTATGATTGGTAAAGATGTTTTCAAATTTGCAGTTAAAGTCCAATCCAAGAGTATTTTAAAACTTCTCGAAAAACTTGACATGGATATAAATGAGGTAGATTTGTTTATTCCTCATCAAGCTAATAAGAGAATAATTGAATCTGCTTGTGAAAGACTTAATATAACTCAGGATAAATTCATGGTTAATCTTGACAAGTATGGTAATACTTCCGCCGCCTCTATTCCCTTGGCTTTAACAGAAGCTGTTGAACAAGGTAAGATTAAAAAAGGTGATACAGTTTGTGTCTGTGGCTTTGGTGCAGGTTTAACTTGGGCAAGCGGAATTATGAAGTGGATTTATTAAAATAAAAGAGTGATTATATGAAAATAGGATTAATATTTCCCGGACAAGGATCTCAAGCAGTCGGTATGGGGAAAGATTTTTATGATAATACACAAATAGGGAAAGAAATTTTTAATAAAGCAGATGACATATTGGGTTATTCTCTTTCTGATCTTTGCTTTGAAGGTCCCATTGAAGAATTGAGTAAGACCATAAATACTCAACCTGCTTTGTTTACGGTTTCTGTTATTGCCGGCTTTGTGGCAAAAGAAAAAGGACTTTGTCCTTCTGTTTATGCAGGGCATTCTGCGGGAGAATATGCAGCTTTGTGTTGTGCCGGAGCTTTTTCTTTTGAAGATGGACTGAAATTAATAGCAAAGAGAGCTTCCTTTATGACAGAATGTGGTGCCAAGAATCCGGGAAAAATGGCTGCCGTATTAAATCTTGATTATGAAAAGATTAAAGAAATTATTGGAAGCATCAAGGGTATTTGTGTTGCCGCAAATATTAATTCTTTGGTTCAGACTGTTATATCCGGTGAAGAGAGTGCTGTTGATGAGGCTATGGAAAAGTGTAAAGAAGCCGGAGCAAAAAGAGTTGTCCCTCTCAATGTCAGTGGTGGTTTCCATTCACCACTTATGAAAGATGCTCAAGACAAATTGAAAGAAGAGATAGGTAATATTAGTTTTAATAAAATAGACGTTCCCGTTATTGCCAATTTTACCGCAAAGCCGGAGACAGACCCGGGGGAAATAAAGGACAATCTTATAAAACAAATAACAGGATCTGTTCGTTGGGTAGAAACCTGCCAAGAATTTGTTTCTATGGGTATTGAAAAGGTTTATGAATGCGGTGCCGGATCTGTTTTGTGCGGATTGGTAAAGAAAACTACTCCGGAGATAGAATCCGCAAAAATAACTGTAATGTCAGATTTTGATAATCTGTAAAGTTTTTTAGTTTCTGTTTTTAAAGATTTATATAAAAAATCCCAAAAATTTGCAAAAAACAGTTAAAATATAGTATAATGTATTGGTGTGAAAATTAATAATATTCATATATTAGAGGATTAAAATGTTACTTGAAGGTGAAGTTGCTCTTATAACCGGTGCCGGAAGAAACGGTAAAGGTATAGGACGTTCTATAGCTCTTAAGCTTGCATCTGAAGGTGCCAAAATTTGTATAGTGGATTATAATGTTTCCGACGCTGAACTTGTGGCTAAGGAAGTAATGGAAGCCGGCGGTGAAGCTTTTGCTATGCAAGGTTCTGTTGCAGAGTTTGACCATTGTGAAAAATGGGTTGACGAAGTAGTTAAAAAATGGGGAAAGCTTGATATTCTTGTAAACAACGCAGGTATTACCAGAGATAATCTTATTTTAAAAATGAGCGATCAAGAATGGGATATGGTTTTAAGCACAAACCTTAAAGGTGTGTTTAATTGCACAAAGGCAGCCTTAAATCAAATGTTCAAGCAGAGAAGCGGTAAGATAGTTAATATGGCTTCTGTTATGGGTATTATGGGAAATCCCGGTCAGGCTAATTATTCTGCATCAAAGGGTGGTGTAATAGCTTTAACAAAGACCACAGCCAAAGAGTATGGTAAGAGAGGTATAAGAGCCAATGCCATAGCACCCGGATTTATTCAAACCACTATGACAGAGGAAATGACTGAAGAAGCTAAAAGCAAAGTTTTGGATATGATTCCTATGAAGACTTTAGGAACACCTGATGATGTGGCTAATGTGGCATTATTCTTATCTTCATCCTTATCTTCCTACTTAACGGGTGTTGTAATTCCCGTTGACGGCGGAATGGCAATGTAAAGATGGTTTTTAAAGCAGTATGCTTTTAAAATATATTCCTAAAAAGAAAATTAATTAAATTCATGGAGGAATTTAAAAAATGGCAGATATTCTCGAAAGAGTAAAAAACGTTGTAGTTGACAAATTAAAGGTAGACCCAAGTGAGATTAATTCCGAAGCTAATTTTATAGACGATCTTGGTGCAGATTCTCTTGACGTTGTTGACTTGGTAATTGGTTTTGAAGACGAATTTGACATTCAAATTCCTGAAGAAGACTCTGAAAAGATTAAAACTGTAGGGGATGCTGTAAAGTATATTGAAAGCAAGATTTAATTGCTTTTTATAGGTAGAATTGTCATTTGTGACAGTTCTGCCTTCATTTACAGTAGCTCTAAGGAGATTTATATGGAAGAGAGAAGAGTTGTCGTCACAGGTATTGGTGTTATTACACCTTTAGGCCAAAGTGTTGATGTATTATGGGACAATTTGGTAAACGGCAGAAATTCTATTTGTAGGATAACAAAGTTTGACCCCAGCGAACATGCTTGTCAAATAGCTTCTGAAATTCACGATTTTAATGAAGATGACTATTTAGAGCCTAAAATATCAAAGAAAATGGACTTGTTTGTTAAGTATGCAACCAGTGCGGCTCTTAATTGTGTTAAGGATTCCGGTCTTGAATTAACAGAAGATATAGCACCTCGTGTAGGAACTCTAATAGGTTCGGGTATAGGTGGTGTTGAAACTTGGGAAAATCAAACAAGAGTTTTAGACACTCGGGGCCCTCGTAGAGTTAGTCCTTTCTTTGTTCCTATGTTAATCTCTAATATGGCAAGTGGTATGACTGCCATTTTAACCGGAGCAAAAGGTCCAAGTATGGGGTTGGTGACAGCTTGTGCCACAAGCACCAATTCTATCGGTGAAAGTTTTCAGATAATCAGAAGAGGAGATGCCGATGCCATGATCTGTGGTGGTGCGGAAGCAGCCATAAGGCCTCTCTCATGTGCCGGTTTCAGTAGTATGAAGGCTTTTTCTTTTAGAAATGACGACCCGGAACATGCATCTCGTCCTTATGATATTGATCGTGACGGTTTTGTCATGGGTGAAGGCTCCGGAGTATTATTGTTGGAAGAATATGAACAAGCCAAAAAACGTGGTGCCAAGATTTATGCAGAGCTTTTAGGTTATGGTGCATCTTGTGATGCTCATGATATGGTAGCATTAACTTGTGAAGGTGCTTCAAGGTGTATGCGAGCTGCTTTAAAGTGTGCAAAAATAAATCCGGAAGATGTGGATTATGTAAACTCTCACGGAACTTCCACACCTGTAGGTGATAAAGAGGAAGCAAGAGCTATAGAAATGGCATTGGGAGACCATGCAAAGAACATAGTGGTTTCTTCTACGAAGTCTATGATAGGTCATTTGCTTGGTGCAGCCGGTGCTGTTGAAAGTGTTGCATGTATAAAGACACTTCAAACAGGTATTATTCACCCAACAAGAAATGTATTTAATCAAGACCCTGAATGTAGGTTGGATGTATGTCCTAATGTAGCCAGAGAGAAAAATGTAAAGATTGCTATGAAAAACTCTTTTGGCTTTGGTGGACAAAATGCAACTTTAATTTGGAAAAAATTTGAATAATTAATTAAAGATTTTGTTTTAAGCTCCTTTTATAGGAGCTTATTTATTGTAAAGAAAAATGGGCGATTCCGCGATTAAAAAAGGTATTGACAAATTAGGTTCTGCTTTTTTCAAACACAATTATAATAGAGGAAAGACTATGACTTATGCTCAAATTCATAGGCGAGCTAAGTTTTTGTCAAGATTTTATTATATGATTGATAAAAGGAGAATGAATATAGCTAAAAACAATATTAAAAGAGCTTTTGGAGATTTGTATTCTGACAAGGAAGTGACAGAAATGGTCAAAGAAATGCTCTATAATTTTGTTGTGGAATATTATATGTTTTTTGCTATAGACCATAAATCAAAAGATGAAGTTAAAGAAATGATTTCTTTTGAGCATCAGGAGTATTTAGATGAGGCCTTAAGCAAAAATAGGGGAGCTATTATTTTAACAGCTCATATGGGTAATTGGGAGCTTTTGGCAAGAAGATTGTGTTGTGATGGTTTATCACTTAGTGTTATAGCAAGAGACAGTGACCATACAGGAATAACCACAGTCACCAATAAGATCAGAAACAATGGTGGATATTCTGTGTATAGTAAAGACAGACCTGTATTGGGTATTGTAAAGGCTTTGCGTAAAAATGAGTTAATCGGAATATTACCGGATCAAAATAACGATGATGGTATATGGGTTAAGTTTTTTGGTATGCCTGCTAAAACCGCAATAGGTCCGGCTGTTATATCTCTTAAAACCGGCGCCCCAATGCTGCCAGCTTGTGTTATAAGAGAAGATTTAGGAAAATATAAACTTGAAATGGAGCCTGAAATTAAATTTGAGCCAACAGGTGATAAGGATAAGGATATTGAGGCTTTAACTCAAATAGTTAACGATGTGTTAGAAAAAATGATAAGAAAATATCCAACTTCTTGGTTGTGGGTTCATGATAGGTGGAAAAAGAGGAAGGAATGATGCTGAAAGTTGTTTTATTTGACTGGGATGGAACATGTCACAATTCATTAAATAACATTAGAGTTGCATATTTAGAAACTAAAGATATTCTTGGTTTATCTTGTGAATGGGAAGAGTTTAGACATTATATAGGCATTCCAACAGTTGTTCAAGGTCAGTTGGTTTATCCTCAAAACGTTAAAGAATTTGTAGATGTATATCACGATTGTTATAAAAAACTTGTGGAAGGTCCTTTGTTCCCCGGCACAAAAGAAGCATTGAAAGCCATTAAGGAGATATTAATTATTTCTCTCGTCACCAGTAAAACTCATAATTCTGCTGTTAATTGTATGGCAGAAATGGGTATACCGGGTATATTTGATCATATGATTTGTGGTGATGATGTCAAACATTCAAAACCTCACCCGGAATCTGTATTAAAAGGTCTTGAATATTATAAGATAAAGCCTAATGAGGCTGTTTATGTGGGGGATAGTGCTCATGATATAAAGGCATCTAAAGGTGCGGGAGTGCCTGTTATAGGTGTCACTTGGGGAGCATTGCATAGAGATGAAATAGAGGCAGAAAAACCGGACTATGTAGCTGATACTTGGGAAGAAGTAATTGAGATATGTAAAAGGTTAAAAGGAAAGTAGGGATATGTTAAAAGTTATTTTTTTTGATTGGGACGGAACATGTCATAATTCAATACCTAAGATTACAGAAAGTTATATATATGCAATGACTGAATTGGGATATAAGGTTGATTTGGAAAAATTAAGGGCACATTATGGTGAGGCTATGGTTACTTTTCCTAAAAGCTTATGTCCTGAGAACCCGGATAAATATCTTGAGCTTTATATTAATAAGTGTCACAAAGCTCCTTGGTCAGAAGATGCCAAAATCTTAATGAGAGAATTAAACGATATTTATCAGCACACAGGTCACTACATAGGTGTTCCAAGTGATAATCATTCTTGGGTTGCTCCTCCCCTGTGGGGAGAAATGTATGGGGAACCCTTAAAATAAAGCATAAATCAGAAAACTATGACTCTTGAAGATAAAATCTTAAATTTAAAAATGAAATGGATTATAGTGAAGGTGCAATGCCTTTCTATACTCAACTTGCAAATAATATTAAACTTGTTATAAAAACCGGAAATCATAAGCCGGGAGAAAAAATACCTTCCGAACGAATAATGAGTGAATATTTTAATGTTGCAAGAGATACCATAAGAAGCACACTTAACTCATTAGTAGAAGAAAAGATATTAGAAAAAAAACCGAGAAAGGGTGTATATGTGGCACAGGACTATATTCCAAAATTGCCTAAAATGATAGTGGGAATACTCTATATTAACGGTTATTTGGACATATCTCACCCTATGAACGCCAATCATATTATGGGAATACAATCTGTATTTGACAAATATGATTATTCCTTAGAATTTGTGGGAGTTGATTTTAAGGTTGACAAAACCAAATTGTTAAAAGATATTAAAGATAAGAAAATTAATACTTTTATTTCTTTTATTCCTGAAAAATATATTAACGACCAAATAAAAAAGATAATCAAAGATATTCCCTTAGTAAGTAAAATGGAAGAAAACAGGTCTGCTTATATAGATTTTGCAAAGGTTATTTCTCTTCAAACAGAATATTTATATAAACAGGGACACAGACATATTGCTTTTAATTATGTTCCCATAAAAGCAGATTGGGTGAACACAATAATAACAGGTTATAGGAATTTCTGTGAAAAGTATAATCTTGTGCCTTTTGAAATGGAGATTATAAATTTTGAGAGTAAATTGGGAAGAGAAGCAATAAAAGAAATTGTTAAGAATAAAGATATAACTGCTGTAATAGCCGGTGATGATAATGTTGCTATGAGAATGATAAAAGGCCTTAATGATTTGGGTATGTCCTGTCCTAATGACATCTCTATTATAGGAATGGGTGATTTTACAATTGCGGAGTATACATTGCCGGGGTTAACAACAATTAAAATGCCGTATTTTGATGTGGGAGTTCAACTGGCAAGAAGTGTTATATATAAAGATAATTTAGATAATTTACAACCACTTTTTGTGGAAAGGGAATCTGTAAAGCAAATCTCTCCTTTAGCATTCACTCACTTGTGAGATAAGGGGGACTGATTTTGCATTTTTTATTAAAAAAGTCCCCAAATAGGGGACTTTATTTTTATCTGAATATTATTCGGCAGAGTTGTTTTCTGCATCACTCTTCAGTTCATCACCAAAGTATTCACCAATGTTAAAGGAAGATGTGGATTCTTGTTCTTTTTGGTATTCTTCGTAAGCGGCTTCTTCTTCTTTTTCTATTTTAGCAAGTTCAATTTGTTTCATTGATAAAGTCACTTTTCTTTCCTCGTTAGATACGTATATAACTTTAACAGTCACTGTATCACCGGGTTTAACCATATCACCACAAACGTTAATTCTGTTTACAGACATTTCACTGATGGGGATAATACCTTCAACACCATTACCAAGATCAACAAAGGCTGCTTTTTGAGCAACTCTTGTAATTTTACCTTCAAACACTGAGTCAACAGGGTATTTTTCGGGAATGTCATTCCAAGGATCCGGAAGGATTTCTTTAAGACTGAGAGAGATTTTGTTTTGTTTTTGGTCTGCACTTTTAACATAAACCTGAATTTCGTCACCAACACTTAAGACTTCTTTTGGAGAGTTGATTTTGTTCCAACTCATTTCGCTTATGTGAAGTAAACCGTCATAGTTTTTGTCTAAGCTGACAAATGCACCGAAATTGGTTAAGGATTTAACCACACCGGTTCTTGTTTGACCTTCATAAATGCCTTTCCAGAAAGCTTTTCTCTCTTTTTCTTTTTGTTTTCTGACAACATCTCTGTTGGAAAGAATGATATTGTGTTTATTTTTGTCAATATCTTTAATCTCAAATTCTAAAGTTTCGCCCACAAACTTGTCGTAGGAAGCTACTTCCACTTCTCTTCCGTTAATGTTGTATTTTTTCTTGTCGGGCTTGCCCCAAACTTGAGAGTTTGGACAGAATGCTGTGTGGCCTAAGAGATCTACTTTCAAACCACCTTTGTTGACTTCCTTTACAACAGCAGAAACGATTTGCTTTTCTTCGTAAAGCTTTTGAATTTCGTCCCAACGAAGTTCGTAATCAATAGATTTTTTAGACAGAATAATTCCGTCTTTGCTACCTGCTTGAATAACTCTTGCTTTAACTTCGTCTCCGATTTTAAAGGCTTCTTCTAAGTTTTCAGCTTCTTTTGCTGAAAGTTGATCTACAGGAATTTTGGCTTCGGATTTTCCACCGATGTCAACCATTACGCCATCTTTGTCGATTTTAACAACTGTTCCTTCGACAATTTTGCCTTGGTAAATTTCCTGTGCGTTGTCCATGTCGGCCATAACTTGGTCCATTGTAATGTTGTCGTCCCGGATACTATTATCCACTGTGTCGCTCATAAGATTCTCCATGTTGCGTAAGTATATACTTACTGTGTGTTTCTAACAATAAATTATTTTTTATTTATATTTTTATT
>JAFSVJ010000002.1 GCA_017445025.1 Abditibacteriota bacterium | reverse complement strand
CATTTCCACACTTACACTATTCAAATTTCAAAGAACATTAAGATTTTTAACACTGATTTTAAGCTGATTTCTTATTGCTTTTTAGTTAAAATCTTTTAAAATCACAGAGTGTGACCTTTATTATTATACCACAAACGCATAGGCTTTGTCAAGCCCTTAAACCCTTTTTTTGCAAAAAAATTAAAAAATTTTTTGTTTTTTTTGATTTTTAGAAAAATCTTAGGGTTTAAAGAAGATTTTATGGTATATCACTGAGTGTGACTTTATTATTATACCACAAAAAAACCCCTTTTGTCAAGGGGTTAGAGTTGGTTTTTATTAATTTTAATATAATTTTATAAGTCACAAAAGAATTTTTCGATAAATTCTTTGGGGAAGTCTATTTTGGAAAGAGCTTCTGAAAGAGAAATTTCTTCATTTATCACAATTTCATCCTTATGCATATCAGGGCAATTTTCCCTCTCGCAATCGCTGTAACACTTATCACTTACAACCATATCACAATTTACTATTACATTGTCTCCGTAAATATTATATCCGTCTTTCTTAACTTCCCACTTCTCGTCATAACAGTTTTTAAGCTCCGGATATCTTTCCAAATACAAGGCGGAATAAGGAGGCTTTGCGTTATCATATTCCTTTGACCAAGCCATATTTCCGTAGAAAAATCCACCGCTGAATGCACTTGTACCATTCATAATAAGATTTTCCTTGATTACATTGTCACGACCGGAATTGATTTGAACGGCACCGAAATGTCCCTTAGAAGAATTAACGAAAACATTTTTATAAACTCTTTGACCGGAAATAATATCGTCAAACCTTATACCGCTGCAACCCGTTACTATCTTAGATGCACTGACACCATTGTCGTGGAAAAAGTTGTATCTGAACTCATTTCCCCTAAATGCCGAATTGCAAAACATATCAATGGTGCCTTGGTCGTCGGATTCCGTAACAGCGTCGTGGACTTCGTTATATTCAAACAAACTGTCGTTTCCGTCAAGCCTTAAAACAGAAGAAGGAGCATTATATAATTCATTTCCTCTTATGGTGAGCCCCACACCCACAAAGTGAATACAAGGAGTATAGGTGCTGTCTATAATTCCAACATCATGGATTTTATTATTTTCTACAATAAAATCACAACTTGTTAGAGTTTCAAAATCTCCGGCCTCAATTTCCAGTCCGCTTCTTCCGAAATGGTGAATATCATTATTAATAAAACTACACTTATGTCCGCCTTTAATTTCCATAGCGTCGGCAGAAAATCTTTTAATTTCACAGTTTTTAACAGTCAGATAGTTGCAACCGAGAGATTTTATGCACTGCCCTTGTCCCATATCAAATATAATATTGTCCATGGTTATCTTATGAGAATTTTCAAAAACAAACATATTCCCTTTTAAGGCTGTAGCTTCAACATTAGGTAAGTTTTTAGAGTAAACATAAACTTTCTTATTCCCATAATCCAAATAATATTCACCCTCTGAAGACAATTGTGATAATAAGTTTAGGGCATAACACTTAGGCCCTTGAACCATAGATAAATTATATATATTAGAATAAAAATAAGGAGGGTCTATAATAACCTGTTTTTTATCTTTGTTAACATAGGCTTTCACCGTGGCGTCTGCCCACAGCCAATGGAAATACCCAAAAAGGAGCAAATTTTTCTCATCTTCAAATTTATCAAATTCCGGATCGTCATATTCAAAAACGGAAGGCTCCCCCTCTAAGGTTCCACCGGCAACAACTTTTTCTATATTATAGAAACTATCCTTTGGATATCGGGACATAGTTAAAGGAGTCTCCCCGTCATAAAACATTAAAGAAAACTCGGGAGGCACAAAACCGCAACCTCTGTTTTGAAATTTGGGAATATTTATATCAGATAAATCGGCAACATAAGTATTACCGCTGTGCTTTTCAAAATTTAGGTGCTTTCCGCCATAGAAAATCGTCCCGGATTCACCTTTAATAGTTATATTATTTTTATTACTGATAATTACAGGCTCTTCAATCTCATACAAACCGGATTTTAAAATTATTTGCACCGGCTCATTGTAATCCTTGCTTAAAACATCTCTTAATTGGTTTATATTTTCAACATAAATCTCCATAAAACACTCCTATTCTTCGCAGAAATTTTGACACAAAAAATCAAAGGATTGTTTAAGAGAATCAAAGGGACTTACGGGCCAACTGTCTTGCTCAATTATATACCACAAGGTGCCACTCTCTTCCGCAGCTTTAATAACTTTTTGCCAGTTAATGTTTCCGTTTCCCACTTCCGTAATGATGCTCTGAATTCCTTCCCAACCTCTGTAAACCATACCAAAATCTTTTAAGTGCAACAAAGGCATTCTGCCTTTCAATTTCTCGCACCATTCTGAAGGACTTTGCCCTCCTGCGGCAATCCAATATGTGTCAGGCTCTGCCTGTAAATATTTGGGATCTGTAGAATTATAAATACAATCGAGAGCCACTCCTTCCCCCACTCTAAAAAATTCAAGATTATGATTGTGATAGCACAAAACCTTTCCGGCCCGGGCAAAGATTTTTCCGGAAGCTTCCAGTTTGTTAGCCAAAATTTTGGCTTGATTTTCCGTTCGGAGCATATCCTCAGGAGCAGGACAGGAGAAAACTATATATTTGGCGTCAAACTTATTAAGCTTGTCAATAAGTTTTTCCGGCTCATTGAAAATTTCTCCGCTGTCTGCATGAATTGAATCGCAAACAAGGTCGTAATCATCAAAAATCATCTTAATATCATTGAAGTCAAGACTCTCGTTAGCTCCGGAAAACTGAACCGCAGAGAAACCTATTTTAGATAATTCTTTACAAGCAAGCTCAATGTCCTTATAATTTTGCATGTAGTTGTAGCAAGTAAAAAGTTGTGCCGCAATTTGACTTTTTTTCATTTTACCCCTCGTTATTATTACTAATTAAATTATACCAAAAACTGTATCAAAATTCAAGTTATTATTATAGTTTTTCATAATAAAAATTATCTATACATTACAATGACTTAAAACTGTCCCCTAAAATGAAATAAATATCTTCTCCCTACTACGTAGGAGGGTGATTATTTAAAGGACGGAAAAGGATGGAAAATTAAAAATCTATATCAATAAACAGATCCATTAATTGCTACGCTTTTCTCATAACTATTATATAAAAATCTTTTTCATCCATTGACATAACATTCTCAAAACCGAATGGCTTAAACATTTCTATCCACTTCTTTGGTTCAGGAACTTTGTCCTCTTTAAAACATTCGGTATCCGAGTGTATTTTATTTACCGCCGCTCGTCCGCTCAAGTGAGAAACCGTAAACACTCCGCCTACCTTTAACAAACGATTTACATTTCTTAAAACTCTGTCCACATTCACAAAATGAGGAAAAACATTATTGCAAATAACAGCGTCATAACTTTCACTTTCTTCATCAAAAGTTTCAATATTTCCCTCTTCAAAAACAAGGTTATCAAAATTATATTTCCTTTTGGCAACAGATAGCATTCCATCAGATATATCAATAGCTTTAACAAAACCTACCTCTCCCACGGATTTTATAAGAGCATTATCCATAATTCCCGTGCCACAACCCACATCAAGGACCTTCATCCCCTTGCCGATTTCAGAGAGACAGACAACTCTTTCAACTTTTTCCTCCGGCTCTCTTATCAAATCCCAAGTGTCAGCCAAAGAATTAAACTTTTTTATTTGATTTTCATAAGATGACATTATTTTTACCTATATAATATTTTTAGAACGCTCTGCACTTGTTTTCCAAATCATAAGACACTTCGCACCACTAAGATTGGTGAGCTATGTGATTTCTGACTAACATCAACAAACTTAAAACTATACTCCCTTTAAGAGCATTAATTAAGTTAGCAAATATATTATAACATATTTTTAAAAAAATGAAAATTTCAAAAAAATAGAGTTTAATTTCTTGACAAAGGAGGTAAAATATGATATAATGTATATGGATTGGAAAAGGGAATACGGTGAAAATCCGTAGCGGACCCGCCACCGTGAGCAGGGACGAAATTCCTAATTACCATTGAGGTTAATACCTTGAGAAGGTTGGAAAAGTAGGAAAATCTGCAAGTCGGGAGACCTTGCCATCGGGCAGCAAAAGCTGTGACCCTGTCTTCGTGGATTGAGACGCAAGGAGCAAAAAAAAGACAAAAATCGGTAGTCTTTGGATATATTTATCCATGGACTATTTTTTTTACAACCTGCAATCAATGACAAAAGGGTGCAAATGATATTTCAGCCAAAATCTCTTCGCACCCTTCCACAAAACTTAAAAAAAGAGGAAAAAAATGAAAAAAGGCTTCACATTAATTGAGTTGCTGGTTGTAATAGCCATAATTGCTATTCTTGCCGCAATTCTCTTCCCGGTCTTCGCCACAGCTCGTGAGAAGGCACGACAGGCATCTTGCTTGTCCAACGTAAAACAATTCTGTCTGGCATGGCAAATGTATGCCGACGACTACCACGAAACCGCTTGCCCGGTGTATGACATATTCACTTGGCAAACTTGGTGGGATGGTTTTGACGACACATGGGGAGCCACCGGTGAGTTTGATTACTCTCGCGGTTACTTATCTCCCTACATCAAAGAAGGTCGTATTTCCGGTTGCCCCTCATTTCCACAAGGCAACTCCTACGACAGACCCAACACAGGTTACGCCTACAACCGTATGATAGGCGGACACGAAAACGCAACTTATGACGGTTGGGATCCGGCACCTGCAAAACTCGCTCGTATCAAATCCCCCGCCCAAACAGTGCTTTTCTCTGACGCAGGTTTCAGAAGCGGAAACGATGTTTACGGTTCCAACGTTCTTTACGAACCATCAGCAATGTATTCAACTGCCACCAAAACCTTCTTCCTTCACAACGGAAATGCCAATGTTGGTTTTGCCGACGGTCACGCAGAAGCTGTAAAGAACCCGGGCTACAACCAAGACCCACAACAACCCGAACTGGCAACCCTATCCGCCGACGACAGTTTGTATGACAGAATGTAGATTTACCTTTTATCTAAAAACAAATAAAAATGAGCCTTTCGGCTCATTTTTTTATATTTTTTTACTGTTTCTTAAATTTTTCTATAAAACCTTTAGGCGGCAACGGATATCCACCTTTCTTAATTCTATCAAAAGCATCATCAAAATTAAGATGCAATTGGCTTATCATGTGAGCATCACTTGCCACAACTACGGGAATGTTATAATCTTTACACTTCTCAAATAAGTATGAATTAAAAACATAGCAAGGACCGAGAGCATTCATTGTATTGAGCTCAAGTGCCACATTGTGTTTGTAAAGAGCCTCTGCCAATTCATCATAAAGGGGATATAATTTCTCTTCATTAACTGTGGCATGCTCCTTAAAAATATCAAAATGTCCCAAAATATCAAGAGTGCCTGTGTTTACCAGATCTATATCCAATTTAACAAATTCATAAGCAAAAGCTTCCCAAACCTGTGGTTTGTCAGCCACAGACCAAACATTTTGTGTTTGGTTAATACTGTGAACGGAAGTGAGAATATAATCCGGTTTATATTTTACAAATTCATTATAAACTGACATATATCCCTCAGCTTTATAATCCAATTCTCCGGATACAAGAACATTAATTTTGTCTTTATACTTTTCTTTTAAGTCTCTTATAGTTTTAAAATAATTTTCAAAATCATCAAAGCCCAAACAGTGATCCGTGTCCGGAATACCGGAGCCGTCAGCAGTTATATGGTCAGAAATACCAATAGTTGAATAATTAAGCTCAATAGCTTTCTCAATAACCTCTTCGGGCGTATTATGCCCATCGGAAAAAGTGGTGTGTATGTGTAACTCAAACATTTATTTAATCCTGTTAAAAGATTCACCATCCTTGAACTGAATTTGCTTTCGCAAATTCCTTTCAAGGAGGGGGGACCACAAGGCGTAAGCCATTGTGGTGGGTGGTCAGGAGTAAAATTTGCAAATATGCGAATTTTACGATAGAAGCCTAATAATCTAAACCAACAACCCGAGTATAACTTATAAAAAAGCACTCCTTAGAGTGCTAAAAATCAAAAACAGTGTTCTGTTCGTGAAATAACTTCTGCTTGCATGTTGGGATTAAGGTGAGTAAAGTAATCACTGTAGCCTGCCACACGAACAACCAAATTTCTGTAATTTTCCGGGTGGATTTGAGCATCAAGAAGTTCTTCTTTACTTGTCATATTGACCTGAATTTCAAATCCGCCTCTTCTCATATATGTTAAAACCAAATCTTTCAGGGCTTTATAATCGGCTTCTCTTTGGAAAGTGGATTTATTAAACCTTATATTTTGAACCATTCCACCAACCATAACCTTGTGTTCCCACTTGGTAGTGGAAAGAATAGAGCTGGTAGGTCCGTGGACATCTCTTCCCTGTGCGGAGCCGGATCCGTCAGCAAAGGCACTTCCCGCCATTCTTCCATCAATGGTGGCTCCCGTCAGCCTTCCCAACCACTCATGCTGAATCCAACAGAAAGTGCCGGGTTCGTAGGGATGACCGCCTATCTTATAAGAACGAGAGATTTCACCCACTCTTGTAAACCAATGTTTTGCTATTTGGTCAACTTCGTCAAGATCGTTTCCGTATTTTGGCATAGATTTAACTTCGGCAAGAAATTCTTCATAGCCACCAAAGTTTTTCTCTAAAATATGATTAATTTCGGCAAAGGTATATCTCTTTTCTTTGAAAACGAGTCTGTCTATAACATAAAGAGCGTCACTGATATTGGCAAGTCCCACAAAGGAGTTTTCAACCCAATTATATCTGGCACCGCCGTTATCATAATCAAGCCCCTTTTCCAAACAATCGTCTATAAAACAGGACAAAAGGGGAAATCTTCCTTTAACCTTTCTCTCTTCCCAAATCCTGTCATTTTCTTTTGCGGCGAGAGATACATCTTCCCGAAGTTTAGCGTCAAGAAGGTCATTTAATTCATCCAAGTTTTCCGCTTTGGATTTACCCTCTTCAATGTCTTTCATAACATCCAAAAGTTTTTGAGAACAGTTAAAATAAGGAGAGGCAACCCAAATGTTAGAGCAAGCCACAGGTTTAAGTTCCACACAAGTAGAGTTCATCCAATATAAACTGTCTTCTTTGGACACTCCCGCTTCTTGAAGAGCAAGGGATATTATATGATCGTTAAAGACAGCGGGACACCCCACACCTTTCACCATAGACTTGGCTGCATAGAGCATAAGGTCGTCGCTCATACCCTCTGACCAAGCTATTCCCACGGTGGGATATACGAGAGAAGTCTGTATTCGTGCTTCCACACATAAATATGTTAAATCGTTGGTAATAATATTTAAATCTTTGTCACGTCCCCCCACTATAACTGAAATGGCAAGACCGGCTTCACAAATATTATTTAGTTGGATGTATAGATTACAGATAATATCAAAAGCTTTCTGCTCTGTCAAAATTCCCGCTTTAATGTCATTTTTATAGAAAGAGATGAGAGTTTGGTCCATACGTCCCGGGTTGGTTAGGGTATGTCCTTCTCCAAACCAAAGTGTGACGATAATAAAGAACATCAGTTGAACAGCCTCGTGGAAAGTGGCAGGAGGCTCTGCGGCAAGTCTTTTACACATACTTGCCATATCCGACATACCTTTTGCTTCACAAGCTTTGGCAGTATTTAAAATATATTCCCGAACCCCCGCAAGAGCATTGAGACAAGAGTTATAAAACTCTCTCTTTTCCTTATCTAAATCAGGTTTAATGTATGATTTAACCAGTTTATCAAATCCATTCAAGCCCAGTTTAAAAATCTTATTAAAATCCGGATGAATATGCCCCGGATCTCCCCCGGGGAAGGGAGGTATCGGACTTTCTTTTTCTATTTTCTCAAGTTCACTTTTCTCTTCTTCCGAAGGGGAACGGAAAAGGGGACAACCTACGATTAATTCCTTTTCGTCAACATCTATGGGCATGGCAGAAAGACCAACCTTACACAAAAGTCCTTTCCACTCTTGCCAAGACAAATCCTTACCTGAATCTAACCAAGCCTTGGCAGATGCCAAATCCTTCTCGGGTAGCATCCCGAAACGCCAGTTATTTCTTTTTACATCGTCTTTTAGATATCTGTCAACAAGATATTTTACATCAGAGGATAGCTTTACATTTTCCATATTCTTCACCTTTCAGTTGGAGGCACATAAACCCCATCCCCCACATACATTCTAAAATCCAAATCATGTGGAGGAGCCACTGTATTCTTAATCTCTTCCAAAAACTCTTCCGTCCACTCTATTCCACGTCTTTTGGCGACTTTTTTAGAATAATATTTATACCACAAACCGGTGACGGATACCTCACCTTCAGCTATATTATCAAAAGGAGTTTCCAATACTTTTTTTACTTCTCGTTGTTTTCCCAATTCAAAAGCCAAATATCCCCATTGAAGGCGAACTCTTTCAGATTCTTTGGTTCGTTTCGGAAGGGATTTATATATTTTATATTCTTCATCAAATCTCTTTTCTTCTAATAATTTAGCCATTAGGGGAGGAGCAATATAAGATGCATGGTCTATTTCGGCATTTTTACCTGCTATGGCTACTTTAAGAGCTTTCATAAGATATTCTTCGGCGACTTTTTTATCACCTTTATCTACATAAATCCTATATAAAGAATAAAGAGCGTATGGGTTTTCTTTACACTCTAAGGATTTTTTCATACATTCTTCTGCCTCTTCCAAACAAACGGAATAGGGGCTTCCTTCCGGAGAAACCTTTTCTCTCTTCATGACTCCCAAATGGAACCAAGCGAACCAGTTATTGCTCAAATGCTCATTAATACTTTCTTCTAAGAGCTGTTCCCATTCGGGACCTATCATATATTGACCCGGGTCGTCATAAATATCTCTTTCGTTAAAAATACCTGTAAAGAGCAAATCTACCCACATTTTCTGATCTTCCCTCAATCCGGCCTTATCAAAGGGCAGATATGAAGGAATAGGCATAGGAGGATTGTCAAAATCCACCACTTCACGCAATTCTTTTTCCAAAGCACCCCAACCAAGGCCTCGAAAGACCAATTTCTCCGGCTTAATTTCAGCAGCTTTAGAATATTTTTTATCCATTTCATCCAGGGTTTCTCGAGAAAGCATAGCATCCACTTTTTCCGTTCCGTAGGTATATGCCTCCACCCAGTCACCGTGAAGGATTTTTCTGTCTCCTTTAAAGTAGGATATGGCTTCTGTCCATTCCCAAATTGTTTTGGGAGGCATTTTTTCACTGTGCATTTGAGTGGGAGCCACACCAAATTGGATTTCTTGGAAAGGTTTATAACCGTCTTTGGATAAATACTCACTCCAATGAAGTGACCCGGGGTTGTTTCCCCAAGCGAAAACTTTTGTGGATTTTAGCATATCTGTGGCAACATGAAGTATACCTTTTCCGTATTTATCCACCAAAACTTCCCATTTTCTTCTTTCGGGAGGAATGTGGAAAAAAAGATCGTAGGCGTTTCTTTGACGAGAAACATAGGATTTATCCACACCTTCAATAATAGGACAATTCACAAATCTCAAACCGGATCCGTGGGTTTCATAAGTTTCATCACAGGGTGCAATAACTCTTCCGTCGGGATATTCTTCACATCCTATGTTAGTCCACCAATACATGGGAATCATATAATTATGAGGGTTAATAACACGAACGTGAATATAAAAGAAAGGAGAATCCTTTGGCAAGTGCATATCAACCATATAGGGGAATGCCTTTACTCTCTCCCAAGCAAAAATACGAATAAATTCCTCATCTCCGTCTTTAACAAGTGCCATATTGACGGGAGAACAGGTTAAGTAATGGTGACCCAATTGGGCTGTATTAAATTCAATTCCTCCGGAAACCCAAGCGTCTCTTAAGGCCAAATGACGAGGTTGAAAAACAGGGTTTTCGTATATTAAATCTCTCTTCAAGGGCTTCCAAAGTATGCTTGAAACCATGCCCCCAAGTTCCGGAAGAATACGAACCTTTAAATATTTGTTTTCCAAAACAGCGGAGAAGAACTTTTTAGGCTCACGGGAAGAGTTATATCTATCCTGCATTCTGTATGGCAAAACTCTAAAGCCTGTGGCAAAGCCTAAGGTGTCTCTTTCGTCAAGTGGCACATTTAAGGCGTCACAGTCGTATTCATGGTTAAATTCCAATTTTCGAAAAACGGGATAAGGATTTTCCGGTCCCATATCCGCTCCGGGAACTATATAGTCTTCAAATTTCATATTTCACCAATTACAAAAGGTTCTTTTATTACTTTTCTATCATTAAATCTGCATGTGGTTTTTATGCCCACATCTTTGAGTATTTCAAATGCCTTCTCAAAATTGTAAGATAGGTCTTCTTTTTTATGAGAGTCTGAGGACACAATGACGGGAATATCATAATCCCGAACCAATGTGAGCATATAGAGATTGGGGTCCGGGATATAGACTCCCGCCCCTTCATAAAAATGGGTGTTAAACTCAAAAGCCACATCTCTCTCTTTCAAGGCTTTGGCTATTTTTTCATAATAAGGATAATATATACTCTCATGGGGCAAAACAACAAATTTTTTATATAAATCGAAATGGTCTAAACAGTTCACAAAACCGCTTTCCACCATCTCAAGAATCTTATTTAAATATATTTTAATCTTTTTTTCTATATTTGTGTCATTGTAATCATTAGGACGAGAGTAAAAAAAGCCCTCGCACAAATGAACAGAGCCCAAAATATAATCAGGGTTAAATTCCAAAATCTCTTTATAGAGCAAAGAAGGATTGTAAGGACCATAGTCCATTTCAACCCCAATAAGAATATCTATTTTATCTTGGTATATATCTTTTGCTCGGGCACACTCCTTGAAATAAGCTACAGGGTCTGTCATGGAATGTCCGGGGGTGATAAATTCACCGGTCTCAAGTTTTCCGAAATGTTCGGAAATACCGATAGAGGAAAAGCCCCTTTTTATAGCTTCTTCAATTATCTCGGCAGGAGTATTTACAGCGTGTTCACAATAATAAGTATGATTATGAAACCCAAACATTATATACCATATTTTTATATTTTTCCAATATTATTATACTATATTTTATTTATAAATACAAATCTAAATTATTTCAAATAACAAATCACACAAAAAAATGAAAAATGCAAAATGAAAATTTAATTTATCATTCTACCATTAACAGCACGAAGTCTTTTGCCTTTACCTTCACGGAGAGATCATCTGAAGTTCCGATTATTTCTTTTGTCCCAAGGTCTACAACCTTAAACTCCCCTGTAAGTCCCAAATAATCCTTATCAAAAGTGAGATGAACATCTCTGTCTTTCCCATCTAAATTAGTAACGGCAAAGAGAGTTTTGCCCTCATTTCTGTATGTGGCAACATAGATTTTATCGTCTTTTTCATAATTAACCACCCCTTTGTTATTCCAATAGGGCAAAAATTCTGTTATTCTGTCCACTCCAAACTCATCCAATTCTCTCCATATCTCAGCCTGAGTTTGATAGTGAAGCCAAGACCAAGGTATTGCCCCTGTCTGGATAGCATAGGCATGTGCTGTTCGAGTCCCTTCCGGAGTTTTGTTATATGCATCAAAGAGAGGAATGGTGCCCCAACCGTTTAAATTATACTCCGTCACAAACCTATCCATATCATAAAACGCCGTATAATCCCCTTTATACTTAGGCCCCATTATATCCACATTGAGATATTCTCCGTCAACGGTCATATCCCAAAAGTTTACATGAGGAAGATTTTTACCGCCGCTGCAATGTCCTATAACTCTTATGGGAGAGTTTGGCTTACACTTTGCCATAACTTTATATATTCTCTTATGCATTTCGTGATAGGCGAAAATAGGCCAAGCAGGCTCTCGCTTCCCCTCCTTCTCATATCCGCAACCGTGTTTTTCGTTGGCACATCTTTGCAGGTGTGAAAAGTCCATATAAATGCCGTCTACATCATATTTATTCATAAAGTCATTGAGATAATATAGGAAAAAGTCCTGTAATTTTTTGTCCTTTACACAGGTTATCATTATTTCCTGTCCGGAGTCAGTTCCCGTTATAATCTCAGGGACAGATTTCCATTCATCTCTGTAATATACAAAATCGGGAATATCCGTCACCAAAGCACTGGGGGTTAAATATGTAGGCAAGGTCAAGCCTCTGCTCCTTAACTCTTTTAATCCTTCTATAAAGCCTTTATCGTCAAATTCTCCCGGATCTCCGCTCTTTAAGGAATGGTTTCCGATTACGGGAAAACCTTGCCAACGAGTAGAGCCTCCCCAACAGGTAAAGTGAAGTCTGTGACCTACTGTTGTGACAGGTCTAAAGGTCATCCAATCGGAAGGGCGAGGCTGTGGCTTTGAAGGTGTTATATTTAATCCGAAAGTCAAAGTCAATGGCTTATCTTTGCTTATCTCTGTTTTTGTATCAATAACATTGACACACAAAAGGGCTTCCTTTCCCGTATCTGTAATTGTAATGGCATTCTGAGTATCGGACAAATTCCAATTTTCCATACCTTCACACAGGAAAGCCAAGCCTCTGTCCGGATCTCCTATCCATAAGACAGGCAAGAAAGGAGAGCTGAAAGGCAGATTAAGTTTCCCCATCATATACTCTTCCGTGGGCATAATAAACCCGGGACCGCCACCGAAAGTATAGGCATAGTTATCATGTAATTTGGCAATATCTTTTGACAGAGGTATTTTTAAAACAAGTTTATCCAAAGAGCCTTTTTTCGTGGGCTGAATAATGACATCAAATTTCAACAGACCGTCAAAATCACAAGTGGTTTTACAAGACATGAGCAGTTCCGAAAATACTTCTTCTTTTTCAAAAATAAGTGTTCCGTCGGTTTGCTTTAATTTTTCCTCTCTGTCTAAACCGTTTTCCCAATTTATTATTTTACCGTCTATTATAGTTTCAAAATCAATAGGTCCTGCCAAAAGCTCTTTACCTTGAGAAATTATGGATTTTGGAAAAAGAGCGTCTCCAAAATCATATTCTCTTCCCCAAACCCCTATTTTATTGTTTTCAAAAACAATGGGAGTCCAAGGAGCCGGAACGGTTTCGTCCTCTCCCAATTTGTTATCTGCCCATATAGGATTTTCACTTATTTGAAGGTTAACCTCTTTTGTTGCAATGATTTTATCGTTTTCGTCATAGAGATTGCAGGTCAGTTTGTTGCTTCCGTCTTTCATAAATACCATAGGCACATAAACCGTGGAAAGACTGTTTTCCAAACTTGCCTGAAACTCCTCGCCCCCTACAATTACTCCACAGATTTCGGCGTTGTTTAAAGAAGATTTTATATTTACTGCCACCACTCGCTCACTTTGGTTGGGACTCACATCCACGCTTATGTCGTCTTCGGGAACAAAAGTTATCTCTCTTTTTAAAGCAGTATTTGTCCCGTTAGAAAGAGAATATTCAAAAATATTATCCCTTCCCATAGAAGGAGGCACCGGAGTGGTCATTTCAATATGGTTTTCCCCGGATTTAAGAATTTCTTTTCCGCTTCCCAAACCTACCCCTTCGCTGTTTTTAATTGTCCACTCAAAAATGAGATATTTTTCTGCACTTATATCTATTGTTGATTTGGTGGTTTTGGTTAGATTCATATTATTCACGGAAATGGGGGCGTTTTTGGTGAAAAGGAGAGTGTCAAAAGCCTCTTTGTTATGATATGAGCCACCCACGGGAGCGTAAGCCGCCCACACCATAGGGTATTTGAAATTTCTGCAAATGTTAAATTTCCAAGTGTCCCCCTCCTTAGGCTTTGGCAAATTGTCACCGAAAGGAATGAAGACTTGACAAATCCATTTGGACCCATCTTGCATTGAATAGGTTTGCCAATCACAATTCCAACCGGAGTTTGAGCCTTCCGCATCATACCTTGCTCTAAGAGAATTGGTGACAAACTGGTAGTATTGGTCCTTTGGCATAAGGAAAATTTCCACAGAGTCATCGGCAGAAACTATGGCGTCACGATAGGAATATGAGGCGTCCATATTGGTCATAAGTTTGTTTTGCTCTGTTATAAAATTAAAATATACCCCTCTCTCTGTCCAACCCATTTGAACTTCACAGAGATTTGGGTATAATTTGTTTTTTCCGTCCAAAAAGCCCCATACTTTAGAAGCACCTTTAAAATCTCTGCCGTCAAGAGCAGGCTCCTGTGACAAATAGTTTATGTTTGTATTAGCAAAAATCGTTACAGATAATAATAAAAATAATAAAACAAATAAATATTTCATAATAACACCTCTATGGCAAAAAGCCCTCTCCGTCCTTAATCATATTATAAACATCTCGTGATTTCATAAATCCGGAGTGAGCATCAGCAAAGAGTATATTCACCCCCTGATCATGTCTTCCCTTATAGAAATCACTTTTTGAAAATTCGTCATCAAAGGAGCAGGTCACACCCGCAAGGCCCATTCCCGGAAGATACATAGCTTTGCTCGTCACCAACCCCAGTTTCGGCTCAAAAATATACATAGAACCGTCTAAAATCGCAATTAAATCTTGTGGGTTTTTAAGGTCTGCAAATCGTCTTGCGGGATAATTCTTTATGGTAATATCATCGTTAAAATCGCCTAATATGGCGAAGTTCGCGGAATAATTGTGATTCAAACCTATTTTTATAATATTATCGTTTACGCTCAAGGAATAGTCAGGTTGCCTGTCGGAAGAAGGGCAAAAAAACACTTCTCCCGCTTCAACATAAGGGGTTAAAACCTGTTGCCAAGTGCCTGAGGTGTGACTTCTCCCTAAAGGATAGTAACCGTTGTAATCATTTGTATAAAGAGCCAAAGCGTTGCCTACTTGCATAAGCCTGTTAAGACACAGCTCCTTCTCCGCCAAAAGCCTTGACACGGAAAAGACCGGCAAAACAATGAAGCCCAAAACAAAACAAATTATTATAATTGAAACACACTCTTTTATATTTTTCATTTTTCCCCTTCCCTGATTATCTTATATATTTCCATTCCGCCGGGAGAGAGCCACATAGACAGAGTTGGCCTATTTGAAATTATATCATAATATGGTTTTTTGTTAGGGTATACCTCTATCTCTTTGGCAAAATCTCCCACCCTCAAAACCTTTTTCACATTATCTCCAAACTCTATAAAGAATTTATCGCTTTTTCTGTTATCGTTATTAACAACACCCACATAACCCTTATCATAAAAAGTCACTATGGCGTCGGTTTTATTCTCACCATATACATTTATAACAAAATCAGTAGCAGTAAAGAGAGGTGTGTTTCCGTAGCTCTTCCCAACATGAAAAACTTTTTTCATATCAAGTTTCTCAATAACCCCTTCAAACTGACGTCGAAATCTTCGTATTTCATAAGAAAGCTGTTCATAGGTTAGAGTTTTTTCTTCAAACTCATTTATGGGAGCATATCTGTAATTGGTATCAATCCACCTCTGATAAATATAAAACCACAAAAGCCCCTTGGCACCATGAGCCACAGCTGAATTAATCTGCCACCTAAAATCATCAATGGTGGGACATTGATACCTAAAATGTCCCACTGAGAGAAGGGTGGTCCACCAAGGAATATTATGAGCCTTGGCCACCTTGTTATAGTAGTTTAAGTTGGCAAAATAAGTGTCCCAATATTCCTTGTTGGGGTTCATTTGATAATATATGTCATAACAGAGCATGTCACAGGAAGTTTTATTATAAAAATTTTCCAAATAGGCTTCCCAATCCGTGTAGCCGGTAAGATCATATAAAGCCTTTTGATCATGAGACCAACCCAAAAGGTTTATGAAAGGGCTGAGAGAAGGGCATAACTCTTTTTGAATATTATAAGCCTCACAAAACAGATCAAAAGTATCAAGGGAAGGTTCATCCCCCACAATAAAACTGATAACAGCAGGGTGTGAGCCAAAATCTCCCACTGCTTCGGAGAAAAGTTTTCTGTAATAATCCTCTCCTTGCATCAGATTTTGCCAATATGAACGATAATCACACATAATAACTTTCATATTGTTTTTGTCACATTCATCAAGAATGGCAAGGATATTTTCTTTGGAGTCCCCTTCTCTATACTCAGGACTCATAATAACACTCATGCCAAGTTGTTTCCAGTCATAAACATCCTTTGGAGAAACAACATTTGAAGGCACATAATTCCAAAATCCCATTGGGAAAAAGTTTAAATCTTTAAATCTGTTCATAAAATACACTCTTATCAAAATTAATATAAAATTTATATCCCCCTAAGCCACGGGAAATGGTAATGTAGTCAGATTCACCCTCTTTGAAGTAAAAATTGCATCCGCAATTTTTCGTTCAAGGAGGGGGGACCACAAGGCGTAAGCCATTGTGGTGGGTGGTCAGGAGTAAATTTGCATAGAATTGCAAATTTACGATAAAAGCCTAATAATATAAGCCAACAACAAAGTTGATTAGAAGTTAGGAGGGTGATATTATTCATTTTTCATTATATATTTTAATTATATTTTACCATAATTTAAAACTTTTGTCAAAATTCACCCTCTTTGAACTGAATTTGCAACCGCAAATTCCTTTCCTCCAAGGTTGAATTGCGGCAAAAAAGCATCACTTTTTTGTAAAAACGACAACTGCTTGTCGTTTTTAGCAAGAGCCGGAAAATCTATGATTTTTCGGTGACCGACGGCAAAAATCTTTACCATTAAAGATTTTTGACTAGACCCCAAAAAGTTGAGCTTGCGAAACTTTTAGGGATTTGGATTGTGGTGGGTGGTCAGGAGTAAAATTTGCCTTCGCAAATTTTACGATAGAAGCGTAATAATATAAACCAACAACCCAATTATATAACGGGGATGGATATCTAACCACAAATCTGCCATAAAAAATTACAAAAAAACCCGTTCCCAAAAAGGAAACGGGATTTAATTAAAATCAACTACCAAGTTGCCGGGAACATAGGACTCTTTGAAGTCATACTCTTCCAAGTATAAACAATGCTAGACTTCTCATATCCGGCATGACCGTCACAATATGCAATATTTACACCTTCGTTGTGTCTTCCTGTAGCAAAATCGCTTTGTGCATCAGCACCCCAAGCAATGGTGGTCATATTCATAGTTGCACCGGCAGTTCCTGCACCGGGAAGATATCCGTAAATACCGTCCCACCAGTCAGCACGAGCAAACATACTACCACTATCCATAACAGCAACCAAGTTTGACGGATTTTTAAGTCTTGCAAGTTTCTTAGGACCGTTAATTCCATTGTCTTTATCACCCATAACAAACTCATTGGCACCATAGTTTCCACCATAAGGAATAACGTTTGCCATATTCCAGTTATCATCATAATCACCATTATAACCGGCTACACCTGAAGGACAGAAGAAAATTTTTCCGTTCTTTATGTAGAAACTCAAAGCTTGAGCCCAGTTACAATAACCGTTTCTAACCATTGGAAGGGTTTCGTGGTTATCGTCTGCGTACATAGCAATAGCAGTTGCTATTTGCTTCATGTTAGAGAGACAACTTGCTTGTCTGGCCTTTTCTCTTGCTTGTGCAAATACGGGAAATAGAATTGCAGCAAGTATGGCGATAATGGCGATTACCACCAACAATTCTATAAGGGTAAATCCTCTTTTGAACATTGTGTTCACCTCTTTATAATATTTATTGCAATAGTTTGCAACCAATTTTATTATACCACTTTTTATTTTATTTGTCAAATGTTATAAAAAATATTGCAACTGTTTGCAATATCAATTATATTATACCACATTTATTATTTTTTTGTCAAGGGTTTAAACCATATTTTTAAAAAATTTATAAAAAAAACCTTTCGGCTTTTTTAAATTTACCAAAGAGCACAAATTTTTATAGAGATTTAAAACAAAAAAAGAGCCTTCCGGCTCTCTTAGTTAATATATTCCAATGAAGCGGGGATCTCCACTTTTTGTGTATCCTTAACCCCTTCTTTAAGAATGCTCACTGCTTCTTTGCAAATACTTTGAACATCCTGCTTAACCCAAATTATATGAGCGTTTTCTGCCATTTCACAAGGAGGTTTCTCAAAACATCCCACGCCAACATATTCCAAAGTATCCAATACATCTTTAATATTTCTGTAAACCCAGTCAAGCTGATAACAACCAAGAAATATCATACACACTCTTTTATAGTTCCTCAAATCCTTGTTTAAATATTTACACAAACTGTCAAGAGCGTTAAAAACCATATCATTTGAGAGATAGATATAAGGATTTTTCTTTCCGAAAACATCTTTAAAGGCTTTTAATCTCTCGGTGTGAATGTTTGTGGCTTGCCAGTTATCCAAGTCAATATAGTATATTTTGTCATATTCTTGCTTGTTTAAGGCTTTACACATTTTAAGTTGAACATTATAATTATCGGAAGTCACCAGTTTAGCTTTTGCTGATAAGGGAAGGGCATCCAAAACAACCAAATTCTTAATTTTCGGGAAGAAAATCTTATAAGTTTCAGCCATATCAACATTTTTAGAAGCGTGATAAAGGGTTCCGTAAGGGTTATTGTTTGCCAATTTTTGAAGAATATTATTTTCAAAGGTTGAATTTGAATTATGGAAAAACATATTAGTCTGATAGCCCGCACGATTTGAATATAACTCACTGTAGGTTATCATTTCAAGGTTAATGTTTATAAGGTCGTTTAGGTGAGTTCCGTGACTGACTATTACCACATCCTTAATTTTAATATTTTTGTTGGCTACAAAATAACCTTTTCCCTTTATGGCATAGACATAACCTTCAGCTATAAGCTCATTAAAGGCTCTGCGAACGGTCATTTCACCTACATTATATTTTTTTGTCAGTTGATTACGAGAAGGGAGTATCGCATCGGTGGGAAGGGTATCCGCTTCACTTAATATTTTTTCTTTGATTAATTTATATTTTTCCATTATAAACTCTGTTGTTTCTTACAAATATATTATAACTTATATTACAGTTAAAAAGCAAATTAAAAAAAAGGAAGCCCTAAGGCTTCCTCTAAATTATATTTAAATTACTTTGTCGGCCAAATTGTGTCAGGATCAACAGGCCAAGGACAGTTGTTAATATCAAATCCCCATCTTTCAACAGGAGTTTGAATTTTGTAAGTCTTTGCGTGACCGTCAGCAAAAACGGCCGGCGTCATACCGTTATGTCCTTTAGGTGTCATATTAGCCCATAAACCTTCTTGTCCTCTTTCAATTATAACTACTGTTCCGCCTGTGTTATCTAATTGAGCCAAAGCGGCACCTTCGCCACCGGAGTTAATATCTGTTCCCGGTGACCAGTAGAAATAGGAACAATACCAAGTTTCGCTGGGTTTCTTCATTGCAGCGTCAGAAGGACATTTCAAAAGTCCGGGCATATTCTTCATTCTGTCCGTTTCGGTTGCGGAACTTACATATTTTGCAAAAGCTCCGTTTGTAACGTAATCCATAATACAACCAACTCCGTTAGGAACGTTTGCATTATCGCGAACTGCAACCAGTGACATTGGGTGACATTGTGGGTTTGCTCCCCAACCGTAACATCTCGGCAGTGTCTCGTCATAGTCATCGGTGTAAAGAGCTAAACCGGTTCCCAGTTGTTTTGCGTTGGATAAACAGGTTGCTCCTCTGGCTTTTTCTCTTGCTTGTGCGAAAACGGGGAATAGAATTGCAGCAAGGATGGCAATAATAGCGATTACTACCAACAATTCTATAAGAGTAAATCCTTTTTTGAACATTTTGTATGTTCCTCCTATTTTATATTTTTTTAAAAACCCACCTATATACAAAAGGTTGTATACAATAATAGCAATTTTAAGAATAAAATTGTAATAATCGCTATTATTGCCAAACACTCTGTATACAGAGTTGGTTTTTAATTTTTGGTGGCTATTTTTGTGCCACCATCAATTATATTATACCATATTAAACAAAAAAAGTCAAGGGGTTAAAGCCCTTTTTTATAAAAAAAATAATTTTTTTTAAAAAAACCATAATTTTCTTACATATTAAATTTTTTACAAGGCAATACTATTCTTGTTTTATCTTTTATATTTTTCTTTAAAATGTCAACTGTGGCATTGGCTATTTCATTATAATCTTGCTCTGCCCAAATACAGGTTGTGTTATCAAAAAGTTTCAAATAAGGCTCTTCAAAACATATAATTTTACAGGCTTTTAATTCTTCCAACAGAGATAACTGTCTGTAGAGAGCTACAATATAAGCGTTAATACCAAAAACTGCCACTTTCTTTATTTTGTTTTTCTTAATATCATCACTGATTGTTTTTATAATTTTATCTTTAAATTCCTCCCACTTAACTTTTTCCTGAGAGAAGAAGATTGTTTTATCCAAATATCCCTTTTCCCTTAATGCATCTTTATATCCCTTTAATCTTTCAACAGTAGTGGAAACAATATAATAATCCATATCAAAAACATATATTCTGTCAAAGTCTTCTTGTAAGGCCTCTTCTGCCATATCCTTAGCACAAATATAGTTTTCGGACCCCACATAATTACAATGAACCCCTTCAATATATCTGTCTAAAAAAACTGTATTGGAAATAACCTCATTTACTCTTTCATAATAGGGAATGCTCTTTGTGTTTCCGGAATAGAACAAAACAGCACCGTAAAGATTTTTTTGTGGCATTCTGTTTAAGATGAACCTTTCCATCTCTTCGTTTGAATTGTAAACCGACAGGTTAAGCTCAATATCTTCTCCTTTGAGTTTGGCATTTAATTTATAAAGAATGCTGAGGTCAAAATGTTTTTGAGGAACATATTCCATAAACTCCAAATCCTTGTAAAGACAACAGACCTCTCGAAAATCTTTTACCTTTGGAGCTACAAAAGTTCCTTTACCGTGATGAACAAATATGAGACCTTCCTTTTCCAGCTCCCCATAAGCTCTGCGAACCGTAATATCGCTGACATTAAATCTTTTAACGGTTTGAGAAATACTGGGCAACATGGCATAAGGCTCATGTTCATCAATTATTTTCTTTAATTCTTCTTTTAATTCTAAATATTTTTTCATAATAAAAAGCCTAAAGATTTTTGAAACATTTTACATTGCAAAATATGAATGTTTGATAACTAAAGCCGGCTTAAAATTTACGAACACCTTTTTACACTCTTGTGGGTGGTTATTCTAAAAGTTATTCTTCTTTTACTTGACTTATAAGGTTTTTCACCATCCATTAACCGCTAAAGAAATATGATAAAATTATGATTATAGCTGTCATTGAAGAGCAAATCATTGCTATCCGTATTCCTCTGTATCCCAAACTCGTATGGCTTAACCAGTATGCCACAGGAATTCTCACCAAACAAGTAGCCACAAGGGTGACGCAGGTTGCCACCCAAGTCTGACCCGCAGCCAGGGGTATACCTTCTGCCGCAAATAACAGATTAAACAAAATATAGTTAAATCCCACTATTCGCAAATAAGAAACTCCCACTTCAATAACGGGCATATTCTCCGGCAAATTGGGATTAATAAACATACTCATCAAAAGTTTTGGAGCAAAAATAGCAAAGGAAGCGGGAATAAGAGATATTATTACACTGAAAAGAACACCCCAGCCAAAGGCTTTTTTAACTCTGTCATAGGCTTCCACTCCAAGATTTTGCCCGGAAATAATGGAAACTGACATACATATAGAAATAGACATGGCAAAAGCGAGAAAGTCTATTCGGGTTCCCACTCCGTATCCTTCCGTGACGAAATGTCCGAAACCGTTTACAAGACTTAGGATAAACAAAACAGATGCGTTCAGTAAAACCTGCTGAATCATACTCGGAAAACCTATTTTAAATATCATTTTGGCTATTTTTGGCACAAACTGAATATTTTTTATATGAGGAGCCAGTATAGATTTTTCTTTCCTTAGCATTATGAAAATAACAAATGCCAAAACCACATTACCAAAGACGCTGGCGGCACCTAAACCCACAATTCCCAACTTTGGCATACCAAAAACACCTGTCACAAGAAGTGGCAGAGTGAGTAAATTAATGCCTACGGATACAAATTGGAAAACCATAGGTCGTTTTGAATCTCCCAATCCTCTCAAAGACTGGAAAAACAAAAATTGCACAAATATAAAAGGCACGCCTATAAGATGAATTATAAAAAAGGTTTTTGCTGAGGGAAAAATCTCATCCGGGGTTTTAATTAAACCCAAAAGCTGATTACAAAAGATTATTCCCAAAACCATCATAGTCAAACACACCATTTCCATTAAGACAGAAGATGTGTCTATAATTCTCTTTACTTCCTCGTAATCTCTTCTTCCGTAAGCCTGTGCTATAAGAATAGAATTGGCCTGAGTAATACCTTGCGCTATTGAATTTATAATAAAAATAATAGGCATAGTGACAGCAACTGCACCCAATGCAACAGCCCCTATAAATCTACCCGCCAAAATGGCAGTCACCAGCGAATTGACTACCAAAGTAATATTTTGCAATATGGTTGGCAAGGCAAATTTAATAAGGAGTTTTGGGATACTGCCTTCGGTCATATTGACCCCGCCTGTATGATTAAATTCTTTTTTAACTTCTTCCATATATATCCTTATTAATATAAAAAAGCACCTGTAAGAGGTGCCTTTAAAACATGCGGGGAGTGATTTAAACCCCGAAAATAAAATAAAAACTTGGATCCGGGGCAGGGATTCGAACCCCGATTATTAAAATTACAAATCACCAAAAAGAATTGTTTTTTACAAGCAATTACGAATGTAGTCGTCGACTGTAGCACCGCAGTAGACGGGCAAATTTTAAAGGCAAAGCCATTTATAAATTTGTTCGTATACGAGGAGCGTCAAGAAGACACGAAAAGAGTAATTGCGTTAAGTAAAAAATAAGTTATTTTTAGGGGATTTGGGATTTTAATAATAAAAACAATTATCAATCCCTTAACTATTGAATCTGAGGTAGTGATTTGAACCCCGATTAAAAAATATCAATTCCCTAATAAATTTGGATCCGGGGCAGGGATTCGAACCCCGATTGAATGGACCAAAACCATTTGTACTGCCCTTATACGACCCCGGATTAGCCAATATATATTATACCATATTTATGGTCTGTTTGTCAAGTGTTTTAAAAATCAATAATCAAAAATCAAAAAAAGTGGAGCTTACGCTCCACCTTAGTAGGTGAGTTCTATTTTTTAGCCGACTCTGCAGAATTTAGGCTGCAGGCCCCCGTCGTCTCTTTAGAGACGACACCAAGGGTGGGTGGGTGCCCAAGGGTGCCCTGAAAACGAGCATTGCGAGTTTTTAGGGAAGGGCAAACTCGCGGAGTTTTAGGGGGGCAAACCGGCGTCTAAACTTTTTCAGGGCGTCAACAGAAATTTAGAATTAACCCGTGCCCGCCTTAAAATTTAGAATTCCATCCCCCCGTCAGTCCTTCGGACTGCCACCCCCCAAGCTATCGCTTAGGGGGACAGAATGTATTTCATAGCCAGCCTTAACATTAAGAGCCCGACAACCTTAGTCGAACGCAGTTCGACATTTTTTGATTTTTGATTATTGATTTTTGATTTTCTATCTTTGATTTTTATTTTCCGGCAACTTCAAGGTTATGCTTTGCTTCCTCTGTGTTTGCCCCCTTCCAAAGCTCTATGGCTTTATTTTTGTCAGTATTATATAGCGCACAACCAAGTCCTGTCATGGCGTCACCGAGTCCGGGAGCTTTTTCAAGTGCTATGGAATAATATTTAACGGCGTCCTCTGTTTTTCCCCTCATTATACTTACATTACCGAGGAAAACATTGAAAGGCACGGCAAGTTCCGCACCGGCAAGAGGCAAATATTCCTCAAGATATTGTTGTGCGTTGGCGTAAGAACCGTAGTTGTATTCGTCCACAGCTGTGTCAAAACCTGCCTTTGCCTTCATCATTTCAATGGTATTTACGGAAAATTGTTCAGGTCTTGTGGGTTTTGGCAGTTCCATACCCGCCGGCAAACCGCTGACTTCATAACCGCTCTTTGATGCCTTTGGAAGTGTATCCATGGTCATATTGTTAAACTGTAAATCTTCAAGCTTTTCGCCTATAATCTTAATATATCCCATTCCGGCACCCTGGGATTGATTATTCACATCACTTTCCGGCAGTGTCACAATAAGACTTTCCCCTGCTGCAAGTTTCTTTTCAAAGTTCATATAAGGAACGGTGAAAGTGCAGTCCTTTTTGGCAGTAAATCCCACATTTACATTACCGGGTTTTTGGGTGGTGTGAAGAACACAAACATCTTCACCTTTAAGGGTGTATCCTATTGCTTTAAAGGAATTGTTTCCGAAAGTGGCAAAAGTCATACCCAACCCCTTCTCCAAAAAGCCTGAAGCGTCAGCTCTTTCCGGATCAACCTCGGGAAGGCGAGCAAATTTAGCCAAATCTTCCAAAGCGTTAAATTTCTTTTTGGGATATGCGGCAATAATTTGGAGTTTACCTATTTTCATAGCCCAAACCACACCGTTGGTTTCCTGCAAAATATCTCCGCCGTCGAGAACCTTCAGCCCTTGATATTCATAATTATCGTCAGAAACAAATCTGTCAGTATAATATTTGTCCACAGAGAGAGCCCCTAAATTCTTTCTGTGTCCCAACATAACTATTTCTCTGTCCCCAAGTTTCAGAAGTTTTTCAAAATCCTCTTTGAAATAATCAACACCGGGATTGTCGTTTAAGGTCACAAAGGTGACTTTGCTCTTAGTGAAAGGATCGCAAGTAGGCACAGCCCACACACCGTTTGAACACTTCACTTGGTTTACACCATAGGCGTCACTTGTCTCACGGACAGCTCTTCGCTCGGAACAGGAGGGCCACCATGCGTCGGGACGAGGCCAAGAGGTGTAAATTTCCGGCTTGTAATTGGCTATGTATTCTGTTTTGTCATCCAAAATCTCTTGCCACAAGTTCATCCACTCCATAATTCTCGGGTCTCTTGCTATTCTGTTTCTTTCGTAAAGGGTTTGAGGAAGCACATCATATAAGAAAAGATATGTTATTCTGCTGCCGAGATAGTGGGTGACACCAAGGTCATAGAACAAGGCGTGAATATCAGGCCAGTTGGGATACATATCATCAGCCCAACCTCTTCCCATTTCCGTGGAATATCCTATCATATTCTTTTTGGAGGTTTCCATTTCCACATATCTGTATCCCACATTGTAGGTTATGTGTCCTTCACCTGTGGCATAGGTTTCGCAACCCACACCGTCGATACCATGCCTGTTAGCCTTTCTTGCATAGTCGTAAAACTCAGGCATACCGCAAAGCTTTATGTTTACCGGAGCGTCACAAACCTCTTTAATTTTATCTATCATACGGTCTTCAAAATCACCGTAGGATATATCTCTCAAATCCAAATATTCATACCAATAGGGACTTTGGGCATCAATTTTGTAAACTGGATTTTTGCCTTTTTCCACATCACAGGTTAAGAAAATTAAATCACCGTTGTTGTAAACAGGATAGAGAGTGGCGGCTTCACCTATGGTCTTTACAAAATCACCTTTCACCAGCCAGGCTTTTTTGAGAGCGTTTATATTTTTATATTTTTCCGTTAATTGTCTTTCTCTTTCCTTTAAAAATTCGGGAGAGTTAATGAATATAGGCTCAACAGAGTTGTAAAGTCCTCGTTCATTAGACATAATAAGGTCAACAAATCCTCTGAAACCGGGACGAAGGTTTGCTGTTTTTATGAATCTGGAAGTCTCTTCTGTTTTAACTTTAAAATCAGCCCAAGGGTTGTCTGTGGACCATTCGCTTAAATACTCAGGTATATAAACTATATCCACAGGATTTTGACCAAAATTAACCTCAGTTTCCACAAAATCGGCACCTATAAAAGTAATATCCGCCTCTTTAACATCTATTACATTGCCTTGAGAGTCCAAAGCTCCACAGTAGACAGCATTTATTTTTCTGTTGCCCATATCAAACTCTGCACCTTTTATGGTTCTCTTGTGGAGACCTGTGACATTTTTCTCTATTTTAGCTTTATCAGGGTTGGCACGAACCTGTTTCATACGCAAAGGAGTGGTAGGTGCGGCACCGTTTGGAAATCCTATAACATAGGTAAATCCTTCTTGCTCCAAGTAGTCCATAATGGTTCCCCATTTTTCCACATTTATACTGCTCATAGATCCTTGGGTGAAGAGATAAATGTGATATAAACCTCGTGCCTTTAATCTCTGAACATTCTCTTTAAAGCCTTCAAAGTCATCTTCCGTAGAACTAAAGGACATGTAAGGACCGTTAAACATGGCGGAAACCTTCATCCAAGGCTTTCCGTTCCAATAGAGACTGTGAGCGGCGTTGGAATACCAAACCTGTGTCATGCCTGTGGAATCCTTAAAGAAACCATAACTCAAGGGCTTCATATTGGTGGTTTGATTGGTGTATTTGGAATCTATATTAAAATCAACAGGCGCGGAAGAAGAAATATCTCCGTCTAAGGACAATAAACCTTTGACTTTACCCTTTGGCATTTCGGCAGGCAAAGTAAAACTTAAATCCGCAGAGAAAGGACCTGTGGCACCTTTTAATCCCGGAACTGGGACACTTACAGCATAATATGCCACATCCTTCTCTTTTTCAAAAATGATGGTTAAAATCTCACTTTCCGCGGGAGCTTTCAAATCTGCTGTCATCTTAAAACTAAAAGGCTCTCCCGCCTTGATTGTTCCACCTGTTACGGATAGGTTTTCGGCTACAAGAGATTTTTGTGCCGGAGGGTTGTATTTACCCGTAAAGGTCAAGTCCAAAAGATGAGCCTTATTGGGAGTTAGAATATTATCACATTGAAGATAATAATCACCTTCAGAAACATCAAAAGGCACTTCTGTCTCAAAATTAATTTCAAGAGGCTCATTTATGGCATTAGGATCTATTTTCACCTTTGCCAGATTATCCTTAACCTTATAACCATCCTTCATTAAACTAATGGTTAAGGGCACCTCTGTGGCAGAGGTAATACTTGCTTTGGTTAAGATTGGTTTTAAACTTATATTTAATTTATCTTTTGGTTTTGCTATAATTTTTTCTTGATTGTCGGGAGTGACACTGACTTTAAAATCTAAAAGATCCGCATCCACAAGTGCCAAAGCGTCAAACCCTTGAATTATTAATTTGTCCATATTTCTGTTCTTATAAAATGTAAATTTAAAAGTGTGAGTATCTGCCGTCAGGTCTACCATACCGTAAGAAACCCATCGAAGTATTCCGGAATATCCCCAACCGATTTCCGTTGCGGGACGAGATGTAAAGGAACCTACCAAATAATCATCCACATACAAATCCACGGGACTTATAAAAACTTGCCCTACGGGTCCCGTTGCCCCCATTATAAGGTATTTCCCCGCCTTATCCACATTTACTTCAAACTCCGCAAAGTTATCAGTTCTTTGCCCTTCAAAAAACAAATGTTTTCCGTTATATGCCTGTTCCGTAGTAAATACAGATAAATTATGATTTGTTGAATCCTCTGCTTCTGCCCAATATGAAAAGATAGGTTTTTCCTGAGGAGCTATATTTTTATAAAAGAGAGGAACGGGAGCGTCTTTCCATTTCGGGTCAGGCATAGGCGCATATTTCACAAGAGCAAAACAGTCATAGCCTTGCACATACATTCCCTTTGTTAAGGCAGTATCCGTCCGCACCACAAAACTGATAGTGTGCTCCCCGGCAGTCAAATTGATCTTACCAAAATCACACCACTTTAAAGCACTTGAAACGCCGTAAGCCTTCTTTCCCGTGGGGACCGGCACATTGTTTGAGATATAATCTCTCACTTGTTCTCCGTCCACATATATTTGAACGGGAGAGCCGTAAGGAACCCCCATGGGAATCATAGATGCCATAAGACAAAACTCTCCCGCATCTTTTTTGGCTATGTTAGGGTGAAACTCAGCTATATAACCGACGTCAGTAGGCGGTGTTTGAGTTTGAAGAAAATACTGTTTTCCTTTGTGGGCATTAATAGGCTGTTGCCACTGTCCCCCAAAGTTGGTATAGATATCATCAAAGTAATAGATATAAGGAGTATCTATATCACTGTCCCCGTCATTATCCGTAAAATCTTTAAGAACACCATTAAAAGCAAACAGAGTGACGGACACAATCAAAAGTGTTAAAGTCAAAAGAAAACTTTTTATATTCATAGCGAAACCTCTTTTTTTTATTGGCTTTACAATTTCATTATAACACATACTAAAAAAAATATCAAATTGGTAGTAATACAAATTGAAAATCTATCCTAAATGGGGTGACCGTTGCAAAACAACTGAGGGGGATGGATATCTAATTGCAAATCACGAACAAAAGCCTTACAATCCAAGCCAACAACCCAAGTATAAGACGGTGAGTGGTCTCGAGGGGCTCCAAAAATAGTCCCACCTTTCCCTCTCACCCCTCTATTTTGGAATTAATGAATATATTATAATCGCTTATATATTCTCCTTTCATTTGTTTTATAAGGAGATTGAGACCCTTTGACGCTATTTCGTCCAAGTCAAATGTAATTTTGGTCACAGTGGGGTCATTAATTTCAAAAAATGAATGGTGAGTTATTATTTTTGTGTTCTTTAAAAACTCATTTCGCTCTATGGGATGTTGTGCCAAATTATACAAGTGTTCGTCCAAAAACACCATAAGATCCGGGGTAAAGTCTATTTTTTGTATAAGTTTTGCCATAGAAACCTCTTGTTCTTTGGTCATAGGGGGCATAACAGTATATTTAGAAAAATATTTATCTGCCACCAAAAAAGCTGTATTGCTGTGAGGCTTGTTCTGAGGCACAAAATAAGGAAATACCAGAACTTTTTTATATCTCTTCTCTTGTATTATATTCAGAATCTTTCCGATAAGATCATTATAATTAACAATTACCGTAGGCTCCGGAAAAGTATGAACGCTTATGGCGTTGACTATGGGCAATTGTTTTTTCTTAATAAAATTCAAATCCTTCTTGTTGGGAAATATACAAATCACGCCACCGATTTCCTTAAACTTGTCCCCAAAAGTTTCTTCCAAAGAAAATACCTCATTGCTATAAGCCAAAGGAGTGTAACCCGCATTTTGTATTTTTTTTGTTAAAATATGGAAAAGTTTTATATAAATATTATCTGAATGAGTCATAGTATTTTTGTTTGTCAAAATAAGTATTGATTTTTTACTCTCGGACTCGGTTTTTGCCACATAAGATCCGCTCTCCTTAACGGTTCTTATTATACCCTTGTTTTCCAAATATTTCAAGGCTTCTCGCACGGTTCCCGCAGAAACTTTCAGTTCGTTTGTAAACTGCCACTCCGAAAAGATTTTATCCCCTTCCTTCCATCTGCCTTCTTCTATTTGTTTGTTTATATAATTTATTACATTTTGTTTTTTCATAAGATCCTCCATATATATTATAACAAAAAGTATAGAAATTGTCAAAAATTTATATATATAACTTGTAAAAGCTATTTATTAAGTTTTACTTTTCTATATATATGATTTTTCATAAAAAAGGGGGATTTTGCTTGTTTTTTCTATTCTGTTTGTGGTATAATATATATGTAGAAGTTTCCAAAAAAACCCAAAGTTTTTTAAAACAGGGATATGAAAACTTATACAAAAATATATATACAAGGAGGATTTTCTGTAATGAAAATCAATTTAAAAGGTTTTACCTTAATAGAATTGTTGGTGGTTATTGCCATAATCGCCATTCTTGCAGCAATTCTATTCCCGGTATTTGCTCAAGCAAGAGAAAAAGCACGACAAGCAAATTGTCTGTCTAACACCAAACAGTTCGGAACTGCCTTGCAGTTATATGTGGACGACTATGACGAAACCTACCCAATCATAGGTGACCAAGCCCAAAGAATCGTAGGTGTAAACACTATGGCAGACAACAACGGTGCTTATAAAGGTTATCCCGGAAACCAATATATAACCGTTTCCTCATTTTGGTGGGCAGATTACGCAACTCACTATTACACTTGGGCTGACGCCATATTCCCCTATGTTAAAAACGTAAAAATGTATGTTTGTCCCTCCGGAGACAGACACGCCATAGGTTACAGTATGAATGCCAACTTGGTTGGATCTACCGGTTGTTTTGGTATCAATGCTATTTCCAATAATGACTATACCACTCACTCCATGAGTGAAGTTCCAAACCCAAGTGAAACAGTATTCGTATGTGATGCTCCTATTGCCACATGGAACCACTCCTCTTGTATGGGTGTAGGTGTTTATCACATGACCAACTTTACAACAGCAGCTTCACCAACAGCATGGCAAGGTGCCATTCGTCATAACGGCGGAGCCAACTTCACTTTAATGGACGGACACGCCAAATACTTTAAAGACAATCAAGGTCCCTTAGCTGCCAAGAACTACAGCAACTATGTTGACGACAACGTTAAATATTGGGACTTTAGAGTTGAATAATTAAAGGGGCTTTAAGCCCTTTTTTTTATATCAATCAAACTAAAATTTGCTTTTTTTCCACCAAAATAATATAAAAATAATGTAAATTTGCAAAGGAGTCCCAAATGAAAATAAAATATATCCTCTACCTATTTTTACTTTTATTTATTTTTTCAAACCCCTCTTTTTCCAAAACCGTAACTCTCAGCAACAATAAGATTTCTTTGGATATTGCCATTGAAGAGAACAATAATATATATCTCTCCCAAATCTCAGATTTTAAAGGTCAAACAGAGTTTATCAAAAACCCTTCAAAGGAGCCTTTGTGGTCCTTTACGGCAAAGAAAAACGAGGATTTTGCCGGTGAAGAGATAAAACTCTCTGCCATAAACGCCTCTGCTCTTAAAAAAAACATCAATAAAACCAGAGCCACCCTGACTTGGAAAGATGTGAAAGTAGGTGATATGAAACAGGGCTTTGACGTGACCTTAAAAATCACCTTAAAAGAGGAAAATTCATATTGGGATTTCAATATAAGCAAAAACCCGGAATATGGCATTTGGACTGTATCCTTCCCTAATATTGCAGGTTTGGATGTGACCAAAGGAAACGAGTTCTTTTACCCTATATGCGGTGGCATTTTAGATAACAATTTTGAGACAGGCTCCTTTGTCCAACCCTACCCCTACTATGGTTGTGCCATGCAGTTTTGTTCCCTAACAAAAGACAATTCTTCCTTATATCTCTGTCCCGAAGATTTAAAATGTAAACTAAAATTATACTCTTGCACCACCCCCACACCGGGCGAGATGACCTATAACATTAATCTCATTCCCACAAATATGGCTGTTGCGGGAAAGGAATATAAACAAGAATATAAATTTAACATAGCTGTGGTAAAAGGTGACAACTATAATGTTTGCAAAAAATACAGAAAATGGGGTATAGATAATAAATTTACACCTTTTGCAAGAGGACCCATTGACCAAAGGAAAGACCTGCCACAGTGGTGGAAAGATAATTGTGTTTGGTTTACCTGTAATTTTGATATGCCTCTCGATTGGGCTTATGAAATGTTAGACGACCTGTCAGCACCCCTCATTGTTCACATGTATCAGTGGTCAAAATATGTCTTTGACAGTCATTATCCCAATATGTTGCCTCAAAAAGACAATGTTTTGGGAGATATGGAAGAATTTCGCAAACACAATGCCAAGCTTATGCCCTACACCAACGGTCGCCTTGTGGACACAAACCAATCCGATTATTATAAAAAATTTGGTGATATTTTATTGGGAGTCAACGAAAAGGGAGAGCACAGATCAACGGTTTATCAAAGTGCAGGCACCAATAATATGGAGTCTTGTGTATGGTCTCCTTATGGGGATTGTTATTGTAAAGAAGTATGTGATATACTAAAAACAATAGATTATGATGTTCTCTATGTGGATCAACTGGGAACAGTTTCTCCTATGACTTGTTTTTCTAAAGAACACAATCACTCTCTCGGTGCCGGAGAGAATTGGGTTGCAGGATATAATAAACTATTAAAGAAAGTAAGAGAAGAATTAAACAGTATAAAGGGTGAAGGCGTTCCCATTACAACAGAATGCTCCGCAGAAGCCTTTGATGTTGATGCTTATCTCGCTTTTGGTGAATGGGGACACGCTCTGTCAGAGACCTCTTCCCAAATGTATGTATACAACGGATATATTACCAAATTCGGAACCATTTATGACGAATCCGATTTCACCACAGATAACAGTTTACCCGCCATAAACAAAACAGCTGTGGCACTCTGCAAAGGCTACCAATTGGGCTGGCATCTAAGAATAAACTCTTACAAAGACCCCTTCGGAACTCATTATAAAGACGCGGTAAAGGCTCGTATGTATGCCAAAGAATACTTTAATTTGGGTGAAATGGTCCGTCCCGTTAAGTTTGTGACTGAAATACCCACAAAGAACATTTATTGGTGTTTTTTAACCGAAAAAGGAGAATATGATTTTCCCTCTGTGAGAACTTGTTCCATAAATTATAAGGGTAAAACCATGATCTGTTTCGCCTCCGTAGAGCCGGAAAAGAATATCACATTTGAATGGGAAGCCAAAGCCGAAGATATGAATCTTGAAGAAAAAAGTGTATATAAAATAAGTGAGATTTATCCAAACGAAAAAGAATATTCATCTACAGAAATAGGCGGAAGTGTCCTGCTAAAACCATTGGAAATAAAAATATTGGTGGTAGAGTGATTAAGAGGGGCGTTGCCCCTTTTTTTATACTTTTATCTCGCAAAGCGAAGGAATGCAGAAATTTGCGAAAGCAAATTTAAATGAAAAATGCAAAATGATAAATGCAAAATTAAATGATAAATGAATAATATCACCCCCCTAAATCCCCCCTAACGCATGTGCTATCTGTTAATTTTCGGACAAATAGGAGGAAAATTAATGGATAGCACAACGCAGTAGGGGGGACTGATCTGTGTGCGAAACTTTTTGGAGAATGGCACGTAGTAGGGGGGAGATGGTGGCGTCTTAATTTCAAAGAGCGTCTATAAATTTCAGACCCTGTCAACATAAGTGGTGCGTAGCACTACGATTATTTTGCTATTGCGCATTTAATTTTGCATTATGCATTAAATATATTCTCTTGCGGCGTCACACATAGCTTGGGCGGCGTCAAAGGAAAGATTTGCCGGATACTCACAACCTGTGGCAAGAATAAATCCTCCGCCGGGAGCCATTATATCCATCTCCCTTTTACATTCTTCCATTATTTCTTCTCTTGTGGCATGAGGAAGCCATGTAGGATTAACACAACCGATCAAGGTTGTCACATCTCCGTATTTTTTCTTACATTCCGCAAAGTCTTTACAGTCGTCAGGTGGCCATAGGAAAGAAATTCCCTCAGGTTTTAGATATTCTATTTGAGCATCAAAGTAAATATCATTTCCGCAGTTGTGAATCATAACCATGGCGCCTCTTTTGTGAATATGTTCACAGAGAGGTTCTATGTAAACACCTTCCAACTCTTTCCACATTTGTTTTTTCATAATGGAGCCGGAAGCATAAAGTGTGTCAAACATAATGGCGTGGCATCCGGCGTCCAATAATTTGTCACAATATACCCACAAAGTGCCTATAATTTCTTGAACAGCACCCTTAATATATTCGGGCTCGTCATAACAATCAACAAACATCTCCGCTTGGTTGCGTAACATAGATAGTATACCAAGTGGACCGAAAACAAAAGCAACAAGAGGCTTTGTGTTTCCATATTTTGCGGAAAGTATCTTGCATGCTTCAATATTTTCCTTCATACGTGGACCTAATTCGATGGTTTTGATTTTTTTATAATCTTCAATATCTTTAATCAATCTGTTTGAAGTTGGTCCTGCAGCTTCGGTTTCGGGATAGTCCAATTCCTGACCAAAGTCAGAGGCTTCAACGGATAGGTCTGTAAGTGTGCAGATAACATCAAGGTCAAATTTATCTGTAACGGCACTCATACAGTCTGCCATAACTTGAGGATTACGGGCAAAATCATAATAAGAAGCTCCGGTCAAAAGTCTTGACACGCCTGACAAAATGGGATAAACCGGTACCCTGTCAGCTTCTTTATGGCTTAGAGCGAGTGATACTCTTTCAAGGGATGTCATATTTTAACCTCTATAATTTTATTATCATATATATTATACACTATTTTTTAATTTAACACAAGTTTTTAAATTTTATAGGTGGTGCAGAATATTTTTGACGTGAAAGAAACATTAAAAGGGAATGTAAGTGATTATAATATATTTAAAAAATAAAGTAAAATGATAAAGGGTTTTTCTTATAATTTTATATTTCAAGTAAAATATAGTATAATAATTATGTATGATAATTAATAATACACAACGTATAATTATCACTTTCCTTCTTATACCGGGTTGCTCTGTTAGATTATTAGGCTTCTATCATAAATTTGCAATTCTATGCAAATTTATTCCTGACCACCCACCACAATGGCTGTCGCCTTGTGGTCCGGGCGGGTGGGTGACCCAAGGGTTCCCGAAAAGTTTCGCACGGCCCCCCACGGGAAAATCGAAGATTTTCCTCGTAGCCCCCCTAAATGGGGTTCATTGATACGGCCCCCCCACGGGAAAATCAAAGATTTTCCTCGTAGCCCCCCTAAAGGGGGTTCATTGATAAAAAAGCGAAACTTTTTGGGATTGGGTCCTTGAAAGGAATTTGCGGTTGCAAATTCAGTTCAAAGAGGGTGAATCTAATAACTTGGTTGTTGGTTTAAATTATTAGGCTTCTATCGTAAATTTGCATACTTGCAAAATTTAGTTTAAAGAGGGAAAAATATAAAAAGATATATTTATAATATAATAAAATTGTGGTATAAAATAAAAAAGAGTATAAAATAAATCATGGTTTTAGGTTTGGAATTTGGGGCATCAAATATTACTTTTGTTGCCTTTGGAAATAATATATTAGATATAATTCAGGACCCTGCGAGGATGGGGGAGATATTCGTCCTTCAGCAAGGGGTTATTCCTATACAGGGAGATATAAAAAAAGCCATAAATACATTAATGGATAATCTCCAAACTCTTAACATAACCCATGTGGGATTCAGCAAAAATATAGGATCTATCTCGGTAAATCATATTAAAGATATTGAAAAACTCAGAAATACTTTTTATTCAGATTATTCTACTATTATTGATATAGGGGCAAAAAACACTAAGATTTATACATTTGAAGGGCAAAAACTTTCAAACATTTATACTAACGGGAAATGTGCCGCAGGTAGTGGGTCATTTATAGAAACCATGGCACAGCGTCTCGACTTCACTCTCCCGGAATTTATAAAAACCGCTCTTAAAACTGATGAATATGCTTCTCTTTCAGGGAGATGTGCCGTGTTCTGTGAGTCAGATATTGTTCATCTCTTCCAAAAAGGGATTACCAAAGACAAAATCGCTCACGGAATCACCAGAGTTGTGGCATTAAATGTTAAAACCATACTTGAAAACAGGCCTCTTGGGGCTAAAGCTCTCTTTGTTGGGGGAGTTTCTCAAAATAAGGCTGTTCATAAAGATTTGACAAAAGTATTTGAAAATACTCAAATTGATACAATTAAATTTCCTTTTGGGGCTCTTGCTACAGTTTTTTCTGCCGTAGAAATGAATAAGCAAGAATTAAAAGATTTATTAACCAATCATTTTGCCGGAGAAGTGGTTTTTGAGTATGATGAGCCACTTTATAATGCACAATGCACAATGCACAATATAACCCCCTTTAGCCCATTCCCGAAAAGTTTCGCACGGCCCCCCCACGGTCGCTTCGCTCCTAATTCCATCCCCCCGTCAGTCCTTCGGACTGCCACCCCCCAAGCTTCGCTTAGGGGGACAGATTTATCCTATCAAACTGTGGCTCTCGGAGTTGATATAGGGTCTGTTTCCACAAAAGCTGCTTTAATTGGGCAAAATGATAACAAAAAACCTGTTGTATTGTCTTACTATTACAGGAAAACCCAAGGAGATCCTCTTAATGCCACAAAGGATGTTATTACACATATTTACCAAGATATCAAAGAAAAAAATATCACTTTTACCAAATGTTATGTCGGGACTACAGGATCGGGCAGATATTTAACGGGGGACTTTTTAGGGGCTACGGTAATTAAAAATGAAATTACGGCTCAAGTTGCGGGAACTCTTTTCTTTTATCCTGATGCTGATACTATTTTTGAAATAGGAGGTCAGGACAGTAAATATATTTCACTTAAAGACGGAGAAATTATAGACTTTGAAATGAACAGAGTCTGTGCTGCCGGAACCGGTGCTTTCTTAGAAAAACAAGCTAAAATCTTAGGAGTATCAATAGAAGAGTTTGGGGACTTGGCTCTTAAAGGGAAACGACCCCCTATTTTAGATTACAATTGCACGGTTTTCACAGAAATGGCTATGAAAGAAGCCTTAAATACAGTGCCTCGGGAAGATTTGGCAGCCTCTGTATGTTTGGCTTCTGTCAAAAATTATCTGAACAAAAACGTGGATCACAGAAAAATCGGTGACAAAATTGTATTCAGCGGGGCTGTGGCTTTCAATACAGGTATGGTGGCAGCTTTTGAAGCTCTTTGCGGAAAGAAAATATTGGTTTCTCCCTATCCTCACATAAACGGTGCAATCGGAATAGCCTATTTAACTTTAACAGGAATAGGGGAAGATTCTAATCAAAAAGAACCTGATTTTAAGGGTTTTGATGAAATTATAAAACAACAATACAATCTAAGGGCTTTTAAATGTCAAGGTTGTGATAACTTTTGTGATGTCAGCGTGTTTGAAACCACAATAGGGGGAGAGGTAAAAAAATTTTACTATAACGATAGGTGCGAAAAATATTCAGGGAAACCTCAAGGTGCTTATCAAGTTAATTTGTTTGATAAATATAACGACATAATGAACGAAACCTTAGAGCGAGTGCCTCGTCTTGACGGTTTAAAAACCACCATAGGTTATCCTCGGGGAATGTTCTTTAACCAATATTACCCTCTCTTCGGTGCATTTTTCAAAGCCTGTGGTTTTAACATTGTCCTTAGTGACGAGACCAATAAGACCATAGCGGAAAAGGGCTCTCTCCTTGCAGGAACAAAACCCTGTTTTCCCTTTAAATGTGCCTTCGGTCATTTTGATAATATTCTTTCCAAAGATTGTGATTACATATTTCTTCCGAGAATTATAACAGCTCCTGTCACCACCCACAAAAATACTCACTATTGTCCTTTCATGCTTGGTGGGGCTGATATATTGGTTAAGCGAAGAGGTCTTTCCGGTATTCAAAACAACATTGACAGGCCTCTTGAAAAGAGTGACAAAATTCTCTCTCCCACCATTTATATGAGTAGGGGGGAAAAGGAAGTAAAGTCTTGTTTAATAAAAATGGGTGAAATCTTAGGTTTAGAGCCAGGTCGTATTAAAAAGGCTGCCCAAATAGCTTGGGACGCTTATTTGGATTTTAAAGATGATCTTATAAACACAGGAAAGAATACTCTGGATCTTTATAAAGATTACATTTACGTAGTCATAGGTCACCCTTATGTTCTATACGATAATTTTCTCAATATGAACATAGGGGAAAAGCTTTCTAAAATGGGGTATATGCCCATCCCCGCAGACTTTCTCTCTCCTCGTGTTTCTACCTCTTGGCATATTTATCAAAAGGAAATTGAGAAAAAGTTAAAAATAGGAGCGTATCTCAATAATCATAAAGAGATGAAAGCTGTAATTCTCTCATATTATGCCTGTGGAATGGATGCTTTCAGCAACAAGTTTTTTAAAGAGGAAACAGATAATCCCTGTTATATAATGAATATGGACGAGCATACTTCTGACGCAGGAGTTCAAACTCGTCTTGAAGCCTTTGGGGATATTAAAATTACCCATAAGGAGAAAAAAGAAAAACTTTCTCACAATATAACCGAATTTAATAAAATAAAAGATAAAATATTATGGCTTCCCGCCACAGATTTTTCAAGTGAGATTTTGGCAAAAGCTTTGGTGCTCTCCGGAATTGACGCAAGAGTTTTGCCCGAGAGCGATGACACAACTTTTGAGACGGCACGAAAAGAAATCAGCGAAGATGTGTGTCTTCCCTGTTTGGTCACTCTTGAAGATATGCTTACGCGAATGAAAGCAGAGGATTTTGACCCGGAGAAAGAGGCCTTTTTCCAAGCCGGATCAAACGGTCCCTGTAGACTGGGTATGTATCCCCAAAGACAAAAAATAGCCATAAATGATTTTGTTAATGCACAATGCACAATGCACAAT
>JAFSVJ010000029.1 GCA_017445025.1 Abditibacteriota bacterium | reverse complement strand
TAGTATATTGGGATAAGAAACCTGTGGTTAAAAACAATAATACTTTGGTTTACGCCACAGCCGACCCCAAGAAAGGCAGCGTCCTAATCTGTGTGGGAAGCTGGGATAAGGCTTCTGTTGTTGACCTTTCGGTTGACTTTAAGGCTTGTGGAATAAATCCCAATAAATGCATCATAAAAACTGTTCCCATAAAAGGTTTACAGGAAGAAAGAGAACTTTCCTCTCTTAAAGGTATAGAAATTCCCGAAGCCGGCGGAATTATGATTATGATTGAGAATAAGTAAGGGTGAAGCTATGAAAAAAACTATTTTAATTTTATTGGTAATCCTTATTTCAGGTGCTCTTTTTGCTACTCCGGAAATAGGTATTCCTTATATGAACAAGCCTACCATAGACGGAAAAATAGATGTAAATGAGTGGCATGGTGCCTCAAGAGTGACAGGTTTTCACCTTTTGGGTGGGAAATCTTTGGAACCTAACAAAAGTGTGGTTTATGTGGGCTACGATGATGAAAACTTTTATCTTGCATATCGTTTTTACGGACCTTCCAAACCTAAGGGTGTAGATAAAGGTAAAGCCGGCGCTTATTGGGAAGACGACACTTTGGAATTCTTCTTTAATGCAGATGAAAAGGAAGCTTTGTATTATCAATTCCTTTTAAATTGCAGCGGAGGATATGCGGTCTTCGGATACAATACCACCGGTGAAAATGTCAATGGTGTGGGCGGTAAAGCTGTAGATTTGGATGCTCTTTACAAAACCTATATTAGTCCCGCGTATAGCGACCTTGTGCCTCCTGCGGACGCTCTTTGGTGGGAAGGTGAGATTTCTGTAAGTTGGAAGTCACTAAAGTTCTCTCCCCAAGCAGGAGATAGGGGCTTTTTGTTCCTGACAAGAGATAATGTCTCCCCGGAATATTATAACAGTGATTACGGATATGCAGAATCTTCTTTTCATGAAAAAGATAAGTATTCAACCATTCACTTTTTGAAAGATACCGCTGTGGCTCGTATGGATATTGACAGTTATGATAAATTTGAAATCTTTAACCCCACAGGAGAGGAAAAGGTTGTAAACATAAAGAGCAGTGTTGTTATTGACGGGGAAGTTCAAAAAACTTTTGAGGATAAGGTGAAAATTCCCAAAGGCGGTGTAGTTGATTACAGTTTAAATGACGAATTTCCGAAAAGTATTTTTAAATTGATTACAGAAACAGTTGACGACAAAGGATTCCTTTTGCAAAAAGCGGAAAGTGATATTTTTAATGTGGATTTATTTTCATATAACTATGACAGAGAAAAGGATAAAATTATAGTTAACTTTAACTTCACCGGAGCTCCCGTAAAAGAAAACCCTTATGTGGATATGCGACTTATGAAAGACAGTGATATGTTGGTGGGATTTATGATTAATGTCACAGAGGATAAGAGATTCCGCACCTTTGAAATTGATATGTCCCCTTACCCCAAAGGTAATTATACCCTTTTTTGTAAGAGGGTTGTAAATATAACCGAAACAATTACAAAATAGTTTTGGAATCGGGATGAGCGAAGGCTCATCCTTTCTTTTGCATTATTTTAAAAAAAATGATATAATATAATTGATATGTGAGGTAGAAAATGAAAAAAATATTATTTGTGCTTGTAGCACTATTGATTTGTGCAAGTGTCTTTGCGCAGAATGATTTCAGTATTAAGAGCGGTAAACTTTACAGATATACGGGAAGAGATGCCAAGGTTGTAATACCAAGCGGTGTTCGCAAAATTGAAGATGACGCTTTTATGGGCAATACTCACATTGAAGATGTTGTTTGTCCTTCAAGTGTTTATGAAATTGAAGAAAGAGCTTTTAGAGGTTGCACAAAGCTTAGAAGCATATCCATGCCCGGAGTTTCCAAAATCGGTGACGAAGCTTTTATGGGTTGCAGAAGTCTTACAAAATTGGAATTTAAATCAAACCTTCGTAGCGTGGACAAAAGAGCTTTTAAAGATTGTGTTAATTTGACTTCCGTTTCATTTAACGATTCCACAATAGAAATTGAAGAAGAAGTTTTTGATGGTTGCTCAAAATTGACTACAGTGAAACTCCCGCGTCACCTAAGAAAAATAGAGGACAGATGTTTCTATCAATGCAGAAGTCTTCAAAAAATTAATATTCCCGAAGGTTGTGAAAAAATAGAAAGAGGTGCTTTCTACGGTTGTTCACACTTAGGTAAGGTGGAACTAAACAGATCACTTCGTGAAATTGAACCGGAAGCCTTCGGAAACTGTAATTTGAAATCCGTTAAGATTTATGATGGTTGCTACAGAATCGCATACAATGCTTTCTATGCCAACAATACTATGGTAATCTATTGCCAAGAAGGCTCAGAGGCTCAATATTATGCTGAAGATAACAACATTCCTTACGAATTTTTTTAAAATAAGAAAATCTAAAATTTAATTTAGTGGTGCCTATGCACCACATTTGTTATATAGGAGTTAAATATGAATTATACTGAAAACCTTGATTATTTGAGAGAATTAATATATAGCGGGGACGACAGAGCCTGTTATGTGGAAAGGGAAGAGTATCTGGACTCTGTTCCCGAAGGCACTCCCCAAGTAGATATTATTGAAAAAATCGTTCACATTTTAACTCCTCAAATAGATGAGAGAGATGTTTTTCTCGGTCGCCAATTAGAAGCAGTAAGAGAACAAAACAAATCCAATTATTCCACTAAACTTTGGAATTTGGGACACATGTCCCCTAACTACAAAATGCTCCTTGAAAAAGGTTTTGAGGGGATTTTGGAATCAGTTCCCGATAAAGACAGTGAACTTTACAAAAACGGTGTCCGCGTGGCAAATGCCATAAAAGTCTTTGCTGAAAGATATTCAAAGGCTTGCTCTAATATTAACAGCCCTTATATTAAACGAGCCGCCGAAGC
>JAFSVJ010000028.1 GCA_017445025.1 Abditibacteriota bacterium | reverse complement strand
TATTTTTAGGGGCTTTTTTGTTTATAGGGTCAACGTCCCACTTTACCTTTAAAAATTGCTTTTTACTTAGTCTTGTGATTTTTTCTTCTAAATTTTTTATTATTCTGCTTACAGAATAATTGAAATTTTATTAAAAAATCTCCCAATCCGTTGTAAAAATCATATTTTTAAAGTGGGCCGAGGTTGGCGTCCTGCAGGAAGCGCCAATATTTTAAAAGCCCTTATTTTTAGGGGCTTTTTTGTTTATAGGGTCACCGTCCCACTTTACTTTTTTTCTATAAATATTATAATTGGAATTTTTAATGAAATATCAAGAAGCTATTCTTTTTTTATCATCACTTGCAGTATTTGGCATAAGACCGGGCACAGAAAGAACAAAATACGCTGCCTCTCTTTTAGGAAATCCTCAAAATAAATATAAAACAATTCATGTTGCGGGCACCAACGGAAAGGGGTCTGTCACCACCTTTATATCAACAATTTTAAGTGAAGCCGGTTATAATGTGGGAACATATACATCTCCTTATGTTTTTAAGGTTAATGAAAGAATTCAATATAATCTTGAAAATATTACAGATGAGGATTTTGGACTTGTTTTTGATAAAGTCAAGGAAATAAATGAAACTTTAAAACAAACCGAATACGGATCCTTAACCGAATTTGAGGCAAAAACCTTGGGAGCTTTTTTGTATTTTGAGCAAAAAAAAAGTTGATTACGCTGTAATTGAAGTGGGAATGGGGGGAAGATTTGATGCTACAAATATTATAAATTCTTCTGTTTCACTCATTACATCCATAAGTTTGGATCATACAGAATATTTAGGAGATACTATAGAGAAAATAGCTTTTGAAAAAGGTGGAATAATAAAGCCATCCGTTCCAGTCATATCCGGTGCTTGTGACGAAGCAAATAAAGTTTTGGAGAATATAGCAAAAGAAAATAATTCTTTGTTTATCTCTTCAAATGATTATAAAATTGAAGACTGTGGTATGAGTTATAACTTAAAATATAAAGATTTAGAATTAAATAATATAACTCCTTCTCTCTTTGGTAAATATCAGTTTTCCAATTCTGCCATAAGCGCTATTGCCTGCCACTTAATCGGTGTAGATGAAAAAAACATTAAAAGCGGTATAGAAAAAGCATATCTCCCCGGGAGATTTGAAAGAATCGAAGATAATGTTATAATAGACGGAGCTCATAATACAGATGGTGCAAAAGCTCTAAAAAGTAATTTAGAACAACTTAAATATAACAGACTAATTCTTGTTATAGGTATGCTTGAGAATCACTCCTGTGAGGATTTTTTAAGCATTTTAGGACCTATTTGTGATGTTTGTGTTGCCACACAATCAGCATTTGTTAGACATAGTCCTTATAAGAAAATAGAAAAATCCGCAAAAAAATATATCCCCACAGTTTACTGTGAGGATACTGTAAAAAAAGCTGTCTTAAAGGCCAAGAGTATAGCAAAAGAGGATGACCTTATTTTAGTCACAGGTTCTTTTTATACTATAGGAGAAATAAATCACTAAATTTTAAAGAACACGCTCCAAGCACAAATATCATCTGTATTTCCTATTTGATTAAAGGGAATAAGATCCAAACAAATGGGTTTGTATTCATAATAAAGGGCTTTTTCATCTTTTTTATTCATGAACCAAGCTTTTATTTTTCCCTTATCATATATCATAGGTCTTGAAATATCCAAAACCAAATCGTCAAAATCAATTTCATCAATAGGTTTTTCTAACATATAAACTAAAGGACCGTATGTGACAGCTACCTGACCTCGATTATCTAAAACATTGTCATTTGATTTAATGAGCCTAATTTGGAATTTAAATTCCAAATCTCTGTAAGTGGTTTTATCAGATACATAATATCCTTTTTCGTAGCCACAATTATAAGTGTTTTCGGCACCGTTTTCTGCCCAATAAGGCTTTTTTATAAGGACTTTAACAGGTTTATCTGTTATAACGGCAATTCTTCCGTCTTTAGGGAAATTGGTTTTAACTTCTATGTGTATTGTTTCTCCGGCTATTTCCACATCAGCTTCCGCTTCCGTTAAATAATTTATGTAAATGCAGTCTTCTCCTGTTGAGAAAATGTATTCAGGAAGTTGTCCGAAAAATCTCCATATATTAGGAAAACAGCAAGAAGTTCCGTGAACTTTCGGAAGTTTTGTTCGCTTAAAATTGTCAAAATCGCTTCTTGAACCTGCAGTAGAACGAATAGGATTGTAATAGTAAATTCCATCTTGCTCCTTATTTAGAGCTCCTATAAGGTGGTTGTGAAATACACGCTCTAAAGTGTTAAGATATTTGGAATTTGGATTTATTTGGAATAATCTCCAAAGTAACATTGAAAGGGATACGGAGCCACAGGTTTCTGCAATGTTCCCTTCTTGTGGTAGCTCATAAGCAGTGGCAGGGTATGCCTCTCTGTATCCTCCTCCGCCGCAGATATAGATCCTTGTATCTATGATTTCATTTACAAGACCTTCTATGTATTTGAAGAGACTTTCATCACCGGTTTCTAAATATGCTTCAAGAATACCCATAAATAAGTAATTTGTTCTGACAACATGTCTGTGTCCGCCACCGGTTTTGCAATCTTTAAGTTCGGCTTCTATTATGTATTTTTTTATGATTTTAATTGCAAAATCCAAATATTTATTATCTTTGGTCACTCTTGCAAAACGAACTAAAGCAACTTCTATTTCAGGGTGTTCTCTGTCACATAAATCTTCAAAATAATCATTACCGGCTTTTTCTGCCTCAATGATTGTATCTATCCATTTCTTTCCGGATTTGATAATAAAATCTTCACCAAAAGCTTCGTAATGAGCTACTACAAACTCTAAGTAGTGACCTAAAATGTAAAGGTCGTGGTTAACATTTTTGTCAAATCTTTCCTTGTTGTGAAGAATAAAACCGTCTTCTTCCTGTTTTGAAAGCATATATTCAGTATGTTCATAAATGAGATTTTTAAGATTTTCATCTTGTGTGTAAATATATGCATAACAGGCTCCTTCCATAAGTTTGAAGAAGTCACTTTCCGCAGCCAAACGTTTATGGAAATCTGATAGGGGAGTTCCGTTTTTGTAAAATTTAAATAATTCTCCTATGTTGGATTCAAATCCTTTGTATATACTTTCAACATTTTTATTAATTATATCTCCTAAGTATCCTTTAACTTTAACATTTTTTAAAGATACAGGATATACTTTTGTGTGAGTTTTTGAAAAATTGCCTATGTAGTTCATCATATTTCCTTAATTATATATTTCAATAATATTATATCATATTTAGAGTTAAATTACAACTTGAATAAATTATTGCATTTGTGGTATAATAATTATGTGTATGTTAAAAAAAACAACAAAGGGATATATATGAATATTTTTCTTACTATATTGATTTGTATAATGGTATTATACTTATTGGTTATTCATATTCAGGTTTCAAAGCTTTACAAATATCGCAGATTGAAGCTTGAAGAGGGGACGCCGGACGAAATAGTATCTCAAGTAGAAAATCTTATGGAGATTTTAGAGATTAAAGAAGCAGAGATTAATACTTTGAAGGCAAAAGTTGCTTTGTTAGAGAAGGATGCTAAATCTCCCATAAAGAAAATCGGAATACACAGATATGATGTGGCGGATACTGGTGGTGCCCAGAGTTTCTCACTGGCTCTTTTAAACGAAGAGAATAAGGGAGTTATTATAAGAGGAATGTTTACAAGAGAAATTTCCAGATTTTATTGTATAAAAGTAGATAAAGATGGTAGTGATAAGGAACTGCAAGAAGAAGATATTATAGCTCTTAAAAATGCTGTGACTCAATAAATATTAAGTATAAAGCAGAAAAATGGCAGACAACCCGAAATTACAATTATTGATAAGAAAATGTAAACGAGGAGACAGGCGAGCTTTTGATGATTTAATGTCTATTCATGAGAAACAAGTCTATGGTTTTGCTCTCGGTTTACTAAAAAATAAGAATTACGAAGAGGCCTCAGATATAACAATTGAGGCATTTATTCGTGCCTTTAAAGCTATTGCCAGTTTTAGAAATGATTGTAATTTTTCTTCATGGCTTTTTACAATTGTTAAAAATGTTTATATAGACAGGTTAAAAGCCAATAAAAAGTTTGACTATGCTTCTCTTGATTCGGATATTGAAACCGATGATGGCACTATTCAAAGAGAAATAGGGGATGATGCTCTTAATCCGGAAGAGACTGTTGAAAGCGAGGAGAGAAGCAAGGAGATTTGGGCTATAGTAGAGACTCTTCCGGAAATCCAATCCACTCCCATTAAGTTGTATTTTCAAGAGGGTTTGGGTTATGAAGAAATTGCCGAGAAATTAAATGTTCCTGTGGGAACAGTAAAAAGTCGTATTAACCGTGCCAAAGCCGCCCTTGAAGAAAAATTAGCAGATTTTAGGTAAATTATGGAACAATTCCCAAAAATAGAAAGTATTTATATATGGATTAATATGTTTAAATAGGTTTAATAATATGAATTGTGCAAGATTTAATGAAATAGAAAGTAAAAATCTCTTTGAAAAACTCTCAAAATCAGAAGAGAGAGAGTTAAGAGAACATTTAAGCGTGTGTGCCTCTTGCAGAAAGGCTTACGCTGATCACAGAGCTATAAGGGCACTACTGAATCCGGAGGTTAATGTTCCGGAACCACCCAATATAAGGGAAAGAGTTAACGCAAGATTGGATGAGGAAGCAGTTAAGCCTTCTTTGTTTGACTTTCTCTTTGGCTATGGTCATAATCCTGTGAAAGCAGGTCTCTGCGTTGGTATGGGTTTGTTGGTTGTTGTGGTATTATCTGCCAATTTGGTGTCAATGAATACCAAAAAGCCCGCAAAGTATGAAAACTATTATGTTTCAAGTGTAAATTCCGTTTATGCGGAACAATTTTACTTAGGCAACGGTCAAGAATTTAAAAACAATTAATAGAAATCAGTAAACAATTCCCTCTACTTATCAGAGGGATGTTTTTTGCCAACATAGCTCAGTTGGCAGAGCAGGGCTTTCGTAAAGCTCAGGTCGGGAGTTCGACCCTCCCTGTTGGCTCCAAAGGTTCCCATATTTTATGGGAACTTTTTTATATTCTGATTTTAGAGGGTCCCTTGTTTTATTGCTGTCTGTAATTTTAGCTTCACGAATAGGGGAGTAGAAAGCATTTTGCGGGATGGACCTTTGACTTTTTGGGAATAGGTTTTAGGTTTCAGATCTAATTTTATAGATTATTTCAAGGCTCGCCCCTGCCTTTTTTTTTAATTATTTGGGAACTATTTTTTTTCTTTTTCGTATAAATATTTATTAGAGAAATTTGAGATTAAATTCAATAAAAAAGTTATGAAAAGGTTATTAAGTTTAATTATAATTATGGGGATATTATATGGTATTTATTTATTAATTATCCCCGGTTATAATTTATATATAGATACTCTCAAAAACGATCCATTGGATAAAAAGATAGAAGCTTTAAAGCAGGAACCCCATTACACCAAATATTCTGATATACCGAAAATGTATTTTAATGCTTTAATAGCAACAGAGGACAGGCGGTATTATGTTCACAATGGTTTGGATTTAATAGGGTCCGGCAGAGCAGTCTATGTAAACCTGAAGGGGAGAAAGTTGAAGGAGGGAGGCTCAACCATATCCCAACAATTGGCAAAGAATTTATATTTCCCTTTAGACTATACTGTAAAGAGAAAGGTGGCCGAGATATTAATGGCATTAAAGATTGAAAGAGATTACAGTAAAGAAGAAGTGTTGGAAATATATGTGAATTGCATTTATTACGGAAGCGGGTATACAGGCATTTATGAGGCTTCAAAGGGTTATTTTAATAAGAAGCCGAAGGACCTTGACCTAAATGAGTGCACCATTTTGGTGGGAGTTCCAAATGCACCGTCAAAGTATTCCCCAAAAGTAAATAAAGATTTATGCCTACAAAGACAGGACAAAGTTTTGAGAGAAATGGTAAAGGGTGGTTATATCACCGAAAAAGAAAGATCGGATATTTCTAAGAAAAAGTAATAGGAGATATTTTTATGGCAAAGAATGCCCCGAAGAAAGTTATGGAAGATTCAGAGAAGAATTTAACACATATAGTTTTTATTTTGGACAAGAGCGGATCAATGTATCAATTGACTGCCGACACCATTGGTGGATTCAATTCTTATTTGGACAAACAAAAAGAAGAATCAGTGGGTGAAGCTGTGGTATCTTGTTATCTATTTAACACAGAGACCGATGTTCTTTATACCAACAAGGACATTAAAAAAGCCAAACACATGACAACAAAGGAATATGTTGCAGAAGGCGGAACAGCACTTTATGACGCAGTAGGTTTTGCAATAAGTCAAACAACCAAAATTAATGAGGATTTAAAGCCTCAAAAGACATTGTTTGTGATTATGACAGACGGAATGGAAAACTCCAGCCGTGAATATAGTCATAAAGCCATTAAATCTTTGATTGAGAGCAAGAGAAAGGATGCAGGTTGGGAATTCATATTTATGGGTGCCAATTTTGAGGCTGAAGATTTTGCGGAAGACTTGGGTATGAGCAGAAAACTGTCCATGACTTATGCTGCGGACAAAGAAGGAACAGCATTGAATTTTGGGACTTTACACAGTCTTACATATAATGCAAGAAAGAGTATGGATTTATGTAGTTTTGCAGATGATGAAGATGTCCAAACAGAAGTTGAAAAAGTCCGTGAATACAGAAACAAGAAAGAGAACATAATCCCCGACGATGACGAGGAAGAATAAAAAAAGCCCTGAAAAGGGCTTTTTTTTAATGAAAAATGCAGAATGCAAAATAAACGATAAGCTTAAGGCTTGTTCTATCTATACCCCTCCTTCCCATTCCCAAAAAGTTTTCGCAGATGCTTCAACTTTTCGGGACCCCTTGGGAATTGAACTTGGGTTGTTGGTTTAAATTATTAGGCTTCTATCTCGCAAGCGAGTGAATGCATAAATTTGCAATTCTATGCAAATATATTCCTGACCACCCACCATTCGCTTTGCGAATGGTCCCCCCTCCTTAAAAGAAAATTTGCAAATTTTAGTTTAAGGAGGGTGAATCTAACAACTGAGGCTTTTTTGCCGCAATGGAGCCCATTACGTAGCACCAAATCCCAAAAAGTCTGCACCCACATTTTATTTTGCTTTGTAAACTTTAAAATTTTAAAACAGGATTATAATTTTTGCTTTTTTTAAATTAAGTTTTCTTCATTTATAACTTTAGGTTTAATATAAATGTTATATTCATTAAAATTAATTTTATTTATTCTTTTGTCAATTAGGTTTACGGTTTCTTTTGCAACCTTATCTAAATTAAATTCTATTTTACAGATTTTATAAACATCTGTGGTTTCCAAATTTCCTGAGGAGTGGGTTATAATTTTGGTATCTTTTAAAATGTTATGATATTTTTGAAAGTATGGAGAGGCAGTAAGATATATGGTATCATCCATAAATACAATACAGTCCGGAGACTTTTTGATTTTTGAGATAGTGCTTTTAAAAATATCTACCTTCATATTGTGGTCGTAGGATATGGGCATATTTACAACATGATAATTAGAAAAGAAACTGTCCATGGCAAGCCAAACAAGATTTTCTTTAACATGTTTTTTGTTGTTTTGATTGATTTTAAAAATAATAACTTCTTTATAATTATATTTTTTTAAAAGGTAGTCTGTTTTGTAGATTAAATCCGTATAGTCTAATAGAACTCCCGGACAAAAATTGCTAAATGCACCTAAGGAAGAAATAATGGGGATGTTAAGCATATTAAGCACATCTAAGTCTTTTTGGAGTCCGTAAAGAAATATGATCCCTCCGATGTCATTTAGTTTGCTTGCAAGACCCTCTTCTATGTTAATATCCGGATTTCCCACATAAGCTATAGGTGAGTATCCCAAACTTTTAATATATTTTTCCAATAAGTCTATAAAATATCTGTAAATATAATTGGTGTCTCCCGTTACAGCACCTATACTTGTTAATATGATAATATATTTTCCCGGGTTTGTGTATTGTCCTTTGATATATGTTCCGCTTCCTTGGCGAGTTTCAAGGACGCCTTTATTGCACAATTCATTTATGGCTAAACGAATGGTCACTCTGGAAACTCCCAAATAATCAATTAATTGATTTTCTGAGAAAATTTTGGAGCCGACCTTCCATTTACCATTGTTTATGTTTTCTTCAATATATTTTATAACTATATCCTTTTTATTCATATTATACCTGATTTATACTAATAAGTTATCATATATTATTATACTATATTTATAAAAAAAAATCAAGTTATAACTTAATTTATTATAATAACTTTTTTTCGATTTTTTGAATTTTTTGAATTTTTTACTTAAAAAAACCTTGACATTTTGATGAAAATGTGATATAATTATTATTGTAAAGCAAAAAAATATATCATACTTGTATTAAAAACTTATTAATACAAGTAGGAAAATGAGAGAGGTAAAAAAATGAAGAAAGCTTTTACATTAATCGAGTTGTTGGTAGTGATAGCTATTATAGCTATTCTGGCAGCAATATTGTTTCCTGTGTTTGCACAGGCAAGGGAAAAGGCAAGAGCTGCAAATTGTTTATCCAATACTAAACAGATTGGGACGGCATTGCAACTCTATATAGACGATTTTGAGGAGACTGTCCCACCATGTTGTGACTCAAGGCTCAGTATGTATACTGATGCTGACGTGGCAAATTGGCCCGGATATCCATTTACAAAATTAAGAACAACAGCTTGGGTTATAAACGTTTCTTATAGTTGGACTTGGATGGATTCTATATTCCCATATGTTAAAAATGTTAATATTTTTAATTGTCCTTCTCTTAACAAAAAGTTTAACGGTTATGGCTTTAATATAATGTTAAATCATGGATATAACTCAATAGATGTTGCTTCAGGATGCAACCCTTATTCTTTATCCGGAATAAGTAATGTTTCAGAGATTGTATTTTGTTGTGATGCACTGGTTCAAACTGCTGAACCTTGGTCTCAGGGTGCTTTTGTAATGGCACCGGTAATTGCTTGCGGTGATGTTGTGACAGGTGGCAGTTATTCTCAACCTAATAGGCACAATGATGGTATGAACATTACATATTGTGATGGACATGCAAAATATAACAAAAGGCACAGCGGTCCGTCTGTTTATTTGGAATCTTGGGGGGATAATTGCCAATATTGGGATCCTGCTTACTATCAATAGGATTTCATTTCCCGTTTTTTGCTTTACAGAAATCTATCTATTAAAAGCGTCCTTAATGTGAGTAATATATATCCCTTTACGTATAGGTAATAGAGATTTTGGTGTATAGCAGGAATTATTTCCTGCTATTTTTTGTATTATTATGTTTAAATATGTTATAATATAATTAGAAAAGGAGAAATATTATGAAAGTTGTTATATTATTAAAATCTTTATTTGTATTACTATTTATACTTATGTTCTCAGTTTCTTTGTTTGCTTTTTCAATAACTAAAAATACTAATGTGGTTATTAAGGAAAATGCCACCGAAGCTGAAAAGTATGCGGCAGAGGAATTTATAAAGTATATTGAAAAAATAACCGGAAACAAATTAAATATAACCACAACAGAGACGCCTAAAAGTGTTTATATCAGTGCCTTAGGTGATGAAACCGGTGACGACGGTGTAAATATAAACTTTAAGGATAATAATTTATATATTCAAGGAAACAGTCCACGGGGAACTATTTATTCCGTTTATGAATTCTTGGTAAAATATTTAGGTGTTGAGTTTTATACCAAAGACATAGAAAAGATACCTTCAAAGAAAGCCATTGTTTTAAGTAATAACATAAATTATTCTTATACTCCTTCTTTTATGTCAAGGGAAGCTTATTACCGCGGAAACAATGCTTATCCGGAATTTGCTTTAAAGCACAAGTTAAACGGAAATCATAATTATATCAGTGAAGAAATGGGTGGTCATATAGAACTAATAAATTGGTGTCATTCAAGTATGGTTTATTTGCCACCTGAAAAGTATATGAATGAGCATCCGGAGTTTTATTCTCTTGTGACGGGCAGAAGAGTGCCTATTCAACTTTGTTGGACAAACAAGGAAATGCAGAAGGAGCTTGCCAAAAGAGTTATAGAAATATTGGATTCATATAATAATCCAAAGATTATAGATGTTTCACAAATGGATAATACAACTGAATGTGAATGTGAAAATTGCCGTGCCGCCAAGGAAAAATACGCTTCTCCTGCGGGAGCTTTGGTAGAGATGATAAATTATGTGGCAGGAGAGGTTAAGAAAAAGTATCCCAATGTTTATGTGGAAACTTTGGCATATCAACACACCCTTCCCGCTCCAAAGGGCATAACTTGTGCCGATAATGTTATTATTCGTGTTTGTGATATAGAAAATAATTTCTGTGAGCCTATTGCAGAAAAAAGTGCCTTTGGCCCATATACCCCGGTAAATGGAAGAAATTGGGGATATATAGATACTCAAACCATTAATAAGGTTTTTGCGGATAATTTGGAAGCATGGGCTAATATATGTAAAAGTCTTTATGTGTGGGATTATACGGTAAACTTTTCTAATTGTCATATAGTTCATCCCAATTTGCATATATTAAAGCCAAATCTACAATATTTCAGAGATCACAATGTAATTGCCATGTTTGAACAAGGTGATTATTATAATGAAGGTTCTACATTTAATGAGCTTAAAAATTTCTTAATATCAAAACTTTTGTGGAATCCTGATGAAGATGTAGATAAACTTAAAGAAGATTTTTGTAAAAATGTTTACGGAAAAGGTTATAAGGAAATTTTAAAAATTATAGATATTTACACTAATGCGGTATATCACAAAGGTTTATATTATCCCACTTATGTATATGATATGGAATGGATGACTGAAGATGACTATGTAAAGAGTGTAAAACTTTTTCAAGAAGCCTTAAAGAAAACAGAAAAAGATGAACAAGCAAATACAAAAATCAATAATATTTATATCAGCTTTTTATATGGTTGGTATGTAATGAATGATGAAAAGTTTGACAGAGTGCTTATGGAATGTAAACTGCCATGGAATGATAAAGAAGAATTTAGTGAATATTTTGAAAAATATATTATCGCACATGGTAACGGATATATAAGTGAAGGAAAGCCTATAGATTTTGTTGCAGCCGCTTATGAATTAAAAAAATCCGATAAAACTCCGCAGTTTATCATTGATAATAACATAAAAGATGAAGATTGGTTTGAAATAGATAGTCTTGATTTTGGTTTACATGCAATAGGTGTGCAAAGAGAAGAAAAAGATGCCTCATTCGGAACAGTCACAGATCTTTATCCCACACAAACCGAATGGTCAATGCAAAGGTCTGTATCAGGTAATATTGTTAATTTCAAAAAGGCAGGGAAAACTTCTCTTGATGTTTATGTTGAATGTAAAACCGTAAATAAACATAATGATATAGGTGATATAGCTACCTTAGGAGTTTGGGACTATAATACAAATTCAAACAGATTTAAGAATAATATTGCTGCCAAAGATCTAAATGACAATTCTTTTAATATAATATATTTAGGTAATTTTGAGTTTGGAGATTGTAAAGACGGAACATTTTATATGTGCGGTGTAAATAATCCGGATTGTGCGGAAGCAATTACCATTGACAGAGTAATATGTGTATTAAAATAATATTTATTAGTCTTTAAAAATCCCCCTTAATTGGGGGTTTTTTATATGATTTCTAAATTTGAAAAAAAAGTGATTTTATGATATAATAATAGTGGCTTAAATTGTAGTAAAAGCTCTTCAATATAATTATACTATTATTGTATCTTCTTTTTCTTAGGGAAAGAATTACTTCAATTTTTGTCGAAAATATCATTTTAAATAACTCATATAATCTTTAATTTTGAGTAGGAGGAAAAATATGGGTAAATATTTCGGCACAGACGGTATCAGAGGTGTGGCAAATAAAGGATTGACATCTCTTTTATCACTAAAATTAGGTTATGCTTTAGGGCAATATTTGAATGAAAAGGGTTTAGGTAAAACTGTTGCCATAGGCACAGATACAAGGCTTTCCGGATTTATGCTAAAGAGCGCACTCTCATCAGGTTTGTGTTCTATGGGTGTGAATGTTTTGGATTTGGGTGTTATAACCACTCCCGGCGTTGGCTTTGTTACCAAAAACAATTCATTTGTAAGTTTGGGAGTTGTAATAAGCGCTTCTCATAATCCATATTATGATAACGGCATTAAAATTCTTTCAAAAGACGGAAATAAACTTTCTGACGAAACAGAAACTTACATAGAAAACATTATGGATAATATTAGCCCAAAGTTTGAATCGGAAGATAAGATTGGAATAAGAATAGATGGCAGTGAATATGTTCATCTTTATATGGATTTTTTGAAAAATGCTGTAAAGATAAATGATGAGCCTTTGAATCTTTCCGGCATGACTATAGCTCTTGATTGTGCTTATGGCGCTTCATCAAATATAGCTAAAGAACTTTTTGAAAGTTTAGGAGCAAAAGCTATATCTTTTAATCACACTCCCGATGGTCTAAATATTAACAGAGGATGCGGTTCTCTTCATCCTGAATTTATCGCTAAGGCGACAAAAGAAGAAGGAGCAGATTTAGGCTGTGCCTTTGACGGTGACGCAGACAGAGTTATAATGTGTGATCACGAAGGGAATATTGTTGACGGTGATAAAATAATGGCTCTTTATGCTAAAGAGAGAAAAGAGAGTGTCGGTCTTCCCGCAGATTGTGTGGTAGGGACAGTTATGAGTAATTTGGGCCTTGCCAAATATTTAAAAGCTTCCGGTATAAAACTTCACAGATCAAAAGTGGGTGACCGATATGTGGCAGAAGATATGATAACTCTTGGAGCTGTTGTGGGCGGAGAAAAAAGCGGTCACATAATTTTTAATGAAATAGCCCCTGTGGGAGACGGGATGTTAACCGCTCTTATGGTTATTAAAACAATTTTACAGAGTGGAAAGACTTTAAAGGAATTGACAAAAGACATAAAAGAATATCCTCAGCTTTTGGTAAATGTTAAAGTGGAAAACAAGGAAGGTTGGGAAGAGAATGAGGAGATTTTGAAGGCAAAGGAAAAAGCCGAAGAAGAACTGAGAGATAGCGGAAGATTGGTATTAAGAGCTTCCGGCACAGAAAATCTTATAAGAGTAATGGCTGAAGGTGATAACCAAGATGATGTGGACAGAATAGTTCATACCTTGGCTGACAGAATAAAAGAAGTATTAAAATAATAATTAAAACAAAAAAAAGAATTCTCCTTATGGGGAATTTTTTTTATTGTGAATTGTAATTGTAAAAAGAAACATTTGCAATCCCGATAGTGTTATAACATATCAAAAAAAAACAATTTTTAAGCATTGCTATTAAAAATTTTTTTATATTTCCCAATTGATACACTTTCTTATTTGGGTTGCTCTGTAGATTATTAGGCTTCTATCTCACAAAGCGAGTGAATGCAAAAATTCGCTTTAAATATCCCCCCCTATATCCTCCTTACCCAAATCTCAAAAAGTCGGAGGACTATTCTAAATCCAAAAAAAACATTTCCAAAAAGTTTTGCTACGCAAGGGTTTTTTAGGGGACCCTAGGGTAATTCGCAAGCGGGGGTTTTCGGGAACCCGTGGAATTTGCTACACAAATTTATTTTGTGGAGTTTCCTTTTATAAATCTATATTTTGCTATGAATTCTTGAATGGGTAATTTAGGGTTTTCAATTCTCTTAATTAAGAAATTCCAAGCTTTTTCGCAAATAACACTGTCTTCAATAAATATTCCTGAAATATCTTTTTTAAAGCCTAAAATTGGGTCTGATATATGACCGGCGGTGAGAATGGACACATCTTTCGGGATTTTTAAACCATAGTCTTGCAGGGCTTTCACACATGGATCATGTCGAACGTCAGAGTGGCAAAAAATAGCATCTACTTTAAGACCGGATTTAAGCTTTGAAAGCACTCCCTCGTAAACGTCATTGGGATTCCAGCCTTTTGTATTAATAAAAACAGACTTTAAATTGTGTTTTTCAAGGGTTGTTAAATAAGCTCTAACTTTTTCTTCTCTTTTTGGGATCATTAAATCATCAGTTAAGTAACCTATTTTTTTACAACCGGTTTTGATTAAATATTCAATGGCTTCACAAGTTCCGTCATAAAAATCTTCATAAATATGGTCAAATTTGGTAGAACAGTTTCTTCCTATACTTACACAGTTTTTGTGAGGAAGGTTTTTCATATAGCTTTCTATTAAAGATACATCTACAATAGAAATAACACCATCTACTGAAAGATTTATTATATCTTTATTTGATATATATTTAATTTCCACATCTCTGGTAATAATGCTATAATCCGTATCTCTTGATAAGGTATTAAAACAATATATCATGCCATAATATTGAGCCGGGATTTGAATATCAATCAGATAGGTTTTTCCCCCTGTTAATGCCTGTGCAAAAACATTTTTCTTATAACCCATGGTGTATGCTACTTCATTAATTCTATTTTCAGTTTCTTTTGATATCCAATCTGTTTTTATTCCGTTCAACACACGAGATACAGTAGAAATGGATGTTCCGCACATCTCTGCCACATCTTTCATTCTTACAGGCTTTGTAGTTTCTCGTTGTGGAATGTTTGTTATTTCTTCTTTTTTCTTTTTAGGCATATTTTCTTTCGCTCAGTAATTATATTTTTCGTATATTTTGGCTTTAACCTCTTTATCAAGGTTGATTAATTCATTTATACTTGGTGCTTTTGTTTTTGTATATGAAGAGATATTTTCTTCAATGATTCTCGGTATATCAAGAAAACCTATTTTTTCTTCCATAAAGAGTTTGACACAGGCGTCATCTGCCGCATTCATAATACAAGGAATATTACCGCCTTCTTTCAATACTTCAAAAGCTATTTTTAAACATGGAAATTTCTTATAATCAATATAACCAAAATTTAGGGAGCCAAAGGCCCTTAAATCAAGGCTCTCAAGTCCGTTTTCAATTCTATGGGGATATAATAGGGAGTATTGAATAGGCACTCTCATGTCCGCACGTCCCAATTGGGCTATGACTGCTCTGTCTTTAAATTCCACCATAGAATGAATAATACTTTCTCTGTGGAGAAGCACATCTATTTGGTCTGCCTCTACTCCAAATAGCCATTTTGCCTCTATTATTTCCAACCCTTTGTTCATAAGAGTTGCACTGTCAATGGTAACTTTTTTCCCCATTTTCCAAGTAGGGTGGTTGAGAGCTTCTTTGTATGTGACTTTTGATAATTCTTCAATGGATTTATCACGGAAAGCACCACCGGAAGCGGTTAAAATAAGTTTTTTTATTTCTCTTTTGTCATTTCCTTGCAAACATTGGAAAATGGCACTGTGTTCTGAATCGATAGGCAAAATAGGCACATTATATTTTTTTGCATATTCTGTGACGATATGACCGCCGGCAACAAGGACTTCCTTTGATGCCAAACAGACTGTTTTTCTAAGTTCAATGGCCCGTAGAGTTGGAAAGAACCCGGGAAATCCTGCTATGGAAATAATGATTTTGTCTGCTTCAATTTCCGTTAATGTCAAAAACCCTTCTTCGTCGGATACAAGTTTGGTGTCTTCCGGTATATTTTCTTTGACATAATCATATAAAGCCCCATTTCCGATACAAGCATATTTAGGTTTGAATTCATTTATTTGCTTTATGAGAAGGTCTGCATTGTTTTGTGCTCCGAGAGCTATAACGGAAATATGGTCCTTGATTCTTTTGCAAACATCTAAAACTTGAGTGCCTATGGAACCTGTGCTACCTAAGACTGATATTTTTATCATTTATTTCCACCACTCTTGAAGATCAAGGATGGTTTGTTTCATGTCTTTAATTTGTTGTTCACCGGATATTTCTCTTTCTATAATAAATTCACCTGTGAAACCGATTTTCTTTAATTTTTGGATAAATTCAGGGAAACGAACAGAACCTTGTCCCGGGGCTACTTCCAATCCTAATTTTGTTCCGCAAGTAGGGGGAAGGGCGTCTTTAACGTGAACTTGGCAAACATATTTTCCAAAAACATCTAAAGCATCAATAGGATTACCTTTTCCGTAGAGAATAAGGTTGGCGGGGTCTAAGTTAATTCCAAGGTTTCCTGTGCCAACAGCTTCAATGGTTCGGAGAATAACCACAGGGGTTTCTTGACCTGTTTCAAACCACAGTCCCATGTCATATTGGAGACAATATTCTGCCAATTCTTTTATAGTGTCAACAACTCCCCAATAGTTAGGGTCACACATGTTTTCTGGTATAAACCCAAAGTGAGTAATCATATTTTTGATACCGATTTTGTGAGCAAAGTCTGCCCAGCTTTTGAGTTCGGCTACTCTTTTGGCTCTGTATTGAATCGGAACAATACCCAAGGTGAGAGGACCGTCTATAAGGTCCCAGTGTTGGTTTCCGCTCCAACCTGCCCAAAAGGATCTTATATTGAGATTTTTCTCTTTTATTTCTTGTTTAACATTTTCTATTGCTTCTTCTGTTTGCTGAGTGAAATCCCAACCTGCCAATTGGCATGTGCGAAGTCCCAAACTTATTAATTTGTCAAAGCATTTTCCTTGGTTGTATAAACCGTTAATAATTCCTATTTCCATAATATATCCTTATGTTAAATTATATTTTATTGATTTGGTGCAGGTGGTGCTACAGGTTCGGCAACATAGAATTTTATTGTATCAAGAGTTGCACCTGTGGATGTCTTTACAATCAAATATAAATATCGATCTATATTGCTGCTCAAAAGCTTAAATCCTCTGTTATATACTCTTTCTGTTCCATAGGTTACGTCCGGAGGAATTATGCTTGTGTCATTTGGCCTGTAAATAAATTCTGCATTGTTGTAAACATCATCCGTTCCAAATAAAGGTGCTCCACCCGTAGAGTCCCAATACCAATTATAAAGTAAAACTTTATCTTTATATTTGTCTGAAAGAGTAGTTTTAACTGTAATTAGGTGTCCGGCAGAAGAATATGCCAACTTTATGGCATCACCATGAAATTCTGTTGGGCATGTGACCACAACTAAGGTTTCTGTTGAAGGGTCATCTTTCTTGTGAGAAGAGCCACCGCTTCCGCCACAACCTATAAGAAAACTTAATGCCCCTAAGATAATAATACATAAAATAATTTTCTTCATATTTTTAACCTCTTATTTAAATACTATTGATATGAATTTTTCTAATGCTTTTTTAAAATCTAAATCCAATACTATATTTGTTGTAGGCATTTTTTCATTTATGCCATATTTTTTGAAATTGTCTTTTTCTTTTTCGTAATACTTAAGGAAATCTTTGTTATGCCATTTGTAAGAAGGGCGTCTGTCAATAATGGTCTGTCCTTCCGTAATACCCTCAAGGCTTACATCTACTTTGTATATTTTGCTGTAGGAAATAATATTTGGGTATAAGCAAACCAATACTGCCAAGGGGTCGTGGAGGCAACACTCCGGCTTGCTTGTGTAAGTTGTATAGTATGAAAAATAGGCTTTAAGTATTTCCCGGCAGAATTTTGCGGTTTCGTTTCCCTCTTTTGCAAGAGTGTCAACAGTATCTTTCGGAAGCATAAGCTTCATTGTAACGTCCAAGCCCACAACAGTCATGGGAATATAGGAATTAAAAACTTCTTTTGCAGCTTGTGGGTCGCAAATGGCGTTAAACTCTCCTACGGGGGTTACGTTTCCCGCACATGTATATGCTCCACCCATCCAATAAAGGTGCTTAAGCTTAGACATAAGAGGTCTGTTTTTGCTTATACATTTTGCTATATTGGTTAAAGGACCTGTGGCAATGATTTTAAGGTTAGGATTCTTATCCAAAGTTTCGAGAATAAAATCAGTGGCAGAGATCTTTTTAATAAGGTCCTCATTATATGTCCATTTTGATGATATATTTCCCAAACCATCTGTGCCGTGGACATAATCACTTATTTTCGGAGAGGCGGTAAGAGGTCTGTAGGAACCTTTGTAAATGGGAATATCAACTTTTAGAAAGTTGAGAACTTTTGCCGCATTGCGAGCACATTGGTCGGAAGAAACATTTCCACCGCAAATGGTAATTCCTTTTATATCAAAAGCCTGTGACTTTACCGCTAAAAGGATAGCAAGAGCGTCGTCTGCTCCCGGATCCATATCAAGTATAACAGGTATTTTTTTCATATTATTAACTCATTGTTTTATTTCCCCTTTTTATAAAGGGAATCGCTAAATGTGTCCCCCTATTTTGCGAAGCAAAATGGGGGGTGGCATTCACGTAGTGAATGACGGGGGGAATAAGTGATTTTTGAAAAAAATCACATTTTGCGTAGCAAAATTAATTCTCTTATCCTGTTTTCAAGGAAAAGCATAGATAAGACAAGTCCAAATCATTTAGATATTTTGGTCATAAGAGGGTGGGGTTTTGGTTTCCTCTGCTTGTTTGGTGGGCTGGCTGCAAAATACCATTAAGATATATGTGACAATATTCCAATTGAGCAAAAGCAGTAAAGCCAGATAGGGTGAAAATCCTGCGTCTCTCAATCTTCTGACCATAAGGGGAATGCTTTGAAGCAGTGTTTCTAAGATCCATAAACCTACTAACATAAAAATAAAGCAGTAATATACGGGCCAAAGTTCGGCACTTAAATTTACAAAATATGATATAATTGTTGCAATTATAAAAAAGATTGTAATTAAAATAGAGAATACAAAACCGAAACCGTAATATTCTTCTATGGGTGAGGTTGAACTGTAATCAAAGGTTTTGGCAAAAGCTTTCTTAAAACAGTAACCGCATTTGCTGATTTGGTCTATATTTTCTGAAGGAACATTATGAGGGTTTGCTCCCCATTGATTGTCTTCCTTCTGTCCCGGCAAAAGAGTTAAAACCAAAAACCAAATTCCGCCTATGATAGGAATGCAACTTATCAAAAGCCACCAAGCGTTATAGCCTATATCGTGAAGTCGTCGAACTGCCACTGCATACCAAGGACAAGTGATAATTGAACTGATAAGTGATAAAACTATATAAACTAACAGATAAGGGGATGTAAAAAAGAATCTTACAAAAGCCTCTTCCGACATATTATTGTTTATTGTTCCATTTTTAATTAATATAACAAAAATAGATATTGCAATGGCTAACAATATTGAGTTGATAAGACTCATTATAATGGTGTATATCCAATATTCGCTTCTGCTTGCTCTTGTGAGAAAGTTACAATATTCTTTATAACATTTTGTAAACATAGCTTTGTCCCTTTTTTTTGTTAGTAATAATGAATAATTTATAATTTTTTGATTAAATTTGCCATTTCAATGGCTGTATTGGCACAATCAAAGCCCTTGTTTCCGCTTTTAGTTCCGGCTCTTTCAATGGCTTGTTCTATTGTATCTGTGGTCAAAACTCCGAATATTACCGGAACTCCAGTTGACATACTTGCTTGTGCTATGCCTTTGGTCATTTCGTTAGCCACCATATCATAATGTCCCGTAGCACCTCTTATAACCGCACCCAAACAAATAACAGCGTTATAATTTCCGCTTTCAGCCATTTTTTTTGCAATCAAAGGAATTTCAAAGGAACCGGGCACCCAAGCCACATCAATGTCTTCCTTGACACCGCCATGTCTTTTTATGGCATCCATAGCACCGCCTAAAAGTTTGCTTGTAATTAGTTCATTAAATCTTGAACATACTATGGCAAATTTAAGTCCTTTGGCATCAAAATTACCTTCAAATATCATATTTCACCTCGTTTTTAAAAATCAATAATTAATAATCAATAATCAAAAATCGGCTCTAAACTTTAGAGTTGATCTTTAAAGTTAGCATCTGTCCCCTTAACCCTAAATCCTTAATAGTTTCGTAAACTCAACTTTTGGGATTTGGAGTGACCGGGGAATGGAATTCTTGATTTTTGATTTTCTGTATTTGATTATAATTTACAATAAGTGTCCCATTCTCTCTTTCTTTGTTTCCAAATAATCTTTATTAATTTCATTTGGTTTTATTACAATAGGCACTCTTTCCACTATTTCCAATCCGTATCCGGAAAGTCCAACATATTTCTTTGGGTTATTAGTTAAAAGTCTCATTTTTGTGACGCCTAAGTCCATTAAGACTTGTGCGCCTAATGAGTAATCTCTCATATCTGCGGGAAAGCCCAATTCTAAATTGGCGTCTACAGTGTCTCTTCCCTTTTCTTGCAGTTTGTAAGCTTTGCATTTATTTATAAGGCCAATCCCTCGTCCTTCGTGGTGTTGAATATAAACCACAACTCCTTTGCCTTCCTTTGCAATCATTTCCATTGATTTGTGTAGTTGGTCACCGCAATCACATCGTTTTGAGCCTAAAACATCGCCGGTAAAACATCCTGAGTGAACCCGAACCAAACAAGGTTCACCGTCAGCTATATTTCCTATTGTTAAAGCTATATAGGGGTCTGCTTCTATGGATGTTTCGTATGCAATCATATTAAAATCTCCATATTCGGTAGGAAGGTGACATTCCGCAGATCTCTTTACCAGTTTTTCGTGTTTTCGTCTGTATTTGATTATTTCTGCAATGGTTATAAATTTTAAATTAAATTTTTTTGATATTTCAATCAAATCCGGCACCCTTGCCATAGTGCCGTCCTCTTTAAGTATTTCGCATAAGACACCGGTGGGATGTAAACCTGCCAATTTACACAGGTCAACCACAGCTTCCGTATGTCCCGCTCTTGCCAACACGCCCCCATCCTTGGCTTTGAGAGGGTGAATATGACCGGGACGTCCCAAATCCTCAGGCTTAGTGTTTGGATTTGCCATAGCATTTAGGGTTATGGCTCTGTCATTGCAAGAAATTCCTGTGGTTGTTCCTTTGAGAGCGTCTACACTTACTGTAAAAGCTGTTCCTAAAGGAGCTGTATTGTTTTGAACCATCATAGGAAGTTTTAATTCTTCCAATCTTTCTCCTGTGGTTGGGCAACAAACCAATCCCCTTCCGTATTTTGTTATAAAATTTACATCTGCAGGGGTTATTTTTTCCGCAGCCATTATGAAATCGCCTTCGTTTTCTCGATCTTCATCATCAGCAACGATTAACATTTTACCTTGTTGTATATCTTTAATTGCATCTTCTATTGTCGCAAATTCAAAATTATTCATTATTAAATCCATTAATTTTTTATTTTTAAAAACCCAACTCCCCTAAAAATCTCTATTTTTTCGCTTAACGAAATATGTCTTTCCGTGTCTTCCTGACGATTCTCACATAATAACATTTTATCAATGGCTAATGCCTTGAAAAAAAACATTTTGTTCCGAGTCTACGGTCGACGACTTCATTCCATATTTCTTGCGAAAAATTGATCTTTTTGGTGATTTGTGATTTTAAAAATTAACATTTTACCTTGTTGTATATCTTTAATTGCATCTTCTATTGTCGCAAATTCAAAATCATTTATTATAAAATCCATTAAAATCCGTTTTCTTTCAATAAATCAATCAGTGATTTTTCACTACTTTTGTTGAGTAATTTTTCCACATATTTTCCTATTATATCACATTCGATATTGACATTTGAACCAATGCCTTTGCTTTTAAGGGAAGTATTTTCAAGGGTGTGCGGTATAAAGGCAACTTTAAAACTGTCCGAAGAGACCGATGCTACAGTCAAGGATATCCCGTCAATACAAACAGATCCTTTTTCTATAATATATTTTAAAATATCTTTTCCCGCAGAAAAGGTTATTTCCTTTGAGTCACCAACATTGAGAATGTTTGAAATTAATCCCACTCCGTCAATATGACCTGAAACCAAATGGCCTCCTATGGGTTTAGATAAAGTCAGAGCAGTTTCAAGGTTTATTTCACTTCCCACTTTTAATTCTTTTAAAGAGGTTCTGCTTATGGTTTCTCTCACGGCATTAAAAGAGAGTAAATCACCTTTTATTTTTGTCACAGTAAGACATATACCGTTTACGGCTACGCTGTCACCTATGGAGCATTTTGGTGCCGTTATGGGGCATTTTATAATTAAATCATAAACAACTCCAACATTAATTGAAGCTATTTTTCCTATTTCTTCAACTATTCCGGTAAACATTTACTTAAATATAGGTTTGGCTTTAACCACAAAATCCTTTCTAAATTTAATAATATCTACAATTTCCACATTTATGGCGTCGCTTAATTTATCAACTGAGATGTTTGAGATGCCACACACTGCTCCCGCATCACCAATGATTTTTGCTCCGTAATAGAGCATCAATTCATCTCCTAATTTTTCTTTGAGAAAAGAGCCTACCAAAGTGCCTCCGCCTTCGACTAACAATCTCATTATACCGCAAGAGGCAAAGTATTTCAACAAATCCACAAGATTTTTGGCTGTCACATGAACAATTTCACAAATACCGTTATTTTCTTTTTCTTCTTTAAAATCCCCTAAAAGAGAACAAATAAAAACTTTTCCCGGGACTGTGAAAATATTGGCATTTTTGTTTATTTTGCGACTTGTTAAAACTATTCTGTTGGGGTAGGTGACGGTTTCACAACGTGCCGTTAGGGTAGGATTGTCTTCCTTTTCTGTGTTTCCTCCTACCATAATGGCGTCGGATTCTTTCCTTTGTTTGTGAGAGAAAGAGAGAGCTTCCGCACTGGTTATCCATTTGGAGTCTCCACTCCTTGTGGCGATTTTACCGTCTAAGGTCATGGCTGATTTGAGAACAATGTAAGGCAAGCCTGTAGTTCTGTGTTTAATATACCCCTTATTCATTTCTCTGCATTCTTCTTCGCAAATTCCCACAACAACATTTATACCTGCGGCTTTTAGTTTTTCAATACCTTTCCCGGATACTTTTTCATCCGGGTCTTTCATTCCAATGTAAACATTTTTTATGCCTAATTTGCAAAGCATATCCGCACAAGGTGGAGTTTTTCCAAAGTGAGAACAAGGTTCTAATGTGACGTAGACATCTGCTCCCTTTGTGGATTCTGTGCAAGAGTTAACAGCATTCACTTCAGCGTGGGCTTCTCCTGCTTTGATGTGGGCACCGAAACCTATTATGTTGTCATCTTTTACTATAACACATCCTACACGAGGATTGGGGCTTGGCAAATATTGTTTTGCCATATCTATAGCATAGAGCATAAAATCTTTGTTCATGGTTAATCTTTTAAATCTCTGTTAAAAAGACATTTTTGAAAATCTTCTTTTTTGAGAAAATATTTCTTTTTTCTTGTTAAAATCAAATCTACGGAGAGATTAATAAGCAAAAACAAAATCAATATCAAAACCAACAGAAAAGTCACAAGAGCTACTTTTTTTTGCCCTCCCATTCCAAAGAAACCGAAAAGGAAAATTCCTCCAAAGATTAAAAGCATAAAAATAAAAGAAACACTTCTTATTATTTTTTGCTCCATACTTATGGCAATTACTTTTCTTTTCCACTTTCCATACTCAATGGCAAAAAACACCAAAGAGAATATGCCTCCTAAAATGCCAAAGAGCATGGTTATTATTGAACTTAGGGCGTAATTCATTTTTATCTCAAACTTTTAATGGCTTCTTTCATAGACAGAGTTTTGTTGGTAAAGACATAGGAGCCTGCCACAAACATATTGGCACCGGCGACAGCAATTTTCTTGCTGGTGATACCGTCCACACCACCGTCTACTTGAATGTCCAGGTCCAGTCCTCGCCTGTCCGCTTCCTTACGGATTTCTTCTATTTTACGGAGCTGTGATTCTATGAACTTTTGACCACCGAAGCCCGGGTTTACTGTCATAACCAAAACAGCGTCAAGGTCATCAAGAATATAATCCAAATTAGAGGCGGGAGTGTGGGGGTTAAGAGCCACACAAGCTCTCTTGCCAAGGGCTTTTATGTTTTGAACGGTTCTGTGGAGATGAACACAAGCTTCTTCGTGAACTCCTATTTCAACTACATTTTTCGGTTTGGCAAAGGCTGCCAAGTATTGATCAGGATTTTCAATCATAAGGTGTACATAAAAAGGCAAGTCGCATACCTTTGCACAAGCTTCTATAAATCCCGGTCCGAAAGTTATGTTAGGCACAAAATGTCCGTCCATAATGTCGCAGTGAATAGCGTCTGCTCCTGCTTGCTTTACATCATTTAATTGTTCCTTCATTATGCTGAAATCCGCACTTAAAATTGAAGGCATTATAATAATATTTTTCATAAATATATCCTGTTTTTATTCAAAATCAACTGTTGCGTCGGGTGTAGAGCCTCCGGAAGAAGAGTAGGAACTGTGACTTTCGGAAGGTTTGGATGTTTCCTTAGGTTGAGGCTTGGGAGTATCAACTTTTGCTTCTTCTTTTTTGGTTGAAGTTTTTCCTTCATCGGTTTTCTTTGAAGTAGTTGTCTCTGTGGGAGTGTCGGAACCCTGAGAAGATACTTTTTTGCCCTGTTTTGAACTTCTTCTTGGTCTGTCTTCAGAGTCGTTTCCTTCCGGGTTATCACCTGTGTATGTGGGAGCGCCTGTTTCGGAATTTCCGTAATTAATTCTGCCTGAGGTTGTTCCGCTGCTGGTGTAAGAGCCTCCGCCTGAACCCTTGGAAATTGTAATGGTAATTGGAGCACCGTTGCTCAAGGTAACACCGGTTTCCGGAGATGTGCTTATAACCGATCCGTCGGGAACGGAGTTTGAAAATTCTTCTTTTAATTCAATGGTGAAATTACCCATAGATAACTTTTCTTTTGCTGTTTCATAATCAAGACCTATGATATAAGGCATTTTGATTTCCGGAGCACCCTTGCTAAGGTAATATTCAACTTTTTCTTTTTTACCTATTTTTTCTCCGGCTTTTGGGCTTTGGTCACAAATCACACCTGCACCATAGTCTGTGGAGAATCTGTCTTCTCCTTTGTTAAAGCCTAATTTAAGCCCTTGGAGCTTGTTGATAGCTTCTTCTTCTGTTAATCCTATGAGATTAGGGGTTTGCATCTTTTTACCGTTTATTGCTACAACCGTAATGGCTGCGGTTAAGACACAAGCTACCACAAACAAAACAAGGAGCATGGGAATAACTGATTTTTTGTCTTTTCCCGTTTCTTGTTTTATGGCAATATGTTCTTTTGGTGCTGAGTATTCTCCTTGCTTGTATCCTCTCAGTGCGTCTGTTAATCTTGAGATAAAGAGGGATGCTGTGCCTACACGAGCGTTGTATTCTTTGTTAATGGATTCAAGAATAAGAGATGAGAGAGAAGCGGAAAGGTCTCTGTTAATCATTCTCGGTGATAGTGGAGCATCTCTTAATATTTTGGTAGCAATTTCAACGGAGGTATTTCCGTCAAAGGGCAATCGTCCCGTGAGCATTTGATAGAGAATTACACCTACAGAGTAAACGTCACTGGATTCATATAGGCCTTGGTTTTCTAATACTTCCGGAGATTGGTATCTTATGGTTTCAAGAGATAGGTGTTCTTTGGCAATGGAAGATTGCTCTATACCGTCTTTTCTACCGAAACCACGAACTTTAACATGACCATCCTGGGTGATAAAAACATCATCAGTGTAAAGGTCTCCGTGACAAATTCCCATTAAGTGAGCATTGTCAAGGGATTGAAGGACGTTAACCGCAATTTCTATGGATTTTTGCAATGGCAGTTTGGCTTGTCTGGCAAAAACTTCTTTAAGAGAAACACCGTCGGCATATTCGTAAACATAGATAATACTTTCGTTATCCGGGTCAGTATCCACATCTATAAATTTTAGTGTATTTGCATGATTAAGGTCTCTGCAATCAATAATACCCTGTGTCAAACCGTTTACAAAAGAAACATCCTGCATAAAGGAAGACTTGACTTTGTAAACACTGACGGAAGTGTCGTTTGTGTTATCTTTACACAAATAGACTTCACAGACGGTGGTATCGCTAAGCCTTTTAATTATTTCATATCTGTTATGTAAAAGCTCCATAAAAGCCTCCTATTAATATGTCAATAGATTATAAAAAGTGACACCTAATATAAACAAGTTATTTTCTATAAATATGAATAAAAATATAATTAATAATTTTTAAATTTAATACACCTAATATTATTATACTACATTTTTATATTAATATACAATTTTTAGAGAAAATTTAATTTGTTAGAGACATTAGATGTGGTTTTTTTATATTATTAACAGGTAGTTTTTTTGTATAATTTGACAAAAGAGCCCGATTTGTGATATAATTTATAATGATTGTCTTTTTATGGAGGTTATAATGAAAAGAACATATCAGCCCAAAAACCGTAAGATGCACAGAGTTCATGGTTTTATGGCAAGAATGGCTTCTAAGGGTGGGCGAAAAGTCCTTGCCAACAGACGCCAAAAAGGAAGATGGTCACTGACCGTTTAATCTTTATTGCGTGGTATGAGATCATACCACGATGATATTTCCATACTTTTTAAGTATTTAATATAAGGTTTAGATTTGCTTTGTAAAGAAAATCGTATCAGAAAGGACAGAGAGTTTTCGTTTGTTTACAGAAAAGGAAAAAAAGTAGCAAATGAAGATTTTGTTCTTTACTTTTATCCGAAAAGTTATTGTTTTAAAGTAGGTTTTTCTATTAACAAAAAATACGGAAAATCCTGTGAAAGAAACAAAATAAAGCGTAGGCTTTCGGAGATTATTTATCTTGAGCTTGAGGTCTTGAAGCCATATTTAGCGGTTATTGTAGTTCTTAAGGGGGCAAAAGAAAAGGACTATAGAAGGTTAAAGATGAGTTTGGACAGTCTATTAAGCAAAGTCGGAATTTTAAATGGGGTCACAGGTGATTAAGAAATTTTGTCTTTTTCTTATAAGACGATGTTATCAACCTTTTTCAAGAAAGTTTTTGCCACCAACTTGTCGTTTTCATCCCACTTGTTCCGAATATACGGCTCAAGCTATTGAAAAATATGGAGTTCTTAAAGGCTCTTTATTGGGAATATGGCGAATAATTCGTTGCAACCCATGGTCAAAAGGGGGAGATGACCCCGTGAAATAATAAATTTGCCAATGGCAAATTTAAAATCAATAATCAAAAAATAGAAAATCAAACTTGTGGTGGTTCGCACCACTTAGGTTACCGGGCCCTAATTTTTAAGGTGGGCTATGGTGGATAGATACTTTAGTCAAGGGAAATGGTAATGTAGGAGCACCACTCTCTCCCCCCCTATGGGGGTAAAATTCTGTTGACCAGCCTATACTAGAAGGCATATAGGGGGGAGCCGGAGGGGGGTAGCCCCGAAGTCGGGCCCCCATCCCCATAGGGCATTATTCCCAAAAAGTCTTACGACTTTTCGGGAGCCCTTTATAGACCCCCCACCCTGTAGTCGTTTTTGGTGTTTTCCGTAGGAAAACTGTCAAAAACGGCGGGGGGTGCGGAACGATTTTGCGATAATAAGAAGAAAAATGATTTGCGTAGCAAATCTATTTAAAAATGGTAAATAACAAGTGCCCTTTCCCAAACTTTTACATGGATATGTTAAGAATTATATTATAAGGTTATTTAATGAAATTAAGATTTTTATTTATATGTTTTATTCTATTCTTGTCAGTTGGTGTTTTTGCAGATGAGACAAAATCTCAAGAACTATACAACAAGGGAATGGAGTATGTACAAAAGGCTGAGGCTTCTCAGTCATCCTCTGAGAAAAAGGAACTTCAAGCTGAGGCTTCCGAATGTTTTAATGATATTCTTAAAAACAAGAAAACCAAAGATACTCCGGAAGCTATATATGCTCAATATGAACTTGCCAAAATTCAAGCAGCATCAGGAGACCCCAAACAAACTCAAAGAGCTTATGAAGCTTTGAAAATGCTTGTGGTTCGTTGGGATAGAACTGATGCCGAATTGGATAAAGCCGGGTTTACCACAAAAGAAATCGGAGAGATTAAGAACAAAGTTGTAGAAATCAAAGAGAAAAAACAGGAAGTGGGGTTGCTTCTTGATAAGCAAAATTCTGAAAAACTTAATTATAAGATAATTGATTTTCTCGTTAAGTTGACAGGCTCAAAACCGGGGTTTTCTTATTGGTTTGCCATTGTTTTGATAGCCATTGTGGTTAAGATTGTCCTAACTCCTCTTTTTAATACTCAAATGAGATCTATGAAGGAGATGCAGAAGATTCAGCCTAAGATAAAGGCTCTTCAAGAGAAATATAAAGACGATCAACAGAAATTAGGTCAGGAGACTATGGCTTTATACAAAGAGCATAATATAAACCCTTTGAGTGGTTGTTTGCCTTTGTTAATACAGATGCCTATTCTCTTCTTCCTATTTTATGTTATAAAATCTTATGAAATTCAATTCCAAAAGGGAACATTTTTGTGGATAGGTTCAACTTTTGAACATCACTTCTCATTAAATGTTTTGGGACAGCCGGGACAAGTTGTTTGGTTTTGTGGTGCAAATCTTGCAGAAGCAGACTTAATACTTTTGGTTATATACATTATTTCAACTTTCGTTTCTATGAAAATGAATACTCCCGTTGCCGACAAGCAGCAGGCAGACCAACAAAAAATGATGAGCTACATGTTCCCCATAATGTTCGCATTCTTGTTTGCCGGGTTCCCCAGTGCATTCTTACTTTATTGGCTTGTGTTTAACATTTTCCAAACCATTCAACAGAAAATGTTTTATAAGAAATATGATGAAGAGAACGGAACAAGCGAAACAAAAGTAAAAGAATTACCGAAAGAAGAAAAGAATAATAAGAAATAAACTTGTATAAGGATTAAATAAATGGACGAAAAACAAAAATTTGAAGGTTCTAATCTTGAGGACGCACTTGCTTCGGCAGGCGAAGCCTTAGGTGCTCCCGTTTCTTTGATAGAATATTCAGTTGTAGAAGAAGTAAAAGGTTTTTTGGGTTTAGGAAGCAAAGTAGTTATAGAAGCAAGTAAAAAAGAAGCTCCCTCTCCTGCAACTCCTGTTTCCATTACAAAGGAAGAGGGGGAACCTGAAGAAAAGCCTGTATTGGTGGAAGAAGAATCAAATGAAGATATTTTCTTTGACACAGCTAAAGAGTTTATAGAAAAAACCATTGAACTAATGGGTATCAAGGTTAATTTGATTATTGATACTGTGACAGAAGACCGTATTGCTTTTAACATAGTGGGTGAAGATATAGCAATATTAATCGGTAAATTTGGTGCAACTTTGGATTCTCTTCAATATCTTGCCTGTATTATTGCCAATAAGAAATACCCTTGTAAAAGAAGAATAGTAATTGATGCCGACGGTCACAGAGCCAAGAGAACCAAAGAATTACAAGAAAGGGCTTTAAAGATAGCTGAAATGGTAGTTAAGCACGGACGAGAAGCTGTTATGGAGCCTCAAAGTGCCAATGACAGACGAATTGTTCACATGGCTCTTCGCAATTATGAGGGTGTTAAAACTTACTCAGAAGGCGAAGGCATGGAGAGACATGTTATAATCTCTCCGAAGGATAATTAATAAATATTAAAACAGAAAGCAGAAAATCAAATAAAAAACATTATGCTAAATGATACTATTGTTGCCGTAGCCACTCCACAAGGCAGTGGTGGTATGAGTGTTATTAGAGTAAGTGGTGATAAAAGCTTTGAAATAGTTAATAAGCTATTTTCAGAGGATGTTATTAACCAAGCTCCGAGAACAATTCTACACGGCAACTTTTTTAATTTTGAAGGAAAAACAATTGATGACATTGTCATTACCAAATTTCAAGGTCCTCATTCATATACGGGAGAAGATGTGATTGAAATCTCTTCCCATGGTAATATAATTATTGTGGAGGAGATCATTAATTCTCTTTTGGAAGCCGGTGCTGTTATTGCTGAACCCGGAGAGTTTACCAAACGTGCTTTTTTGAATGGGAAATTGGATCTTTCCCAAGCAGAGGCTGTAAACGATTTAATCAAATCCCAAACCAAAAGAAGTAAACAAATTGCTCTCTCTCAACTGAAAGGTTCTCTCGGCATGAAAATGAAGGAAATCAATAAAGAGATTATGGATATTAGGGCATCTATTGAAGCTAACATTGATTTCCCGGAAGATGTGCTTGAGCCGGAGAGAGAAGATTTGGATAAAAGTTTTTCAAAAATAATAGATTATTTGGAAAATATTGTTAATACCAATCAAAAGTCTTATTATTTTCGAGACGGAATGAAGGTCAGTTTGGTAGGATGTGTCAATGTGGGAAAATCTTCCATCTTAAACGGACTATTGGACAGTCAAAGAGCTATAGTGACGGATATTCCGGGCACTACTCGTGATATAATTACGGAGAGTTTGGATATAAAGGGCGTTCCTGTGGTTATAAGTGATACTGCGGGAGTGAGAGACACGGAAGATGTGATAGAGAGAGAAGGTGTTTTAAGATCTCTTTCCGTATCGGAAGAAGCTGATTTGATTATAATGGTTTTTGACGGATCAAGAGAGATAAGCGAGGAAGATAAGTATATTCTTTCGCATATTTTAACTTTTAGTAAAGATATTTTATTTGTGGTAAATAAAGAAGATATATCTTGTCCGTTAATTATTAATGAATACAAAGATTATTTAGCTTCTGTTGATAAGTTGACATATAAGAACAATGATATTTTAAATTTTGTCACAATCAGTGCTAAAGAACCTTCTTCAATTGAAAAATTAAAAACAATTATATATGAATATATCAAAGATTTTGTGGGCAGCGAAGACTTAATGATTACCAACAACAGGCATCTTGACGCAATTAAAAAAGCTGTTAAATCTCTTTTGTTGGCTAAAGAAAGCAATGAGAACGGTATGGAACTTGATTGTGTGGCAATAGATTTGACGGATGCCATGTATCAACTGGGTTTGATTACCGGAGAGACTACAACCGAAGATATACTTGACTATATTTTCTCACAATTTTGTATTGGAAAATAAAAGGAATATAATATGCCAAAAACCAAATTTATAAAAGATTTTTTATCAGGGGAAAAAATAAATGATATATTTTTGCTGACACATAAACAATTGTGTGTGGGGAAAAATGACAATCAATATTTAAGTTTAAAACTTGTGGATAAAACCGGTGAGATAGACGGTAAGAAATGGAATATTTCCTCAGAGAATGAGTTTGATGACCTCGTGGAAGGAAAGTATTATAATATTACGGGATTGGTAAATGATTATAACGGAAATTTGCAATTTAGGGTGGATTCCATTGCCAAGACAAGTGAAAATTGCAATTGTGCAGATTTCTTGGCTTCCAGTCCAAAAGATATTAATGATATGAAGAAAAAGCTGAATAATATCATTGTGTCTGTAAAGGATGAGAATTGTAAAAAGCTTTTGCATTATTTTTTTGATAATCAGTCTTTTTATAATAAGTTTATAGAGGCTCCGGCGGCTATGACTTTTCACCATGCTTATGTGGCAGGTCTTTTGGAACATACTTTGGATGTGTGTAACGTGGCAGACAAGGTAGCCTCAGTTTATTATGAAATCATTAAAAGAGATGTGTTGATAACGGGTGCTCTCCTTCATGATATGGCAAAGATAAGGGAGTATAAGATTAAGTCCGGAATAGAGTTTACCAATGAAGGTCATTTTATAGGCCATTTGGTAATGGGTGCTTCCATGGCAATGGAGGCTTGTAAGGAACTTGGTTTGGATGAGGAGTTTTGCGGAATTATATCTCACATGATATTGTCTCATCATGGAAAGTTGGAATATGGTTCTCCGAAAGTCCCCTGCACCTTAGAAGCAATGGTTCTTCACTTGGCAGATGAAATAAGTTTTAAAGTTCATTATTTTGTTAATTTGGTTCAAGGCGACAAATCTGACGATGCTTTCACAAAGAACAATAAGACTAATTTTGAAACAAGACTTTACAAAGGTTTTGTCAATGAATATTTAAAGAAAAAAGAAGAAGAGGAAACGGAGCAGAAAATCACCGATGATTTTCTCAAAATGTGGCAATAATAATTACATATAGTTTTTGGATTTTACGGATGTTTTTTTTTGAATATATTTAAGCAGGGCTCGTCCCTGCTTTCTTGTTTTAAACATAATAAACAAATGGCAGGAGTAAACCTGCCATTATTATTGGTATTTTTATTTTAATGCTGCTATGAGGTTCTTTCTGTCAGCCCCTTCGTTAAAGTCAAATACAATCCAATTATTGTAACCTGCTTGTTCCGTTATTGTAATCTGCCTTTTTAAGCCGTCAGATGTGTTTAAATATCCGGCTATTGCGGGGACTATTTTGCTTTTATGTTTGGCATTGGAATATACCTTCAGCCATTCTATGTAGTCTTTTGCTTGTTTATCCACGTTTTGTCTTTTGTAAATCATAGGCATAACATAGTCCACATAGTTATTTCTAATCCATTTATCATAGTCTTGGAAAGTATTCGCATAAGAAGAAAGTTTTGTGTATGATGTGGCTCCTCCCCAACTGACAATAGAAGCGGAAAGAATTATTTTTCTTTTACTGCTGTTGCAAGTATGTCTGATTTCTGCCACAAGTTTGGTTATTTGTTCTCTTCTGAAATTATCAAACTGGGGACCCATAGGGGCTAAGGTACCTGTTTCAAGGGTAAATTGTTTAACGGAATGGGGACAAAAACCATAGTTGGCATTTGGGTATCTTATATAATCTAAATGAACTCCGTCAACGGGATATTTGGTAATAACTTCTTTAATAACACTTGTGATATATTTTCTTGCTGCTTCGTTGGAAGGGTCAATGAAAACATTTTTTTCGCTAATCAAGTTGCCTTTTTTATCTTTGTCCAGCCAAGATATTTGATTGGGGTTTAGGCTTTTTTTGTAATCGTCTCTTCCTATTCTGCAAATAACAAACCAAGCGTGAACTTTTATATTGTTCTTTTTGCAAGATTTAATGGTATAGTCCAACATATCAAAGTTTTCTTTTAGATTGGTAGCTTTAGGGACAATTTTGGAAGTATAATATGCATCGTTCATTCGTCTTACTTGAACAAAGAGATCTGTTATTCCTGCTGTCTTGCAAGCTTTGATTGTATTATCTACCTGTGATTTGGTAAAAAGTCCCGGGTTCCATGTGCTGACATAAACAGCCTTCATGCCCTTGGAAAAAACACAGGTTGCTATGAGTAAAAAAATAATAATAAATATGATTTTTTTCATAAAAAAACCTATAGTTTTATGTATTCAATAATATTAGAGGCTCTCATACCGAAGCCCAAAGCTTTTTGTGCTTCTTCACCGGCTTTTCCGTGAAGCCATACAGCACTTGCCACAGTTTTAAGAGAGACACCTTTTTGGGCAATCAAACCTGCTATAATGCCGCTTAAAACATCACCGCTGCCTGCTGTTGCCATTCCGTCGGAGCCTGAGGTGTTGATATAAACTTCTTTTCCGTCTGTGGTTACCGTGTCGGCACCTTTAAGAACAAGAATTATGTTATATTTTTTTGCAAATTCTTTTGCGATTTTAATTCTGTTTTTTTGAATATCACCTATATTAAGGCCTGTGAGATAAGTCATTTCCTTTGGATGAGGGGTCAAAACAGTGTTGGGTTTAAGTTTATCAAGATTATATGAAATCCCGTAAATAGCGTCAGCGTCTAAAATTAGGGGACTTTGGCTGTTGTTACATATATTTGATACAATATCTATGGAAGTCTCGTTTTTGCCTAATCCGGGGCCTAAAACCACCACACTTTTGCTTTTGGTAAAGGATATAAGCTCCGGTATGGAGGCTTGTGAATAGGAATCTTCATTGGATTTGTAAATAGGGGTTATAACAGCTTCCGTCAATTTGTTTGAAAATGAGCTCATATAGTGAATAGGAGACGCTATGGAAACATACCCGCACCCCACACCATAGGAAGCAAGTCCCGTTAAGGTAGCAGCTCCTGTCATATATGCCAGGCCTCCAATAATTCCAACATGCCCATATGTGCCTTTGTGAGAATTGGCAAATCTTTCCGGCTTTTGGAAATCCTCTTTGGTAAAAGCGTGGGTGAGAGATTCTATATTATCAAGAATGTCTTTCGGAAGAGATATATCAAGAGTTGTCACTTTCCCGCAAGCCTCACGACCGGGAAAAACAAAAGAACCTATTTTTGGATATCCGAGAGTTAAGGTTTCATTGGCTTTTATGAATATTACTCCTTCACCTGTTGTTCCGTTGATACCGCTTGGAATATCTATGGAGTAAATATAGGAAGAAGCAGAATTTATGGCATTAATGACTTTTGAGAATAAATCTTTTGGTGCTCCTTTGATACCTATACCTAAGAGAGCGTCAATTATAATATCATATTCCTTGAAATTTGGTAAATTATCTTTTGTTATAAAAATGATTTTGGCTTTAATTGATTCTAAAATTGACAGGTTGGTTTTACAGTCTTTTGTGGAAGGTTCTCCTAAGAGATAAATTGTCACATTGTAGTTATTGTTAATTAAGTGTCTGGCACAAACCAAACCATCACCGCCATTATTTCCTTTACCGCAAACAACAGCTATGTTTTTGTTTATATCAATATTTGAAGAAATATGACTAAAAATACTCTTTCCCGCATTTTCCATTAAAATGAGAGTGGGAATGTTGTATTTTTCTTCACAGATTCTATCTATTTCTTTTATATTTTCAGATGATACAATATTCATGTTTTTGTTAGCAAATCATGAGGAACCTATCGCCTTTACCCTGTAGAGCTACCTCTAAAATTCAGTCCCCCACTAACTTAATGAATCTCTTTTAGGCTCATTGGGGCAGAAATACAAGATGTTTTTGTAAAAAATCCAAGGGTTCCCTAAAAAATGTTAAAACTTTTTGTGATTTGGAAAATCATTCTTCTCTTACATTTACAGGAATTTCTACTTCATCTTCGGAGTCTGGGGGCTCGGAAGCATTTTCCGGTTCTTCAGTATCAGGCTCCTGTGGGTTTTCGGGAGTATCTTCCACTTGGGTTTCTGTATCTGTTTTTTGAATTTCTTCATCATTTTCATCAACAGAAACCTCAGGACTCCCTCCGGCTACTATTACCTTGGCGGGACGAACCACGGTTTTGTTAATGGTATAACCTTTTTCTGTTTCTTCAACAATGGTTTCCGCTTCAACTCCCGGGATAGGAGCTACCAATATACAGTCGTGAAGTTCAGGATTGAATTTTTCACCTACAGCATCAATGGGGCGAACGTTTTCTTTTTCTAAGGCAAAGCTTACCATTTTTTGTATTGCTTGGACACCTTCAAAAAGATTTTCGAAGGATTGACTTTCTTCCGCTTCTTTGAGAGCTTTTTCAAGAGAATCGTTAAGAGTAATGATTTCCTTTACAAGACTTACTTTACTTTTTTCGATTTTGGTTCTGTTTTCTTCTAAGTTTCTTTTTCGGAAGTTACCAAAGTCGGCAACGGACCTGAGATATTTATCATTTAATTCATCATACTTTTCTTTTAGGTCTTTATAGTCTTGAAGAACAACTTTAATGGTATTTGAATCATAAAAAGATTCATCTTCATCGTTTTCTTCCATTTCTTCTATTTGATGTGCTATATCTGATATGGTGTTTTCTTTCTTCTCTTGTGATTTTGTGTCTTCAATGTCTGTATTGTTTTCAGTTTCTTCAACAGAGACATTTTCATCAGAAATATCATCAACATTTTCTTCTGACATGTTTTTAAGTAATTTGGCTATATCTATGTCGTCCATATTTTCCATATCTATCTTTCTCATATCTGTCACCTAACCTGTAAATTCAATATACTAATTTAAATTACGCAAATTTGTGTTAAAAATCTTTTTTTTGTAAAATATACCATTATATATTATATTACTTTTTACCAAAAATTTCAATTAATACACACTTTTGACCTTGACACCCCTTCTTTATTTATAATAAATCGTTTTATATTTCTTCCGTTTTTGCTATAAATGCGAAATCGGCCTCTGTTCTGCTTGATTCCATAAATTTCTCCAAAACAGAACAAAATTCTTCTTCGGAGTAACACTTACCATCCAAAGCTTCTATTTTTTCTCCTTTTTGGAATGTTTCGGAAATTGTATCCCATGTCCATGCATTATGGATGGTTTTTATAATCTGCCCATTATAATTTATATACAAACAGGGCTCGTAGGGTTGACTTGTAAGCCGGTAAGTTATACCATTCATTTCAAATAATAATTTGTTTTCAATATATTTTAACATAATTATCACTAATATAAAAAAAAGAGGGGCAATTGCCCCTTTATTTGTCCTCTGTAAATTTGGAAGTGTTGTATATCAAATCATCCTCTAACTGTTCAAATATTTGTTTTAGTCTTCCTCTTTTTTCATTTGCTTCAAAAAGAGCATAGTTTTTTCCTTGTTGCGCCATAGAGTCCATTAAGAGAAACAGTCTCCCGAATCTGGAAGCTTCTTCGATAAAGACATCCAGCTGTCTGTTTGACATCTTGGCTAAAATTAGAAAATCGCCTTTTTTTACCTTAAAATTGTTTCCCACCGGAAAAATTTCTTTTCCGTAGAGAAGGTTCAGACAAGCCAGGTAAAATCTGATTCTGTGTAAAAGTTTGATCATTTAACCTCCAAGCCCATATGAGGGACATATATATAAACGAAAAATAATAAAAAAAGTTCCGAAAAACATTTATATTAATTGATTATTTTTTTTAAAAGTGGTATAATATATATTAGAAATAGTTAAAAATTTATCAATTTAAGAGGCGTAACATGAAAGATAATGCTTTTGTGAATGAAGAGCAAATCTTTAATGCATTGGACAATGCGGATTTAAGTAAAGAGCATATCAATGATATACTTGCAAAGGCAAAAGAATGTAAAGGAATAACCATTGAAGAGGCAGCCTGTCTTCTTCAATTGACGGATAAAGGTTTACTTGAGAAATTATACGAAATAGCAGGATATATTAAAGAGCAAATCTATGGAAAGAGAATAGTGTTTTTTGCACCTATGTATGTATCCAATATATGTGCAAACAACTGTTTATACTGTGCTTTCAGAACGGGAAACAAGGATCTTAAGAGAATTTGCCAATCTCCGGAAGAAATAGAAAATGAAACACTTTTCCTTTTGAGAGAGGGACACAAGAGAGTATTGTTGGTTGCGGGAGAGCATCCCAAATACTCAGGAATAGAATATCTTGAAAAAGCAGTGGCAGCCATTTACAAAGCAAGATATAATGGTGTGGGCATAAGAAGAGTTAACGTAAACTGTGCACCTTTGAGTGGAGAAGATTTTAAACGGTTGAAACAGTGTGGAATAGGAACCTATCAAGTTTTCCAAGAAACCTATCACTATGACAGTTATATGAAATACCATGTTTCCGGTCCTAAGAGAGATATGGCAAACAGACTTTTAGCACCGGACAGAGCAATTGAAGCGGGTATTGACGATGTGGGAATAGGTCCTTTGTATGGCTTGTATGATTTCAGATTTGAAACTTTGGCAACTTTACAACACTGTGAACACTTAAATGCTTTATACAACATAGGTCCTCATACCATATCTGTCCCAAGACTTGAGCCTGCTCAAAACGCCCCTGTGGCAGAGAATATTCCTTATCCTGTAAATGAAGATATAATGAGAAAGATAGTTTCTGTATTCAGAGTGGCTGTGCCTTATACAGGTATTATTCTTTCCACAAGAGAGAGAGCAGAATTTAGAAACGAACTTATTAACTTGGGTGTAAGTCAAATTTCTGCGGGTTCAAGAGTGGGACCGGGAGAGTATTCAAAAGAAGAAGGTTTGGTGGAGAGTAAAGACCAATTTCAACTTTCAGACCAAAGAACCTTGGCGCAAATAATAGATGTTCTATTAAATGATGAATTTATACCATCTTTCTGCACTGCTTGCTATAGAAGAGGAAGAACCGGTGAAACTTTTATGAAACACGCAAAGGAAGGGGATATCCACGAAATGTGTCTTCCCAATGCACTTCTTTCTTTCAGAGAATATCTTCACGATTTTGCAAGTGACGAAGTGAAAGCAAAAGCAAATGTGGTAATCAATAAATATGTGGAAACCTTACCGGAGAATATGAAATCAAAAGTGAAAGAACTTATCGCCAACATAGATAAAGGCGAAAAAGATCAATATATATAAATCGTAAAATTTGCAGTTTAGCTATTTTTACTCCTGACCACCCACCGTCTTCAAATGTGGTTGCTCTGTTATATTATTATGCTTCTATCATAAATTTGCAATTCTATGCAAATTTATTCCTGACCACCCACCACAATGGCTTACGCCTTGTGGTCCCCCTCCTTGAAATGAATTTGCGAAAGCAAATTCAGTTCAAAGAGGGTGAAGCAGTTTTGTAAATCCCAAAAAGTCTACTAACTTTTGCCCTACTTAGTATAGGAGCAATTAAGGTTTACAGTTGGCTTTACAAGATTTAGAATAAGTTCTCTTGGATTTATAAGGAAATAATAATCATTCCAATGAATAATTTACTAAATAAAATAAAATCAAATAATTATACCAAAAATGACTTAATAGAGGCCTTGTCTTTAAATTCGGATGAGGCTGTTTCTTTATTTAGTCTTTCCGATAAAATAAGAAAGGATTATTGTGGTGAAAAGGTTCAAATAAGAGGTTTGTTGGAAATAAGCAATATATGTGCTCGTAATTGTAATTATTGCGGTGTAAGGGCAAATAATGATCTTGTTCAAAGGTATAAAATGCCCATAGAGGAGATATATTCAATTGCTCTTGATATGGATAAAAAAGGTGTAAAAACCTTAGTTATGCAAGGTGGGGAAAGCAAGACCTATAATCCTTTTGATTTGGCAGATTTAATAAGGGAAATAAAATCTAACACTGATATGGCTGTGACTTTAAGCCTTGGGGAACATTCTTTTGAAACTTATAAGCTTTGGAAAGAGGCCGGAGCTAACAGGTATCTGTTGAGACATGAAACCGCCAACAAGGAACATTATAAATATTTGCACCCTGACGGAGTTTTGGACACAAGGCTTGAATGTTTGAGAAATTTAAAAAAATTAGGTTATCAAACCGGGGTAGGGTGTATGGTGGGCTCTCCGGGACAGAAGACAGAATATTTGGCTGAAGATTTGGAGTTTATAAGAGATTTCAAACCTGAAATGGTGGGAATAGGTCCTTATGTTATGCATGAACATACACCTTTTAAGGGTGAGCCTAACGGAGATGTTTTTTTGACTCTTAAAATGTTGGCACTGGTGAGAATAATAACAAAAACCGCTCTTATGCCTGCAACCACAGCCCTTGCAACCATAGGTAATGAAGGTTATAAGAAAGGTTTGAGCGTGGGATGTGATGTTATTATGATTAACTTTACTCCTCAAAAGTATAAGATATTATATGAAATTTACCCCGGAAAAAAGTGTATCTCCGAAAACACGGATACAATCTTATCTACAATTAAAGATCTTATAATTTCTTGCAATCGTCAAGTATCTATAGATCAAGGCCACGCAAGAAATATAATCAAAAATCAAAAATAGAAAATCAAAATTCGTGGTGCTACGCACCACTTATGTTGGTGGGCTCTAAGCTTTATAGACGCCTTTTTAAATTTGCACGCCGGTTCGCCCCCTATTTTTAAAATTAATAATTAATAATCCAATTAGCCGGCTCTTAACTTTTCAGTTGCTCTTAAAGGTTAGCACTTTCAATTTTGATTTTTGATTTTCTATTTTTGATTATAATAATGACGGGGTGCCTTGGGCGTTTTTACAAAAAAGCGATGCTTATTTCTCACCCCTAAAACCCATTCCCAAAAAGTCTTGCTATGCTACGACTTTTCGGGATCCCTTGGGTTGTTTTCGCTATTCGCAGGGCTTTTTGGGGACCCCGAGATTGCTGCAATTCAACCCCTTACATAGTGGGGGGGCTGAATTTACAGTAAATCCAAAATCCCCATGGCTGTGACGGCTTCCATAACCGGGGCAATGCGAAGGATAATTGCTCTGTCGTGTCTTCCGTGGACAGTGATTTTGGTGTTTTCACCTTTCTCTAAATCCACGGTTTCTTGTTCTATTGATACAGAAGGAGTGGGGCGGACCGCAACTCTGCAAATTATGGGCATTCCGTTGGCAAGGCCTCCGTTTATTCCTCCCGAGTGATTTGACAGGAATGTTATTTCGTCCTTAATATAATGAGGGCAGTCATTGGCTACGGAACCGGTCAATTCTGTGATTTTAAATCCATCTCCAAATTCAACCCCTTTTATTCCCGGCACTGAGAAGAAGAGTTTTGACAGGGTGCTTTCTATACTGTCAAAAAATGGCTCTCCAACCCCTACGGGAACACCCAAAACCATTATTTCACACACTCCCCCCACGCTATCGGGGGAGTTTTCTTTTATTATGTTTATGAATTCTTTTTCTTTTTCTAAGCAGGGGAAAGGATATGTTTTTATTTCTCTCAGTCTGTTAATTATTGTATTACAGTCCAGGTCACTGAAAGATGCTTCTTTGGAATCCTTTACAGACAGAATATGACTGTAAACATAAATGCCTTTTTTCTCTAAAATCTGTTTGGCTACAGCTCCCGCAAATACCAAGGGAGCGGTCATTCTCCCGGAGAAGAAGCCTCCTCCTCTGTAATCGTTGTAACCATTGTATTTTATATTTGCTGCATAGTCAGCGTGTCCCGGTCGTGGGATATCTTTGTTGTAATCTGAAAAAATGGCATCTGTGTTTGGAATGACACAGGTCAAAGGGCTTCCGTCACATATTTCATCCAATACTCCGGAAATTATATCATAATTATCTGTTTCTTTTCTTTTTGTGGTTAGTGTTCCCTGAGGTTTTCGCCTTTTCATTTCTGTGTCAATTTTCTCAAAGTCTATTTCTAAGCCTTCGGGAATACCTTCAATAGTGCAACCTATACAATCTCCGTGAGAAGTGCCGAAAAGGGTGATTTTATATTTATTACCTGTTGTAAAACTCATTTTTTTAACCTTTTATTATATCTATCAATTCCGGATAGGATTTTTTAAGACATTCAATATCGTCTGTTTCTAATTCTGTGTTTGTTAAGAAAGAAAAAAGAGCATAAGCCATAACAATTCTGTGGTCGTGAAAACTGTTTAAAAATCCACTATTTAACGATTGAGATTTATTAATAATTATTGAATTGTCATCAATTTTAATTTTTCCACCTGTTTTTTCAAATTCTTTTAAAGCCAAAAGCCTGTTGCTTTCTTCATATTTTAATCTTTCACAGTCTGTGATTTTTATTTCTTGGTGTGTGCCTATGGCATAAGCAACAAGGAGAGGCACTAAGTCAGGAGTGTCCTTGGCATCAAAAATTTCCGGCAAATGTGGGGTGATTTTAGTCACCACAGCGTCCGGCTGAATTGAATCCATATTTAAATTATTTATTTTTATATTAAATTTTTGAGATAGCAAATACCAAAAAGCCCCCGTGGACCAATCTCCCTCACATGCGTATTCCTTGCATTTATATTCTTGGTTTCCTTTGATTTTGAAAATTTGGTAGTTTTGGTTTTCAATTTCAATACCAAAATCTTTCAGTATATCAATAGTAATGTCTGTATATGGCTTTGATTGAAGCTCTTTTTCTATGTGAACTTCACTGTTGCCTTTAAGGAGTGGTAAAGCCAATAACAAACCTGTCAAAAATTGGCTGGAAACATTGCCTTGAATATTATAAATTTCCGGTTTAAGATTTCCTTGAACTACTAAATTATCTTTATTTTTAGAGTATTTTATACCTTTTGTGTCAAATATGTTTAAATATTCTTCAAGAGGACGTTTGCCCAAGCTTTCCTCAAAACAAAAAGCTCCTTTGCTGTTTATGACAAGAGAAAGGGGTATCAAAAACCTGAGTGTTGAAGCACATTCATTGCAGTTTATTATATCATTTTTATTCAGACTTTCAAGAGCTTTTATTGTTGTGTCAATATCTTGAGAATGATATATATTTTTTATATGACATTTGTCTTTACACAAAAAAGCTCCTATCAACGCTCTGTGAAGATAGGATTTTGAAGGTGGAACGGTTATTTCATATATTTTTTTGGGTTTGATTGTCATAGATAAATGCCGAGATTATACAAATTTGCTACTTTTCATTATTTTGGCAATTATGTATTTAAAAAGAAGAGTTTGACTTAAAATATAGATAAATCTGTTAAGTGTCCTTGGAATTAGTAGGGGAGTTTTATATTTTTTAAGACTTTCTTGTGTCACAGACTCCGGACTTTGCCAAAGAAATTTGGGATATTTGCTTCTGTCGAAATGGGGGTAATATTCTGTGTCGTGAAATCCTGTATATGTGAAGCCGGGGCAGAGAGCTTGAATATAGACATTATCTTTTCTTGCCTCAAAAGCCAATCTTTGAGAGAAATCTGCTATAAAATGTTTGGTGGAGCCATACATAGTGTAGCCTTTTCCTAAAATCAGTCCGGCAAGAGATGAGATATTTATAATCATGCCTTCTTTCTTTTCTCTCATATATTTTAAGGCTTCATAATTGCTCTTCACAACAGCTTCAATATGGACTGAGAGCATTTCTGCGTGACAGGCAAAGTCCAAATCCACAAAAAGCCCGGGTCTTCCGAAGCCTGCGGAATTGATAAGGATGTCCGGCTTGTTATCTCTTATGATTTGGCAAAATTCATTTATCTGAGTGGTCAAATCGAGAGAATAATAATTGACTGAAATGTTATATTCTTTTTCAAGAGAAGATTTTATTTTTGATAACAATTCTTCTCTTCTTGCAATGAGTATTAAATTATATTGTTTTTTTGCCAGTTCATAAGCAAATGCTTTGCCTATACCATCAGAGGCTCCTGTTATGAGTGCTGTCATTTCATTTTATTAAAAAAGATTTTATTTCAAAAGGTATTAAAAACATAAAATCACAACTCCTCTCAAAATCCCTAATTTTTTATTTAACGCACTTTTTCGTTTCGTGTCTCCTTGACGATTCTCGCCTAAGGACATTTTTAAATGGCTTTTGCCTTTAAAAATAACCTTATTCTGCGAGTCTACAGTCGACGACTACACTCAAAATTGCTTATAAAAAATTGTGCTTTTGGATGATTTGTATTTTTTTGTTTCCCTATACCATCAGAGGCTCCTGTTATAAGTGCTAACATTTTATAAGAAAACTCTTTATTTCAAAAGGTTTAATGTCAAATTCCATAATATTGTTATTGATTTGAACTTTTCCTATTTCTTCTTCAAGAATATTAATTTCTTTTATATTTCTTATGTTTTTGTTAAATGATAAGGTCACTTTTCCCCTTTGACCGTAGGGTTCATAAAGGCGAAGGACAATATCATCAGTATCTTCAGCAAATTTGATACAGTCAATAATAACATTATCTGTTAAAACATTCACAAAAGATGTTAATTCTTCTCCCTTGTGGTTGTCTGTAATTGTAGACAAGAGAGGATTATTTAAAGAATGAGCTTCTTTAACTGTTTCTTTTAATAAGCAAGTTGTATGGGGGAATAGGGAATAGGTAAACTCATGGTCTCCCATATCGCAGGTGGCATCCGGGTGCTTGGGACTGCGAAGAAGAGTAATTCTCATTTCATTTTCTTTTATATCATAACCGTATTTGCAATTGTTGAGAATTGATATTCCATAGTTAGGTTCTGACAAGTCGGCCCATCTTTGCCCGCATACTTCAAACTTTGCTCTTTCTATATTGTTATTTCTTGTGGTGGGTCGTTTGATAGATCCGTAGGGAATTTCATAAGTGGCTTCTGTGGATCTTGTATTGACTTTAAAAGATGCTTTTAGCATAGTGTGGCTTTCGTGCCAATTAGCTTGTGTCTTAAAATCAATTCTCTTTGAATTGGGATAGACTATCATATCTTGAGTTATGGAAGATTTGTTATATTTATACTCACTTCTTATAACACATCTGACAGGACCAATTTCCATAAGGGTTGGCTCTGAACAAAGAATAAATTCTTCTTTATTTTTCTCAAATAATGGGTCTATATCCCAAGCGTCAAAGAAACCGCCTTTGTCTTCAAAAACTTGCAGAACATTACTGTCGCATTCTAACAGCTCTCTGTCTGCATCCTTGTCATAGATTTGAGAGATATAACCATCCTTTAAGGTGATTTTAAGCAAAGGAGTGTCAATAATATTGTTTTTAAATGTAATAAGTGATGTGTTTTTATTTATACCTATGTTGGCAAAATATACTTTTCCACTAAAGGCGTCTATATTGGCGTTAAATATGATGTTATTCCCGGAGATTTGACTTGGGACAATATTTCCGTCTTTATCTTTGATAATTTGATTTTCAGTAATAGGAACAGAAACTAAAGCTTCTCTCCTATAAGAAAGAGGATTAAATACAAATATAGAAACACCATCTCCTTCAGTGTTTGTCCTTTTTGCCAAAACTTTTAGATTATGGTGGATAATTCTGTTTGATTCAGAAAGAATTTCAGTGTAAGACTTTTTGGCGTCTATTACTCCTTCGTGAATAGAGGATCCGGGAAGAATATCGTGAAAATGATTAAAGAGAGTTTTTTTCCAAAGCGTGGCAAGTTTTGTCTTATCATAATTTTGGGTTATTACACCTAATATTTCACAGTTTCTGAGACCAATCTCGCAAAGTCTGTTTAATTTTTTAATTTCACCTTGACTTGTGTATGTGCCTCTGTGAGCTTCAAGGTAAAGTTCATCGTCAATTGTATTTAAATTCTCTGTGGGCAGGTTTTCTGTGAAATCTTTAACAGTGCCATATTTAACTTTTGGAAAACCCGGAGCTGTGTCAAGCCTTTTTATATATTCCAATTCTCGTCTGTTAACACCACCTCCACCGTCACCGAAACCGTATGGTGCCAAATAGTCAGGCATTGGCAAATGTTTAATTTTATTATAATAATAACCAATGTTATATAGCATAAATTCCATATTATTTGTTGTTAAATGTTTGTAGGACCCTGTGTGGTAGACCAAAAGAGTGGAACCGTCACAGCCTTTCCAGTTAAATAACAACTCAGGGGGTAGGTTTTCTTCATAATGTGAATTTATGTCATTGTAGCGTAGCTTTTGAGTTATGAGTGTGTCAATTCCCGCTTGCTTGTAGATTTGGGGAAGAGAGTGAACAAAACCGAAGGTGTCCGGAAGCCAACCGATTTTTACATCATAATTAAATTCTTTTCTGAAAAATCTTTTTCCGTATAGGCATTGACGAACCAAACTTTCACCGGATAGGAGATTGGTGGAGTGTTGGACATAAGTGCCACCGATAGGCTCAAATCTTCCTTCTTTGATTAATTCTTTGATTTGAGAGTATGTGTCAGGGTAAAGCTCTTTTAAATATTCATAAATGGGAACTTGGGAACACATAAAATAATAGTGAGGAAATTCTTCCATAAGGCGACAGAGAGAGTTAAAGGTTCTGCCCACCTTTCTGTGAGTCTCTCGCTCCGGCCACATGAAAACCAAATCTATATGGGAATTACCTATAAAATGAACCGCTCCGGGAGCTTTAGGGAGAGTGGAAAGTTTGTCTTTAAAGTTTTGAATTTCCTCTATAAGAGCTTTTTTGACTGTATCCCTGTTTTTATTGAAGTTAACGGATAAAAGGCTGTCGTAGACTAAATTCTTGACAAGTTTGGAGGTGATTTCATCTTTGGTGTGACAAGCAACATCAAAAGGCACAAGATAGTCGTAATATATGCTTTCAAGTTCTTTGTCAAGGGATAGTAATTTAGCTTCTTTGAATATATGTTTTATAGGTTTGTCTTCAAAGTCCTCATAACCACCTGCTTTGTGCTCTATGAGAAGATTGAAAGTTTCTGTTTCTTTTGCGGAAGGAGTGAGGCAGATATAGCCTCTAAAATTGTCAACTCCGTGGAAAGGTTTTCCGTTGAGATATAATAAACCCTCTCCGTCTGTATCCAAAAAAAGAGCTATATATTCCCCTTTATGGTTATTAATGTTAACAGTTTTTTTTATGAAAGCAGTCTCTCCGGAAGTGGCCCAAAAATCCCCTATGTTGAGAGTTTGCCAATCATCTAAATAATCATAATTGCCAAAGTCTATATATTTGGCATGACGAATTTCCCAAGGCTCCATATTTATTTCTTTTAAAGTAATAAGAGCCTTAAGCTCTTTTAATTTATTATTAATTTTTGTTTCAAGAGAATACACAGGGTTCATAGTTTTAATTCTATAATCACAATTAACAATGCACAATTTGTCCCTCTAAGTGTCGCTTGGGGGGTGGCAGTCCGTAAGGACTGACGGGGGATGGAATTTAAAGTTTGTCGGGCATCCAAAGTTTATACTTGGCTATGATTGACAATCAGTCCCCCCCCTACTGCGTGTGCTATCTGTTAATTTTCGGACAAATAGGAGGAAAATTAATGGATAGCAAAATCTCAAAAAAGCCACAAAAGAGGGCTTATTATTCGCCAGAATACAAAATATATGCTATAATATATATGAGAGAGCATTTTCTTTCATTTAAGCAAACTGCAAGAAAATTGCTTCCCAATCAAACTAAGCCTGGCGGAAAAACAATTCGTTCTTGGGTTAGTCAATATAAGGATAAAGGTCCAATGAGCTTTTTTAACAAAGAAAAAAAGAAAAATGAAGCTGAATTTAGAAAACCCATTGATCTTAAACAATTAGAAAATAAATCCCAAAAAGAATTAATTGAAATCATAAAAGATTTAGATTGTGAGCTTTGTGTTAACACAGCATTTAATGTTCTTGAAAAAAAAAAGACAAAGATAAAAAATGATGTTAAGGTTTTTATAGTCAATTTATATCAAGAATTTTTTACAAAAACAATGTTGTTTAAACATACTAAAATACCAAGTTCTACCTTTTATGATAACGATAAGCCTAAAGAGGAAAAGCCACAAGATCCGATTGACGAAAAGATTCGTTTAGCTTTACATGATATACGAGAACGTAGAAAGATATATCGTGGTTGCAAAGCTTTAGTTTCTATTCTTTACGAAGACTATGGTATTAAAACTTATAAAGAAAAGGTCTATAAAATTGCCAAAAAAGAAGGACTGCTTTTAACCAAAAAAGAGAGTCGCTGCAAGAATAAATCCTTAACAAAAGATAGGATGCCGGCATGTGAACGATTAATTAAAACAGGTTTTAGAGCAAATGAACCTTTAAGATACTTTTGCACCGATGTTATTAAGTTGGAATATAGCTTTGGCATAATAAAAGTATCTTGTGTTATGGATTATTATTCCCGTATGATAATATGTTTTCACACTTCATTTCATGAAAATTCCGATCTGGCAAATGAAACCCTAAAACTATTAGAAAAAGCTTTACCTTTTAAGATCACCGATGGTATATTTCATTCAGATAGAGCGGGAATATATCGCACTTATGGCTTTCATAATTATTTAGAGAAATTAGGTTTAAAGCAAAGTCACAGCCGTCCCTATAAAAGCACAGATAATCCCTTTATTGAACAATTTTATCACGTTCTTAGAGATGAGTTTTATAATCAACGCCAGTTTGAAACACTTGAAGTGTTCAATAAAGGAATAGAAGAATGGATGCATTATTATAATTATGAACGAAAATATACAAACACTAATATGACTACATTCCAAATGTATTCAAAGTATTATGAAGGAACAGAAATGGAAATTCCGGAGATAAATTTCTGTTTTAGTCATAATAATGATAAAGAACCTAAACGATTTCGGTATTAAAGACTGATGTCTAAAGTGATTACGTAAGGTTTTAGATTTCCGTAAACAAAAGGCTTTTTTTGTTCAACAATCTACAATCTAAAAAGCACTTATGGCGCGAAATTTAAAGTCTTACCCACTAACTAAACAAATCTTTATGTAATTGTCCGAAAAAAAACAGTTGTCGCACTGCGTTAGGGGGGTGATTCTTTATAAAAATCCTTTATTGGAAGTAAAGGTAACATTCACCCAATATTATATTTACAAATCCATATTTATTATACCATAAATTTTACATAAATCACAAATCAAAAAATAAAAGTAAAAAGCAGAAATACGTGGTGCATAGCACCACGACTTTGATTTTTGATTATCTATTTTTGCTTTTTATTTGCCCCGAAATGAAATTTTTTTATTTTTTTCACCATTTATGTCTTAAAACTTGCGTTTTTTTTTTTTTTGAGTATAATATATATGGTTATGTAAGGAAATTTTACTTGTTCTAACCAATAAAAACTAATTTTAAAGCATAGAAATATGCGAAGGAGAAAAATAATGGATAAAGAACCTGTTTGCATTAATTGCGAAATTGTAAGCTTTGATGGTAGACATGGATACCTTGTTGTAGTATGCCCTAAATGCGGTCGTGTAATGTCAGCAAAACACCCTTTTACTTATTTAGGACATGGTGGACCAACTGTAAATTGTTCTCATTGTCATGAACATATACATGCTTATATCGAATGGCGATAATAAAATTATAGGAAGGTGAATGTTATGCATACTTATGAGATTAGGTATAGAGTTAAAGGTATTCCGGGTATACAAGTTAAAACTTATACAGCTTCAAGTGAAACTAATGCAAGAAGACTTTTATTTGCGGAATATGCAACAGTAGAAGTTCAAATCTCTAATGTAAGAAGAATTGATTAATATCCATACATAGAATACTTTTACTGTGTATCAACTGTCAAGAAAATCTTGACAGTTGATATTTTTATCAAACTAAGATAGGAGAAAAATATGCTTGAGGAACCTTATGCAGTTGAAAATTGCGAAATTTTAGATTACAGATACAAATCAGGTCATTTTGCAACATTTTGCCCTCACTGTCACAAAAAACATCTACGTTCACAATATATATCTTATCCTGACGATTATCCTAAATTAAGAAGAGATATTATTTGTAATTGGTGTGGAAGACATTATCTCTGTATAATTCATTGGCATTAATAAATAAACATTTTTCCGTCATTTTATTGTTGTCAAGGAATGTGAGTTTTATTCAAATGACGATTAGTATTTTTTGTGAATTATTTTTTTACAGAGTATTATATATCTATAAAGAAATATAATAGTGATAAATAAAAATGAAATATATTTTAACTGTGAATTCAAATTGCAAGTTAAATAAATAAAAAATATGAATTAAAATTGTAAGGAGGAAAATGATAATGTTAGATTTTATTATTATGATTGTTTTTGGAATAGTTTTTCTTATTTTAACATGTATTGGAATAGATAAAGATTGGATTGTGGCAGCAGCAATTTTCGGAATTTTTGCATTTACTGGGATAGTAGGTGGATGTGTTATAGGTTGTGATTATTTAAAGGATCCTGTTGCTTACGAACAGTATAAAAGGTTAGCCAGTAGAACAGTAAATTGTAAAATAGAAAAATATGTTCCACATATTGTTATGTAATCTCTGATTGTCCACATGATGGTTGTCTTTATGAAGAACCAAAGGAATCTATAAAAGTTATACCGATAGAAAGAGGACCGGGGGATGAACCAACTATTTATGAAAGGCATTGTTGGGGATGTCAGACTAAATATGAATTTGGTTTACGCTAAATAAAAATGGCTCCCAAATGGGAGCCTTTTATTTTAGTTTTTTATTTAGCTATGTTCTGTAGTCGTCACTAAAAAATTTAGAGGCCACTTAACAAAAGTGGTGCGAAGCACCACAAAACCAAAGTGGAGCCTTAGCTCCACTTTTTTATGCTTTATGCTTTATGCTTTAATATTTTTAAATTTGCCATCGCAAATTTAACTTTTTGCTTTTTGCTTTAATTTTCTGCTTTACACAATCGGGGGGTAATAGTGGAATAGGCAACCAAGTTTATCGTTTTCACCTAAAACAATGTGTCCGTCGGGGCAGACAACCATATCACCTATAACATAACCATACCAGCCCTTTTCCACTGTGGCACAACAAACACCCAAATCTTTTATGGAGTGCTTTTTGGGATTATACAAGAATAGATGAGCCATTCCATCAAAACTTCCCGCAACTCCGTAAATTCTTCCGTCTGTTATTTCAACAAGAAAATCAATTCCGCCTACAGATGTGGGCTTTCCGAGAGGTATAATTTCATTTTTACACTCTTCGTTTGGCAATATAACCTTTGACAATAAACCTTCTGTATCTCCCACAATAAGGGTGTTATCTTTCCATATAGCAGCAGAGATTTTGGCATAGGGGCCTTTTCCCGGGAAGCAAGGGATTTTTATACCTGTTTCCTCAATTTTATTATCTTTATAGATAAGGATTCCACCTAATTCCTTAAACAGATATACATTACCATCGTCTCCTTCACAAATTACTTTTGAGAAGAAGTTTTCGGAGAGAATACCTATTTTATTTAAAGAATTTTCTTCAATATTATATATAATAAATTTTCCTGTGTCTGTGATAATGTAAACTATATTTTTATCTTTCTTGCTCTGTTTAAAGGTGAGGATTTTATCCGGAATTTCTAATAATTTTTCTTCTTCAGGGTAGGGGTAGTCCCACTCCTGAATAACATCACCGTAGCCGTGAACGCCTGTGATTTTGATAATATTACCTTTATCATTATTGGAACCTATTATGATATCAGTTAGGGATATGGTAGCTATTCCTACTGTATTGTTGGTTTCCTTTAGTTCATATATGGGGGCGGCACAGTCATAGGCTGAGTGGAGAACTTGTAAGAAAATAACACTTTTCTCTCCGGAGGTGGCACCTATAATATATCCATTGTTATATGCTAAGGTTGTAATATTGGAAGAATAAAAATCTATATCTTTTATTTGCCTGTTGCAGTTTATGGAACGGACATATAGAGACCCTTCTTTGACGAAAGTATCAAAGGCGGAATTGTGAATAGGTCTGCCTATTTTTTTCTTGTTCATTTCTCTTTCCCTATCGGGAAATTTCTTTTGACTAAGATCTATCATAATAATAACCTAATATATTGTGAATAGTTTTGCTCTATTTTTATGTGAATTTGCAAGAGGTGTGAATTCTACTTAAAGGAGGCTCAAGTTTCCCTTCTTGCTCTTATTTCCCGTGATTAAAGAGTCAATTAACCGAAGCCAGCCTTTAAATTAAGGAACGCCCCTTTTTTTGTTATGGTTATTTTTCCATTCCCAAAAAGTCTTGCTACGCTACGACTTTTCGGGAGCCCTTGGAATTTGAGCAAATACGAAATTAAAATTTAGATAAGCCTATTACATAACATCTTTTTTGGTGGTGTATTTTATGAACATTCGAAGACAGAGAATAAAATATACTACCAAAAAAGGTGTTTATAAATAAGTCTCAAGATTTTGGATTTGCTCAAAAAGAGCCATAGGAAAAAAGGGAGGTAAAGGGAAATTTTCTTATTATTAAGAGCGTAAATTTATAAACATATCCAAAGTTAAAGGGAAAACCCTTTTGCCCCCCGAGGGGGGCAACGATGAAAAACAAAAAGTTTTTCATCGTGGGGGGTATATTGTGCATTTATTTATCCCCAAATCCTCAGTTGTGGGAAGTTTTTATCCCCTTTGTCATCTATTTCATTGTCATCAAAAATTATGTGAGCCACTCCTGTAGGCACTCTGCCCACTATAGCTCCCACAATTTCTCTTCTGTTTATCCAAACAGCTCTGGAGATATACCAAACCTTTTCTCCCTTGTCGTCTACAAGAGGACCTAAGTCTTCCCACTCACCGGTTTCCATAGTATAGCGAAGAATGTGAGTTAAGGCCTGTCCGGGAAGGTCATTGTTTTCTGTCATTCCAAACATATATAGTTTGTCGTCGGGGCCGAAGCACAGACCTGCCACATGGGAGTTGTTAATACGAGGCGCTTCTTTACCCGTTGTGTTTAGGTGGATAGGTCCTAAATCTTCTGTTTTATCACAGGTCATATCATATTTCCAAAGATGTGGATAAGAGTTCCAGCTGACACCGACAACCACATCTTTTTCTTTTGTATTTACTATATCGTAAGAAACATTGTGCCAACCACCTTGAGATTTTTTGGGGTAAGTTGTAAAGGCTTCCGTGAATTCCAATCTTTCTGTTTCTGCATTAAAGCGTATAACTCTGCCGAAATCGTCACAGTGGTATCCGTTTCCCTTACTGTCAACCCATATACAAATAGGGTTTACAGCTCCCACTCTTCCGTAGTCTGTGTCTTGCTTTTTCTCAATATCCCAAACGTGGAAATGGTTTAAGGGGTAGGTGCAGGAGTATAATTTCTTTCTTATAGGGTCAAGGGCTAAGGCTCTGCAACCTTCTTGGGGGTATATATAATCACTGCTTATGAGAGTGTCTGTGTTTGTATCATAAACAGCGAGAACAGCACCCGGGAAGGACACATGGTTGTCCATCCAGTTACCCCAAGGGTTGTAAATGATTTGGTTGACGGGAGGACCGCTTAAGTGAGTAGCGGCATAGAGAAGTCCGTCATAATCTACAAAGAGAGAGTCGTGGACTTTGCACTGTGTGGCACGTCCGTTGTCGGCGGGCTGTCCGGCAATATCTCCCATATCCATAAGAGGCTCTCTTGTGCCGTCGGAATTGTAGCGAACAACAACAGCGTTGACACCTCCTATGTGTTCGCAACAGGCTCCCACATAGGCTTCTCCGTGAATACCACCGCATAAAGCCCAAGTGGTATCGTGAACCGGTAATTCGTTAAAATCAACAACTTTTATTTTCATATTAAAACTCTGTGTATGCTTTTGTATTTATTTTTAATAGTAGAATACCTTTCATATATATTTTATCAAAAAATAAAAAGAAAAACAAGTTTTAAGATATAATGGAAAATTAATTATTAATTTTCCAAATCACAAATCACAAATTACAACACGTGGTGGGTCGCACCACGATTTTGATTTTTGATTATTGATTTTAAATTTGCAACGCAAATTTAATTTTCTGCTTTCTGCTTTATCTTATATGTATTATATGTGTTTCAAAGGGGTCAAAATCAGCTTTGAAGACTTTGTCGGCTTTGCCTAAAATCTTTCCGTCTTCAAACATGGTTTCCGCTAATAAAAACTCTTTTTCAAAAGTAAATTCTGCTTGTAGCCAAGCTGCGTCTATATTTGTGGCAAACAAAATATATCCACCTTCTCCGTCCTGTTTTAGAAGACATCTTAAACCGTTGGGGCTTATAAATTTGCCTTCTATCTTTACACTATAAGTTTTTTCTTTGACAGTTTTTGACAGAATGTAGGGAGCAAGTTCCTTAAGCTCTTTGTTTATCTGTTTGGTGGTTTCCCACATAGCTTTTGAGTTTACAAGGTCTTGAGGCTTAGCTACCACATATTTATCTGCTTCAGCCATTTTAACCTTAGGATTAGGGCTCATACCTATAACTCGTCCTTCCCTTGATATGAAACTGTCCCATATAAAATAGATTATTCCTGTTGCACCGTGTTCAATTCCCGCATAAACACAAGAGCGGAGTTGGTTTGGAGTAGGCCACCTGAAACAGGAACCACCACCGTAATTATCTACTTGAGAGAAGGGACCTACAATAAGCCATACAGGTTTTTGTTCTTTGTTTATAGCTGTAGCCCAAGCTACCGAATTAGGTAGGTCTATATTATTGTGAGCTAAGGTTCTTGTAGCTCCTTCTTCATCCAAAGTAATGGGATAGGCGTCTTGACATTGAATGTCTCCTGCAGTGTTCCACTTAACCCACCAACTTGTGGCTGGTTCTGTGTTCCAGGTGCAATCATTTACAAAGATCTTTAGATTGGGATTGATTTCTTGAGCGTGAGCTTTGTAGTCCAAATAGTCTTTAAAAATTTTATCTGATTTTGGCGTATTATCTTCATAATATGAGCCTACAAGGCCTATTGGCTCGTCTTTAAAGCAATTACCCAGTATGTGACTGTTTCCTATGGTTTTGAGCAAATCTTCATCATTTATAGGGTGTAAAATAATTCCTTGCATATCAAATTTCTCAAAAGCTTCTATCTGTTTATCTATAGGGTAAATAGGATAGGGCCATACAGTGTTAAATCCGGCGTCTTTTAGGAGTTGCCAGTCATAAGTCTCTCCCAATTGCTCACCGTGCAGAGGAACACCCCAAGCTGCAATGGTAAAAAAAGATTTTTCTTTGTCATATTCCATTAGAATGTTGCCGGTTTTGTCTGTGTGAGGGACACCGTCTTGATATATTAACTGAATGCTGTTGAAATTTCTTTGATTTTTTCTCAAAGTTTCAAATTCATCAGCTAAAATAGATGAAACTGAGATTAAAAATATTAATAAATAAAGTAGTATTTTCATAATCTGTCCTTGAATTTCTTTGTTTATGCTTTGTCATCACAAAATTATTTTTAAATAGAAAATATAAAATAGAAAATGTAAAATCTGTCCCCCTAATCGTAAGATTGGGGGGTGTCATTTGCCAAAGGCAAATGACGGGGGGGTGGAAATTCCTTTAACCTAAGATTTTCTTATAGTTGATAGACATATTTTTTATTTTTTGTTTTATATTCTTTATTTCATATTTAAGATTTGCTTTTTGTTTTTATTTTATCTTTATTATATGTGTTTCAAAGGGTTCGTATGACAGAGAAAATGTATCGTTTTCAACTGTTAAAGGCTTTTGGTTTTCATACAAAGCCTTTGCTTCTGTGATAGATGTCATAAAAGTATATTCCACCTTTAAGAAAGAAGCGTCTATATTGGTTGTAAAGAGTATCCAGCCACCTTCCGGGTCTTTTTTAAGCATACAGTGAATAGGTTGCTCCGTTACCCCTTTTCCTGTAATTTTAACTGTAAACTGAGTTTTTGTATCAGTGGGAGTTAAGATGATAGGAGCAAGTTCCTTAAGTTCTCTGTTGATTTGAGTAGCCATTTCCCAATTAGCTTTTGCATTTATTAAATCAATGGGCTTGGCTATTACATATTTGGAATCTCCGTTTCCCATATCTGTTTGAGGATCCGGTGACATACCTATACACTGACCTTCTCTTGAAATATAGCTGTCCCATATAAAGTAGGTTATTCCTGTAGCACCATGTTCTATAGCTGTATAAACACAGGAACGAAGTTGGTTGGGGGTAGGGTGTCTGAAAGGATAACTGTTACCGTATTCATTAGGTTGGGTAAAGGCTCCCACTATAAGCCAAACAGGCATTTTTTCATCGGTAGAAGATACAGCCAAGTTCATAGATGCCGGCATATTGATGCCTGTTCCCAAAGATCTTGCGGCTTCTCCGTCTTTGTTGTAAACAGGATAGGAATCGTGACAAGAGATGTCTCCCGCCTTGTTCCACTTGATCCACCATTCTGTGGCGGGTTCTGTTATCCAAGGTGCATCGTTAACAAAAACTTTTAGTTTTGGAGCTAATTTCTTGGCTTTATCTTTATATTGAGTAAAATCATCAAAAATACTTTGCATTTTAGGGCCTAATTGACCTATAGGTTCGTCTCTCCAACAGTTTCCCAAAAGATTAGGATGATTATTAATTAAGGGAAGGGATTCGTCGCTTATGGGGTTCATAAGGACAACTTGAAAGCCATATTCAGCTCCTTTGTCTAACTGTGCAACTCTGTTTTCTGAGGGCCAGGGCCAAACTGTATTGTAGCCCGCTTTTTTTAATATGTTCCAATTATAGGTTTTGCCATAGACTTCCTCGGATGTAGGTACTCCCCACATTGCAATAGGGAAAAAGGATTTCTTTTCGTCATATTTTGTTAGGATATTCCCGTTTTTATCTATGTGAGGAACTTGTTTTGAATATACATCTGATATATATGCACTGTTGTTTTGAGCCAATAACATTCCCGTGAGTAGAACTAATAAGAATATGTTCAGTAAAATTTTCATTGTAATCTCCCTAAAAAATATTTTTTTACTTAATTATATTATATCATATTTATTATTTTATTACAAAAAAAAAGGGGAATATATCCCCCTAATAGTTTTTTATTTTTTAATTAAGCAGCAGGGTCCCACCAAACATTTCCTGCACAAATCCAGTCGTTAGGTGCAGAGGCCGGTCCTGCTGAATCTTTATAGTATTTAGCATGACTATCACAAAATGTCCAATTCATACCACTAATATGCCTATTAATATTTTTCTTATAAGCATAAATTAAAGCAGAAGATAAAGGCATAGCACTATAAGTTCCACCTTGGAGAGTATCCCCAATAAATGTTAATTGAGAAGAGTTATTGATTTGAGCGAGATTGATAGGCTTTGCGTTTTCCTGTGTCCATACAGTATAACCACCAACTAAATTACCATTATAACCATAACCTGCAAGATTTTTTCCTCCGGAAGGACAAATAAATATATTTCTATTCTTTACATAAGGAAATATAGCATCCATCCAAGTAGTCCATAGTGCTGGACCGCCATAGATAAAATCCATTGTGGTAAACATACAGCAAGGATATGAATTATCTGTTGGAAATGGGTTGCTGTTGTACCACATTAACGGAACAGTTTCATCATAGTCATCAACATAAAGTTGAAGCGCTGTTCCTATTTGTTTACAATTTGACAAACAACTGGTTTGTCTGGCCTTTTCTCTTGCTTGAGCGAAAACGGGGAATAGAATTGCAGCAAGAATGGCTATAATTGCTATTACAACCAACAATTCTATAAGGGTAAATCCTTTTTTGAACATGGTAATGTTCCTCCTAAATTTTTAATCTAAACAATTAACTTGTATATACCTATTAATTGTTTGGATTTTTCTTTATCAATTATATTATACCATATTTAAATTATAAATGTCAAGGAGATCTTATATATAAAATATTATTGAAACTCATTTTTTTGAAAAAACTTGTTTATACCTATTTTTTAATAAATTGCTTTTTAATGTGTTTTTATATTATAATATAATTGACAGAGGTGAAATATGACCAAAAGAGAAGAAATAATTAAGTATATAAAAGATTATATTAAAGACAATAATTTAAAATACGGAGATAAAATAATAAGTGAAACTCTCCTTGCGGAAGAATTAAAAATCAGTAGGGGAACCGTTAGAATAGCTTATGCTGATCTTGAAAAAGAAGGGATTATAGATAGAGAGCATGGCAGAGGCACATTTGTGGCACTGAAGAATAAGGAAAAAAAGTATATTTTTATAGTTTCCACAGATTACGCAACTCAAGGAGATATAAAGAAAATCTTTAGATTCTTCTTTAAAATATTAAATAAGTATATTATTGACAGAAATTATACACCTATATATTTTATTTCCAATAAAATGATAGATATTAAAACTTTAATAGAGACATATAAATATGAGATTGCAGGAGTTATTTCATTAGCGGGCAGAGTGGAAGATTTAGATTATATTGCGTCAAACAATATACCCATTGTAGATGTTTTAGGTGTCTTGCCAACCCCTTATCCCTTGGTCACCTTTGATTTTAGTTATTTTCATGAAGAGATAATAAAAATAATCAAAAGAAACGGTTGCACTAATGTTTTGATATTTTCTTTGGCTTTGAGAAAAGATAGTGTTAGCAATGTATACAGCAGTTATCCCTTTCAGTTGGAAGATTTTATATTTAGTGATTACAATAACAATCGTATAAGTTATGGTCAAAGTGAAGATAATGGTGAAGAAGAAATAGTAAATATATTGGATAACATAAAAGAAAAGCCTGATATGGTAGTGTTTTTGGACGATAATTTGTTCAAGATAACATCAGAATATTTTGATGATTATCCTCATATATTTAAAGATACTCCTATTATAACTCATTCAAATATAAATTGGAGCTATACAGGTAAGTATAATATTACAAGACTGGAATTTGATTTATATGAAATGGGAAGGGCGACTATGGAGTTATTAGAGGGTATAATTCAAAATAAACCTTTAATAGAGTATAACAAAATAATAAAACACAAACTAATCCCAAGCGAGTATAAGAATAATGAATAATGCTTAATTTAATGATGAATGCATAATATTTTTGCCGGATCTTACTGTTAAGGCAAGCTATGGTTAACAGTAAGTCCCCCACCTATGTATTAGATAGTATTTAGTGGGGGACAATTGTGCATTGTGTATTGTTAATTATGCTTTATTTTACAGCACAGGGTGAACTTGTGGTATTAGGTCTGTTTCGTTATTAGTCACCAATATAGGTTTAAATATTATATATGAATCTGCCCATGTTCTAAATGATATTTTATTTATATCTTTATCAAGTTTTGGCATAACATTATAACAAACCACTTTATCATTAATAATTACATCCATTTCATTGTTATTAATTGATAATTTAACATTTAAATGGGTTATTTCATCAAAATCATTACTTATAATAATACCATTGTTCCAATCATCAACTGTTTCTAACTTAACTGTCTTATTGGCAATTAAAACTCTTGAAGGACCAATGTTTATACTTATAGGTCCCACTCTTTCTATTTCAAACTCACCAAAGAAATTATCTATATTTTTCTCAAATTCAATAATTCCTTCAGCTTTTTGAAGAGTAGTATTTATGGTTATATTATTATCTAAAATCTCGCCTGCATTTCCGGGATCTCCAATATTAGCTTTCCAACCTGTGGTAGAATTTTCATATTTATATTCTTCTTGTTTTTCTTTTATAATGTTTTTTTTGATTGTTTCCTTGGTTTGATTTACTAAACTTTTATCTTTATAAACCATTAGTATTTTATAGTGATTTGGCGCTATATTAAATGATATATTTTTAACATCATCGTATATAATACTATCATCATCTCCGTCAATAGCGACCGCTCTTTCTCCTAATAATTTAGATAAATCACACTTAATTGTATCATTATAAAAAGTCAAATTTCCGAATACCACTAAAGCTTTATCCTTATTTAGATAATAAGTCATAAGAGATTTGCCCTCATAATTTATTTTATCCTGCTTACGCCAATAGGGATAAAACTCAGTTTCTTTATCATTTTGAAAATCTTTATATATTTTATTTTCAAGGTCATAAGAATCTTTATATGGTGCACAGGTTGAATCGTGCAATAAACACAATGCTCTTAACTTTTTATCATTGTTAATATTTGGAGATATTATAATCTCATGCCTCATTCCCCAAGGAGTACCGCTATATCCTACAGAAAAAATATTTTGCGGAATATTATAGCCTTGTTTATATCTTGAAACTTGTTCTCCTTCAAAGAAATTATCACATAAACTCATGGTTCCCGGAGATATACCCCCACCGGTATGGGCTACCATAGTAATTGGTTTTCCGCTTTGAGATAGGATATTTCTCATTTTAATTAAAAAATCTCTTGTTTTTTCATAAGGATAGAGATAATCATCTTCCCAAATATCATAGACATTTGAATCACAGTGATTGTGACTTGGGTTTTGACAAGCCCAAGGAAGAGAAGGACCGTCCATATAAATGCAAGATAAGCCAGCTTCTTTGACAGCTTTATCTATTCCATATAATATTAAATCTCCAAAAAGTTCCCTAACACAACTTAAATAACAAGGTACCCCTTTTCCCGGAATATTTTCGTAAGCCCTTTGATACATATTTGCTTTAGGGAAAGCTGTCAAATCATTGAAATATAATTGTGATGCGGGTGAATCTTCTGCTAAACATTGAGAAAAATAAATAGCAAAATCATTTCCTTTCTTTTCTGCGTTTTCCACTCTTTCCTTTATTTGCGGAAGTTTGGCAAAATCAAAATATCCTTGCCAATCGCTCCAAGTTTCAAACCACAATTCCACACCATGATATAAACCATGTTTATTCAAAGAATAATCTTTTGTAGGGGTTGGTGTCAGATAAAAAACAAAAACGTGACCTTTTTCTTTTATTTGACCTTTTTCATCAATAAAATTTAGTTTTAATAAACTTATATCTTTATCATTTATTATTTCAATATTGTTTCTCTTTTTTTCGGCAAAGGTCGAGTTAAATTGATCGTATTCGTATCCCAAGCCACATTCGTGGCATCCGACCCACATATATCCATCACAATCCCCATGCCAACCGAATTTATCAATTTTAACGGTTCTTTGAACATTGCTTCTGTTTACAAATAAGGCATTTTCTCTTTTAAGAGGCACATTTAAGCTGAGTTTGGAGAGTATATCCGGTTCAATATCCGCAGATCTCATTTTTACTTGCGTAAAGCCGTCAAAATCTATCTTTAATTTTATATCAAAAGTTCCATTATGGCATTTATATTTACTGGTTACTAAAACTCCTCTGCCATATTCTTTAATATCTTGATTAATCAGTTCTAATGGGACAGGTTTTCCGTTTATATTTATAATTAGGTTCATATCTCCGGCAAGAAGTTCGCCTTTACCTGTTACAGAAGCAAAAAAACCACCTTTTCCTATAACAATATCTTTGTTAAGAAGTTTTATGGTATTACCTTTAATTACAGGTTTTGTCCAAGGTTTTGGAATAATACCTTCTCCAAATTCAAAATTTAGATACTCAGGCATTTCCGGAGTGCTTTCTACTGTTAAACTATCTTCTTTTAAAACTGTTCCGGCTGAAGATATAATCTTTGCCTTAACATTTATAGGTAAATTAGGGTTATCACCTATATTAAAAGCTAAATTTGTTTGTTTTCCGGCTTTTATTTCATTTTTAATAGTTTCAAATTTATCACTTTCCATAATAAGATAAAAATTTTGATTTGTATTACTCATTAATGCTTGAGAACAAATCTGTTTGGCAGTGGGATAATATCTCAAAGAAAAATCATCTATTATGTTTTCTTTTTTGGTTTCTTTTTGGGTAAATGTATTATTTAATGAAGGTTCTGATGTAAATTTTGCTCTGGCAAATGACATAGGTCTATAACCACCATAGGAATAGTTTTTATAACCAAATGTTTCGGGTGGACGACTTCTATAAGCATTAAAGTAAAAGCTTAAACCATCCGGTTTTTTTACTCCCCAAGATTTAAAAGGTATTGTCATTAAAGCAAGCCACCGATTATTTTCTTTTTTGATTTTACTGTCAAATAAAGGCCTGTCAAGATGCATTTCCAAATAATCTCTGGTTTTAGAGTTTTCACTGTTTACTGTAAATTGATAATAAAAATCGCAAGGACTTATTTCACTATATGCTCCTTCATATCCCCCCATATTTAAACTGCCCCGAGCACTTTCTTCCGCTGATAAACCTAAAACTATTTGAACAGCATCATCAATCATTAGATTTTCTTCTCTGTTAAAAGCCTTTGGATAACCTTTTTGGTTTTCATAACATATAAACAGAGCGTATAAGTTATTATCATCATATTTTAGATATAATTGTGTTTTAGGTTCCCCTTCAAAAAGATAGTTTTGAGTGTTAAAATGATCTATAACCACAGCATCGGAAAATTCCGTCACAACTCCTTGTTTGACCGGTTTTTTACTTTTTGGTATTTCTATATCAACTTCACCGGCAAATACACATATTGAGAAAAATACAAAAATAAAAGTTAATAAAAATTTCATATTACAACCTAAAAAAATAAATAAAATGCCTCAAGGTGTAAACACAAATCACCAAAAAGATCAATTTTTTTATAAGAAATAGCGAATTGTCGTCATCGAGTGTAGCGAAAGAGTAGTAGGGCAAAAGATAGAGGACGCAGTCCGAATAGATTTTGTTCTAATACGAAAGAGCGTCAATGAGATAAGACAAGAGTTATTTCATTAAATAAAAAATTAGAGATTTTTAGGGGAGTTGTGTTTACGCCTTGAAAAAAAAATAAAATGCCTCTTAAAAAAAGAGGCACTGAACCTGTCCCCCTAAAGCGAAGCTTTGGGGGGTGGCATTTGCCAAAGGCAAATGACGGGGGGATGGATATTATGCAGCCGGATCCCACCAATCAACGCCATTACCCCAGTAATTAGAGTTATTGGCTTCTGTTCCGTTAACAATAACTGTCTCTGTCGGTCCAGCATTTCTTTTATAGAACTTAGCATGACCATCACAGAAAGTGTAATTTGCTCCATCGTTATGTCTTATAGAAGGAATTCCTACAACCCAAGCTATTGCACCTTCGTTTTTTCTTATTCTCATAGTGTAAGGACATATAATAAAGTCTGTCCAACCTGCAGTTGAAACTTGAGTATCAGCAAGGAACACTTTTTTAGATGGATTGTTTAGTGAACCATAGGCAATTACTTGTGGAGCCCCTGTTGGTAAATATTCGGTGAATTTGTAGTTAAATCCATAGCCGCAAGTATAAACATTATTGATTTTAATATTACCGGATGAGGGACAAGTATATAACTTTACGTTTTTAACATAAGGGAATATGGAATCCATCCAAGTCCAATAATGTATCTCAGCTTGCAATCCCTGTGCGAACATATATGGGAAACACTTAGCCGGATAGTTGTTATAATCGGCACTCAAGTTAGTTGTGGGTCTGGCCGGATCATAACCAACTGGAAGGGTTTCGTCGTAGTCATCAATATAAAGCTGAAGGGCTGTTCCCAACTGCTTTACATTGGACAGACAACTGGCGGCTCGGGCTTTTTCTCTTGCTTGGGCAAAAACGGGAAATAGAATTGCAGCAAGAATGGCGATTATAGCGATAACCACCAACAATTCTATAAGGGTAAATCCTCTTTTGAACATTTTTATGTTCCTCCTAAATATATTTTTACATAAACTGATAAATAAAAAAGTATACACTAATTATTTACCGGACTATGCTTTTACATTTATATTATACCATAATCAAACAAATAAAGTCAATAGAATTTTTATAGAAAAAATCTAAAAAATCTATCTTTTACAAAAAAGTTGTATAGACTAATTATTTTTAAAGTTGACTTTCTTTGTTGATTTGTTATATAATAAATTGGGAAGGATAATAAAAATGACAAAAAAACAACAAATAATAGATTATATTAATAATCATATAAAAGAAAATAACTTAAAATACGGAGACAAACTGATTAGTGAAGTTCTTCTTGCAGAAACACTTAATGTTAACAGGAATACCATAAGAAGTGCCTTTACAGATTTAGAACAAGAAGGAATTATCAAAAGAATAAGAGGTAGCGGAACATTTGTTGCAAAAAATAATGAAAAGAAAAAGTATATTCTTATTGTATCCACAACCTATTCAACAAAAGGAGATACAAAAAAACTATACAGGTTTTTTTGTAAGATTTTAAATAAATATATTATTGACAAAGGTTATACTCCTTTGTATTTTATTGCTAATGATATTCTTGATATTGAAACTTCTGTAGGTCCTTTTAAAAACGAAATAGACGGAGCAATTTCACTAAGTGCAGAGCTAAAGGATCTACAATATATAGCGTCGTTGGATATTCCTATAGTGGATATTTTAAGATTTAATAATCTTCCTTACCCAACTGTTTCATTAGATTATATTTATTTATATAAAGAAATAATAAATCAAATAAATAAGATGAATGCTCAAAATGTTCTGGTTTTTACCATAAACCCACTTGATGAAGATGTTGACAGAATCTTTGATTGTTATCCTTTTCACCTTGAAGCAATTATATTTGAAAAGTATAGTCTTTACAGAATTAATTATATTTCAAAAAAAGATAAAGGTGAAGGAGAAATTATAGAAATTCTTGATACAATAAAAACCAAACCGGATTTGATAGTTTTTACGGATAATAACTTGTTTGATATTACATCAGAATATTTTAGAGATTATCCCAATATTTTTAAAGACACACCTATAATCACCCAATCTCATGCTCACCAAAACTATAATGAAGAATATAAAATTTCAAGACTGGAATTTGATTTATACAAAGTGGGAAGAGAAGCTATAGAATTATTAAATGCTTTAATTGAAAACAAACCTTTAATAGAATATAACAAAATAATAAAGCCCAAACTAATTCCAAGCGAGTATAAGAAGTGAGTATAAAAATACCAAAGCACCGAAAAGATCAATTTTTTATAGAAAATATCAAGCGACTATAACAAGATTTTTTTATTAAGCAAATAAAAAGGCGAAAGCCGTCCATAAGCTCCAATTTCAAAAGAAATGGGGCTTTTATCTATAAAAGTTCCATTTATAAAGAAATTGGGAGCCGCCCAAGGGTTCCCGAAAAGTTGAGCTTGCAAAACTTTTTGGGATTTGGGCTTAGGGTTTTATGCGTCTATAAAAAAAATTGTAGGTTAAGGAGCGAAGAGATTTTCGTAATAAAAAATTAGAGATTTTCGGAAGATTTGGGATTTTTATAATCAAGACAAAATAATGAATAATTAACAATGCAAAATGCATAATTAATGCACAATGAATAATTATCACCCCCCTAAATCCCCCCTGAGTAAATTGTTCATTGTGCATTAATTATGCATTATTTTAAACTTTGTGGATTCGTTTTGATATATCTATTTTCTTTGAAAAGTTAAAGGAGTTGGCGACTTTTCCCAAAATACACAGAGAAAGAATCTTAAAAGAAGAGTTTACTTCAAATATTTTTCGTACCTCGTCTTCCATAACAATCCCCCCCACTTCTATTCCCCTCACACCTATCCAACAAGAGCCAAGGCCTTCTTCTGTAGCTTGCAGGAGCATATTTTCCATAAAAGCGGCACAGTCTTCAATCCAAAAATCTTCAAGTTCACTTGTGTCGTAACATACACAAATTACAGCACTTGAATTAGACACAAATCTTGTCCATTTGTGCAATTTGGAGAGTGTCTTTAGTTTTTCTTCATTCTCCGTCACATAAACATGCCACCCTTTGTTGTTGTGACCGCTGGGAGCGTGAAAACCGGCAGATATAATCTCATTTAGAGTTTTTTCCGGTATAGTTTCTTTTTTCATAAATCGTATGGAGCGACGATTTTTTATGGCATCTAACATATTCACTCCTAAAAGAAAAGCCCCATAAGGGGCTTAGTTTAAGTTAAATAATCCTTATTTTACACCTATTTTCAAAAATAGAAAATAAGAAATATGAAATATAAAATATGTCTGTTAACAATAAGTATGTCTTAGGTTAGAGAGTAATATTTTCTATTTTTGATTTTTATTTTGTCTTGAGTATAAAAATCCCAAATCTTCCGAAAATCTCTAATTTTTTATTACGGGATTTCCTTCGCTCACGCATTTACGAAAAAATAGTAGACGCATAATTGCCTTAGCTCCCATTTTCTTCATAAATGGAACTTTTATAAATAAAATCCCCATTTCTTTTGAAAATGGGGCTAATCCACCGGCTTTATTCTAAAGCCTATTATTTGCTTAACAATTTTTTCTTATGCTATTCGCTTGAAAATCCCTATAAAAAAAAGATATTTTCGGTTCTTTGGTATTTTTATACTCGCCTTCTATTTTGATTCAAATGTCCAACCGGAGTCTACGCTTTCACCGATTTTATTACCGTATTTATCATAAGCAATAACTGAAACTCCATAGGTTTGACCTTTGGAAATATCACTGATTGGAATGTTAATCTTTTCTACTTTTTTGTCATATTTGGCAACTTTTGCCTTTGGGTTGGAAGAGGAAACGATAACCTTATAATTGGCAACGTTGGGGACTTCATTCCAAGTGAACATATAACATTTTTGACCTTTTACTTCGTTGGGCTTGCATCCGTTTGATTTAATGGCTCTGTATATGTTTAAAGGCTTTTTAATCTTGTTACCTTCCATATCCTTAACGTTAAAAGGAGCTGTGGTAAAGGTCTTAAATGAAGGGTTTTTGGCGTGGTCTATTTTTATATAATACTTACCGTCGTCGAGACCTTTAAAGGCAAAAGCACCTTCTGTAGATTTGGTGGTTTGAACAAGCTTGTTGTTAGAGTTGTAGAGATCCACGTCTATAAGGTTAAGTCTTTTGCCGTAAGCCATTACAATACCTTGGAACCAGTTTCCGTCAAGAGAAGGAGCTTGATAGTCTGTGACAACCTTTTCCGGCTCTGCGGGAGTGGAAACGCCTTCTGTGACAGGAGAATTGGAAGTAGGTTGTTCCAATGTGGGGGCCTTAAGCTCTGTTTTTTTTGGGATAGATAGGTTGTCTATGTGGATAATCAAATCGGTTTCCTGATCGTATTCCGCACCTAAGGATTTTACCACAAATGAAAGAGGAACCATAAGTTTACCATCTTCAAGATAGGTGCTCATGGGGAGTTTAAGGCTTAGAGAGTTCATTTTAACTGAATCGCTGTCCTTGTAGAAAAGCAGGTTCATTTTGCTGGTGCTAAACTCAATTCCTCCGTCTCCGGATTGTTTGATAGTTCCTAATCCTATCTGTTCTAAATCTCTCAGTGAAACAAAGACCACATCGTTATCTTTTATATCAATTTTGTTAAAGGTTGATTTTTCACCGTTTATCAAAATAGTGGCAGCAAAGGAAGGAATAGTGATAATAGCCACTATAAGTAAAATGAGAAGTTTTCTCATTAGAGCCTCCTAATCTTGTTTGGTAACAATGAGTTTGATTTTCTTTCTTTTTTCTTCGGGAATGGTTTGTGCAAGCTCAATAATTTTGTCTTGGCTTAGGGTGTGAGAGGGGTTGATTTCGTGAGCATTGGTAAATTCCTTTAATGCTTCGTCTAAAACACCGGCTCCTTCGTAAGCCATACCTAAATTGTAGTGAGCGTTGGCACTCATGGGCTTAAGGTCACAAGCCTTTTTAAATGCACCTATGGCACGATTAAAGAGATTTTTGGTGGCGTAAGCAATTCCTAAATAAACGAAACACTCGTAACTGTTAGGAAACATTCTTGAGGAGTCTTCAAGAGAGGCAATTGCCGCTTTTACTTCATCATTTCTGAGAAGTTCAACGCCTTGCCAAATAGGGGTGTTACGTATGGAAGTCACATCAAGGTTGTCATAATCCATTCGCATAGCAAGTCACGTCCTTTTTTAATATTCTGTGGCGTGTAAAAAAGAAAAATAAAAGTGCAAAATAATAATCACGCCAAGGATTGAAAGAGAGAGTCCTAACTTTTTCTTAAAATCCAACTTTATTATAACACATTTTAAAATAAAAATTCAAATTTAAAATAGTATAAATAGGTAGAATATAAAGATTTTTTTATTTTTTGTGGTAAAATTAAAAAAAAGGCTGTGTTGGAGCCACAGCCTTTCAAGGGGAGGGATGTTATACCAATATGGTCAAATATTGATATAAATTAAAAAAGAGGTGTAAAAGATGGGAAAAAATCTTATTGTTTTCAGGGGTTCCACCAAGGTGAGTTGTAACCCCAGTCTTCAGCACCGATACCTTCGGTAGGTCCGGAACCTGATTTGTAAAATTTGGCGTGAGAGTCACCAAAGCAGAAGTTGGAACCGCCGTTGTGTCTCTTACCGTTTTTCCATGCGCCACCCCATTCTTGTGCACCACACATGTGAGCACCGAGAACAGAGATTAAAAGTTTAGAATCTGTGTTAACAAGACCATCACCGATAAATACGGTTTCAGATGGCATTTTAAGTTCGCTCATAGAAACAGCTTCGTTGTTTTTCCAGTGGAAACCATTCATAAATGGGTTGTATCCGTAAGAACCTACTTTATTTCCGATAGAAGGACAAACATACATTTGAGAGTTCTTTACATATGGGTAAAGGCTGTCCATCCACGTCCACCATCGAGCGTTTCCTGCAACAGTCCAGTCTTGAGTTTCACCGGCAAGCCAAAATCTTGGGTAAGCTGCTTGACCTGTAGGATCCCATGCTGCTCCACCATCAATTCTTATAGGGTATGTTTCGTCGTAATCGTCTGTGTATAACTGCAAAGCAGTTTCTATTTGTTTTAAGTTAGATAAACAAGAAGATGCTCTTGCTTTTTCTCTTGCCTGTGCGAATACAGGGAACAAAATGGCAGCTAAAATAGCAATAATTGCTATAACTACCAACAACTCGATTAAGGTAAATCCTTTTTTAACTTTTTGTAACATTAAGTTACCTACAATATTATTTAATGTTTTAATTTTACAACTTAGTAGACTAAGTAAAAACAGAAAAAGTTCCATTTACGATATAATTATACTACTAATGTCGTGTTGAAGTCAAATTTAAGTTTTTTTTTATTCAAATTGCTTTATTATAATATGATTTTTAATTTGCAAAAATCATTTAAGTTATAGTATAATATATATAGAATTATATTTTACGGAGATACAAATGAAAAAAATAGTTCTGTTATTGCTTGTATTAATGTCTTTTGTTTTGGTAGGCTGTGGTGGCAGTTCCTCTTCTTCTTCATCTTACAAAAGTCTAAAATCAATGTTCAAAGATATTTGGGAAGAAGGAACTTATATTGTTGACGAAGAAGATCAAGATTATTATCTTGTTTGGAGAGGAACCAGAGACGGTATGGGAAAAATAATATATGAAGGTAGTTTTGAAGCCCAAACAGAAGTTCCTTTGATGTGTATGTATTATGATCGTAACGGAGTATATTACAGTCTTGTGGAAGATAATAACGGACAAACAGAGTTTTTAAAGGTAATTGACTTTTATAATGAAAAGTGGAATATTAGTCCAAATATCACAGGATCTTTGGAAACTGTGAATTATGATGAAGGATATTGTGTTGTAAAGGCTCAGGGGCCAACAGAAAGCTGTTATTATGTGTATGATATGTCTAATGGATTTTTGAATGAATATAAACCTGATACAAAAATAAAAATTATAGTTATAAAAAGTCCTAAGTCTATCACACCATTAATAAAGTTAATTTTCAAGATTAAAAAAGACCAAAATTAAAGAAAGTGCCTTTTGGCACTTTTTTGTATAAGTGTCATTTATATTATTGTTTTATAAAAATAGTGTAGTATTAAAAAAGGTTATAATAATGGAATTATTAAGTCAAGCTAAATGGATGTGGCCAAAGGTCACCGCAAATTTGCCCAATCAATACTGTAGATTTTTGCAGGACATTGATATAGAGAAGCCTTCTAAGGATGCCAAAATATATATCAGTGCCACAAGCGATTATGTTCTTTGGATTAATGGGGAATATGTATCTTGCAGACAATACCACGACTACCCCGACAATAAATCCTATGATACTCTTTCAGTAGGAGAATTCTTAAAGCCCGGAAGAAACAGAATTGCTGTTTTGGGTTATAATATGGGTATCAACACTTTCGCCTATATAAATGATACTGCGGGAATTATTTATGCCATAGAAAATGGGCAAGAGTTATTTACATCCGGAGATGATTGTTATTATGAAATAAGTCCTGATTACAAGTGTGGCGAGATGGAAAAAGTATCCTCTCAGCTGGGTTGGACCTTTGAATTTGACGCTACCAAATCCGATAATTGGACAGACTTTGATTATAACAGAGATCATTGGATTATAATAGGGGATGAGGACATTCAAGATAAGACTTATAACTTTTTCCCTCGTCCTATAGCTAAACTTGAAAGAATTGCCCATACTCACCCCCAAATCATCGTGGCAGGTTCTTTTATCAGAAAGAAAACCTTTCCTTCTGCCGCAGAGTGTGTTTTTAATGACTTTTTAGGTGCAAATGTGGTGGAAGAAATAGTGGATCTTCCCAATGAAAGCTTTTCCGTTAAGAAAGACGAGGGTTGTGATGGTGTTTATTATATAATTGACATGGGAAAGGAAGTTGCGGGAAACATTTCTTTTGAAATAGACGCCAAAGAGGGGACGGTGTTGGAATTCGGCTATGGAGAGCAATTGGATGATATGAGAGTTCGTTCTTTTATAGACGGAAGAAACTTTGGTTTTAGATATTTTGCCAAAGAGGGAGAGAATAAGTTTATACATAGAACTCTTCGTCTTGGAGGAAGGTATTTGCAAATTCATGTGACGGGAGATGCCTTTATTAAAAATGCGGAGATTATTCCTACTGATTATAATGCTCCTTTGAAATCCAAATATGAAAGTGTAAACAAACTTGAGAATAAAATTAACGAGATAGCCGTAAGAACTTTAAGAATATGTATGCATGAGCATTTTGAGGACACGCCTTGGCGAGAGCAAGGTCTTTACGGTATGGACAGTCGAAACCAAGCTTTGTGTAACTATTATGCTTTTGCCGATTACAACTTTGTAAAAAGTTGTCTTAGAACCTTTGCTGGAACCTTTGGGGAAGACGGATTTTTTGAGATAACTTCTCCAACCAAATTTGATTTTACCATACCTTCCTTTACTTTGGCTTGGGTGATGATGGTAAAGGATTATTTTCTCTACTCCGGAGATTATGATTTTGCAAAGGAAATGTTGCCTCAAATAAGGTTTACTTTGGACAAACAGGTTGAAACTATGGAAGGGGGACTTTTGAGAAGTCCCATAGGATCGAGATATTGGAACTTTACCGAGTGGAGTGAGGGTCTCTCAGGTGCCATTGATTCAGGTTTTGACCAAAATGAGAAATTCAGTTTGCCTTACAACTCCTTCTTTGCCTTGGCTCTGGAAAGTCTTATTTTCATAATGGAAAATTTGGGGGAAGACCCGAAGAAATATAAGAAAATCCTTAATGGTATGAGAGAGAATGCAGACAAAACCTTTTGGGTAGAGAATAGGGGATACTATAGATCCTTTATAGGAGGAGCAAACGAAGAGAATTATGCTCAACTGACAGGGGCTTTGGCACTCCTTGCAGGCTTTGTTCCTAAGGAGAAGGAAGAAGCCATTCGCCAAAAGATAATAGGGGATTCCTCTTTGGTGGAATGCACTCTGTCTATGACTATGTATAAATATGAAGCCCTTTTGAAAGACAAAAAATATGCGGATTTTGTTTTTGACGAGATAGAGAACACTTGGGGACTTATGGTGGTTAAGGGTGCCACTACCTTTTGGGAGACCATAAAGGGAGCTTGGGATTTCCACAGAGCGGGTTCTTGGAGCCATGCATGGAGTGCTGTGCCTTTGTATTTCTACTATGCTTATCTTTTGGGTGTAAAGCCCATAAAACCCGGTTTTGAAGAATATGAAATAGATCCTGTTAAGAGATCATTTGTAAAGGCAAGTGTGTATACTCCTTGCGGTACTATAGAAATAAATACAATAGATAGTTAGCTTAGATTGTTAGGCTTCTATCGTAAAATTTGCAGTTTTGCAAATTTTACTCCTGACCACACACCATTCGCTTTGCGAATGGTCCTCCCTCCTTGTGATATTTATCAAAGATGGTGAAAATTATTTAAATTATTATAAATATTAACATTAAAAGATTAAAAGAGGAAATTGTTATGGAAAAATTGAAAGTCGGCATCGTAGGTTACGGTGGTTTGGGACATATTCACGCAGGTTCTTTGGTAGGTTATGATGATGTTAAGGTGACCTGTATTTGTGATATAGACCCTGAAAAATTTGTTCAGACCGAAAGTGAAATTAATTTTAAAGTAGATAAGGCTTGGCTGGACATCAATACAGTTAATACATACGAAAAGTTTGAAGAGATGCTGGAAAAAGAGGAAATAGATGTTCTCGTTTCTGCTCTTCCTACGGATATTCATGCGGATTATGCGGTTATGGCTCTCAATAAAGGTATAAATGTTTTCTCCGAAAAGCCTATGAGTATAAGTGTTGAAGGTTGCCAAAAAATGATTGATGCCAAGAATAAGAGTGGAAAAGAACTGATGATAGGTCAGTGTGTCAGATTTTGGCATGAGTATGAATATATTAAGTCCTGTATAGAGAACGGTAGATATGGAAAACTCTATTCTGTAATAATGCAAAGAACCGGTTGCTATCCCGGGGGGTGGTTCTTAGAGGGTGAGAGAAGTGGTGGTGCCCTTTTAGATTTACATGTTCACGATATGGACTGGGTTAATTATACTTTCGGACCTAAGCCGGACAGTATGATAGCTTCAGGACTTGTGGGAAAAACCGGGGAAGTGGACGACTGTAATGTTTTGATGAAATATGGAGATGTTTTGGTATCTATTCGTGGATCTTGGATAGAACATTCTCCTTTCTGCTGCTATATTAAAGCAAACTTTGAGAAAGCCACAGCTGAATACAGAGGAGATTGGGGCGAAGTTCGTGTCACTTGCTCTGACGGTGTCACCAAGGAAACCATAAAGATAGACAAGCCCAACGCCTATATTACTGAATTGAGGTACTTTTTAGATACAGTTAAGGGCCTTCACAAGAACGAGATTTGCCCTCCTGAATCTACCATAGAATCTATCCGCTTAGCTTTGTTGGAAAGAGAAATTATTAAATCCAAATAAATTAAAAAAATAAGAGCCGAAAGGCTCTTTTTTTGTTTATTAATTTTCCTAAAAATCCCTAAGTTTTTTATACGAAATTTACCTTCTTATGTCTCATTTTAATTATATAGATGAAAAATTGTCTTTGGCATACTTTTCTAAAAAATAATAATTTTCTTTTTTGCAGAGGGACGGTGTTATTTCCACTCTTTCTTCAAGATAGCAAATTCGTAGGTGTTTTCATAAATAGGGGAGCCTTCTCGGTCATTGATAAAGGATATAAATTCCTTATATAAAGCTTCTTGACGCATCCCCAATTTCTTGCAAAGTTTTTGGCATGGAATATTATAATCTTCTGTATATATATAAATTCTCCGAGCATTTCTTTCTTTGAATAGGTAGTCAAAAATTGCATATACAGATTCATAGGCATAACCTTTTCCGTGATAGGCTTTGTTTAACATCCAGCAAGGACTGAAAACTGTATCCTTATTTATTTCTTCATCAGACTCCGGATTGACCCATATTTCTCCGATAACCTTTTTCTCGCTTTTTAACTCCACCGCAAAATAAATGCACTCTTCTTTTATCCTATTGAGAATTTCTTTTTCCGCTTCTTCAATAGTGTTAATTTTCATAGAAGCAAAGCAATGGACCAAAGGTTCTTTTAAATATTCAAACAGATCCTTTGCGTCTTCTGTTTTAAATGGTCTGAGTTTTAATCTTTCTGTTTCAATAATCATAGAACGCTCTTTTTATAACATTTAAAAAACAATGATGAATAGAAGATTTGAAACATAAAAACTGTCTCCAAGCTTTCTAGCCCAATAACAGATTAAAAATTTTTGATTGTTAGGTCTGTGGACATGCCCCCCGGGGTAGGGGCAAAATTATAATTAATCTTTATCTCTATTTTCCGATTGCGAAGAAGATTTCAGTGTCGGAATTTGTAGGATATATTTTAATATCTTCATACAGGCAAGGGATGACTTCTTTGCCTATATTATCAATTATTCCCCATTTATTATTTTTCTTTGCTTTGGCAAAGCCTAAGATGAAGTTATCTATATAATCATAGTCGAAAGGGGTTATCCTTTCATTTTCTCTGTTAATTAATCCATATTTACCTTCTGATTTGCCTATTGCCACATTATCATAAAAGTTTGTCAGTTCTTCATAATCAAAGGAGACTACACACTCTCCGCCTATATCTACCATACCATAGAACTCATCGGAAAATTTTTTCTTTGCCACATATACATTATCTTTAAAATCCTTTATTAGTTCATATTTCTGTGGGATTATTTCTTTCCAGTTTCGATCTAAAAGGATTGAGGTTCCTTCTTGTTTAATAATATCATACTTGTTTTCCAAATCCGTTATGGATTTCACTTTTAGGTCGTCCACATATTTTTTTGCTTCTTTTTTGGACTTAAATTCCATTCTGCCAAAGGCGTCCACCACATAGACCCCTGTAAAAGCCACTGTATATTCTTTTTCCCATTCGCTTATATCTGTGGCTTTAATATTATTTACACCTACACCTTCCTTATTGAAGAGGAACCATGAACCGTTTTTATACAGAATAAAACAACCGTTCTCTTTGGTCATGGTATCATATTTTAGGGATTTAACCTCTCCGCTTGGGTTCTGTGAGTATTCGAAGGCAATTATCTGTTTTCCTTCTCTGTTAAAACCTCCGATTTTACCTTTTTTGATTCCGAGAATGAGATTTGAAGAGTAAATCAAATATCTTTCGCAGCCCTTAGCTACAGTCTCCCCCCTTTCATTTATTACAAAGGTTTTACCCTTTTTGGTGACACACGCCATACCGTCTTTGAATTCACTGGCTCTTTGGAAACTTAAAGGGATTGCAACTCTGTTATATCTGTCCACATAGCCGAAAAGGTTATTTTTGCTCACAAGGAACAAATCCCCCCGATTACTAATTACTCTGTTATACTCGCAAGGGATTATGGTGGTTCCTTCAGTGTCTCCTAAGCCACAGAGGTTATCTTTTTCGATAAGTAGGAGGTTTGAGGGGGTGTAGGGTTTGAAGACTTCTATTACATTTCCTGTTTTTGGAGTATAAGCTTTTATCTCTTTTTTGAAAATAGGTGTGTTTTCTTTATTAATATAGTAAAATTCATTGCCTTTGCAAACTTTTGTGGCTCCATTTTGAAAAAATTCACCATAAGTGTATTCACAAGGGATGACTTCTTTGCCTTGTTTGTCTATATATCCGTAGAGATTGTTTCTTTTGCATAAAGCCAAGTCCTCAAAAAAAGGATAAATCTCTGAGTAGGAAAAGTCGGTAACAGGCTTGCCCTCGGAGTTTAGGAGGGCATAGTCTAAGGGGAAGAGAGGAAGGGACAGTAAAATAAATGATAAAATGATTAAGAGTTTTTGTTTCATGGCTTTTTCCATAGTTTATTCTATTTATATTATACTATAAATCACAGAAATTTAAAAATTATAACAAATTGATAAAAGTGGAATGATGTGGTATAATGATATTGGTGGGCATTTAATAATGAATGATGTATAATACACTTATTATCCTAAATATGAAATAAAAAATGTAAAATAGAAAATAATATTCTTTACCCTAATATTTTCCTAATGTTAACAGACTTTTTTTTATATTTTATATTCTTTAATTTTTGTTTAAGAAGTAGGTTTGTTTATTAATAATCCCGGATTGATTGGAGTTTTTTATGAAAAAAATTTTTATATTTCTTATATTTATAATAATAGTAGCAGGTTCTGCTTATGCAGATTCGACAAACAGAGTTCGAGAGAGATTAACTCCCGATGAGTTTATCATTATGCCATTTAGTGATTATTGGTGGAGCGGAACCGGGGAAAGAGAGAAGTATTATAAAGATATGTTCGACTGTGGTTTTAATGTGACACATATGTGCCCTCCCAATGAAGTTCTTCTTGCCAAAAAATATAAAATGAAAGCTCAGGTGTATGTTAGGCAGACCGATAACAGTGAAGATGATAATAAAACCAAAGCTAAAAGATGGACACAAAAAATTATAGATGAAGTAGGCAAAGAGAATATGGATAATGTATATTTTGTCTATCTTCAAGACGAACCTACCGATGATGAAAAAAATATTGCCAAATTATCAGTTTATGCAGATGCTGTCAGAGAAAACTGTAAATGTAAACCATACATAAACCTTTTACCCATTATTGCCTATCCCTATGGCGGTTATGATGAATATTTGGATAAATTAATAAAAGAATGTTCATTAGAGTATATTTCTTATGATAACTATCCATTTGTTGTTGACAATGAGGAAAAGGAAGGTTGGACCAACAGTAATAAAAACTATTGCTTTAACGAGAACTCTTTTTATGGCAATATGGAAGCTGTCAAGGCTGCCGCCGATAGGAATAAAGTTGGTTTTATAAATATTATCCAATCTGTGGAAGCCTTTAATTGGCCGGAGCCGGACGATTATATTATCCATGTTCAAGGTTGGTCTACTCTTGCCTATGGCGCCAAGGGTTTGTGCTATTATACTTATCAAACTCCTGATTTTGGTGATTACAGAAACGCCCCTTATGATGAATATAATATGAAATCTCCCACATGGAGATATGTGGCTCACATGAATTATGCCATTCATAATATAGGTGCAATTTATAAAAATTTAAAACACATAAATGTTTTCCATGTGGGTTATGTTCCTAAGGGTTGTAAAGATCTGTCAAGTGCCGTTAATATTAAAAATCTGTCATTGAAATCCGTTAAAGGGGAAGCTAATGCTGTTGTGGGTGAATTTGTGGATAAAGACGGAAAACAATATGCTATGATAGTAAATAAAAACCCTAACTATTCTGTTGAAGTATCAATAGAATTTAAAAAAGGCAAGGATGTTTATAAGATAGATGACAGAGGAGCCGGCAATCAGGTGACTTTTTTCTATGGTGAAGGAGCCATGGTTGCCCCCGGCCATGGAGTTTTGCTGTTTGCGGAATAACATATATATAATAATAAATGTTATAAAAGGAGTTTTTTATGAAAAAAATAATATTTTTATTGGCAGTTTTGATAATATCAATTTCTGCTTATGCAGACTTTACCGACACTACACGACAAAGATTAACTCCCGATGAATTTCTTATTATGCCCTGGGGCCATTATTGGTGGACCAATAACACTCAAAGAGATGAATATTTTAAAGATATGTATGACTGTGGATTTAATGTGACACACTTTATTCCTCCCACTGAAGTTAAATTCGCCAAGAAACATAATTTAAAAGCTCATGTTTTTGTGGATTCTACCGGTGAAAGTGACGCAGATTACGCAACAAAGGCACAAAACTTTACAAAAAGAGTGATTAAGGAAGTAGGTAAAAATAATTTGGATGATTTGTATATGGTTTATGTGCAAGATGAACCCAATGCCAGAGAAGATACAGTTGCAAGGCTTTCAGCTTACGCAGATGCCGTTAGAGAAAGCTGTAAATGTAAACCCTATATAAATCTTTATCCTATAGCAGTGTCTCCTGCAGGATTGGGAGTAGAAAGCTATGATAAATATATTGATACCATTACACAGAGTTGTAAATTGGACTATATTTCCTATGATAATTATTCTTTTTCTGTCGGAAACAATCCGGATGCTGTAGGCTATACAAACAGTGTTCGCAACTATAATTTTAACGAAAATTATTTTTATTCAAACCTTGAGGCCATTAAAAAAGGTGCCGACATAAATAGGGTAGGTTTTATTAATATAATTCAATCCGTAGGTGCTTTAAGTTGGCCGGACCCGGACGATTATATTATTCACGTTCAAGGTTGGTCTTCTCTTGCTTACGGTGCCAAAGGTATATCTTATTTTACATACCAAACCCCCAATCTCGGAAATTGGAGAAACGCTCCTTATGATGAATATAATATGAAGTCTCCCGCATGGAGATATGTTGCCCACATGAATTATGCCATTCATAATATAGGTGCTATATACAAAAGCTTAAAAAATATTAATGTTTTTCATATGGGTTATGTTCCAAAGGGTTGTAAAGATAAGTCAAGTGCCATAAATGTTAAAAATCTTTCCTTGTCTCCTTTACGAGGTGAAGCTAATGTGGTTGCCCAAGAATTTGTGGATAAAGCCGGCAAACAGTATGCCATGATAGTAAATAAAAACCCCGATTATTCTGTTGCGGTAGGAATAGAGTTTAACAAAGGAAATAAGATATTTAAAGTTGAAGACAGAAGCACAGGAGGAGATGTAAAATCTTTTGGAGGAGAAGATGTTTATATAATGCCCGGCCACGGTGTTCTGTTATATGCCGAATGAAAAATATCTAAAACATTTCCCTTAGATTAATTATTTTTTGGATGTTTTTTTTGATTTTTTAAAAAAAATAAGGTTTAAACCTTGACTTTTTATTTTTTTTTATGGTATAATATATATGTAGGTTTAACGATAAACTAAAATATAAACAGGAGAAAAATAATGAAGAAAGGTTTTACCTTAATTGAGTTGCTTGTTGTTATAGCCATTATAGCAATACTCGCAGCCATTCTTTTCCCTGTGTTTGCACAGGCAAGAGAAAAAGCAAGACAAACAAGTTGTCTCTCTAACATGAAGCAAATGGGAACTGCTTTTATGTTATACAAAGACGATTACGACGAAACATACCCTGCTGATTGTCAGTATGATTGTGGTGCAGGAAATCTTATCACCACAGCCACTGCCGGTTACCCGGGTGAGATTTTCTTTGCCCAATGTGATGCAACAGGAGCAGAGGCACGTTTCACATGGATGGATTCTATATTCCCTTATGTCAAGAATGTTCAAATGTTTCGTTGTCCTTCCAACCCTGCATTAAATAAAAATATAACTACAAATAAGCCCTCATACGGTTATAATGCAGAAATTTCAGGACACTTATGTATTTCAATGGAAGGATACCTAACTTGGCACTGCCGACCTCCTCTAACGGAAACTCAAATCCCAACCTCTTCCGAATTTGTTATGCTTATTGACAGATATTGGTATGGTTTAGGTTCTACACAGGCTTCTGTTATGCAAGCTTATGCTGCTGACTATGTTGGTTCCGGTGCAAAAGCCGCAAAGGTTTACCCCCACATGGATGGTGTAAACATTACATTTGCTGACGGTCACGCCAAATATTCTAAATACAACAGTGATATAATGTATAACTCTGTTGCTTGGTGGTGGAATACACACTGGATTAACCGTGACTTGTGTGGATAAAAATGATAGGGTAGGGTTTTCCCTACCTTCTCTTTTATTTATGGTGACTTAATATGAAATATTTGCTTTCTTTTTTTGTTTTATTATTGGTATCTGTCAGTATCTATGCTCAAGGTATAAGAATTACATCTATTACTTATAATGACTCTCAAATAGCTCCTCCTATGTTTAATTACGACGATTGGTATGATATTGCTGTGTCACTTGAATACAAAGGCAATATGGATAAGATATATAACTGTCATTACGGAATAGGTGTATCACAGGGAGATTTGTTAAGTCAAATTCTTTTAAAATATTGTCATGCTGACGGAAATATATATGTAGTTAAGCATGAAACTTGGAATGAGCCGGAGATGATGGGAAAACCCGGTGAAAATACTGTAATAGAAAACGATAATGTTAAAATTGATTTGTCTAAATCCAAAGTAGATATTACTGAAGATACTTTAAAAGTTGTTTATCATATTCGGTTTAAAGATAAGATTAAAGGTTATCTGACAGATTATGTATATGCTGAGGATAGAGGACTTATAAATACAGGATTTGTGGGCTTTAATACCATTTTAATAGGCTCACCTAAGGAGAATATATTTGTGAAAACATTACCAAAGGAATGGAAAAATACTCTTAAACCCAAAGGCGGTAAAAAAATAACTTTTGCCGGAAAAGAACCTTTATATCAAATAGTTATTGCTGATGACCCTCTGTCAACAGACGAAAAGGCTGCTGTTGATTTAAAAGCTTATTTTGATGAAATGAGTGGTCTTGATTTTAAGATTATCAAAGAAAGTGAATATAAAAAGGGAAAATTTATAAGTATAGGAAAGACAAAACTTTCTCAAAAGGCACCTTCATACAGTATAGATTTAGGAACGGAAGGTTATGCTATAGATATAGTTAAAGATAATATTTATATCTTTGGCGGACGGGGCAGAGGTTGTATAAATGCCGTATATTCCATGCTTGAAGAAGATTTTGGTTGTCGTTTTTATACCCTTGCTGACCAGTATGTGCCAACTCTTAAACCCTTAGCTCAAACTGTGACACCAAGAGTTTTTCTGCCTGTTTTGGACTTAAGGGACCCTTATGTATTTGAATCATGGAAACCTATATGGTCACTTAAAAATAAGACCAATGCACCTAATGCTAATATACCCTTGCAATACGGCGGAAGTATAAAATATTATTATTTGGTGCATACATATTTCAGATATTTCCCACCGGAAGAGTATTTTAAAGACCATCCCGAATACTTTTCAGAAATCAACGGAGTTCGCTCTCCCGTTCAATTATGTAATACCAATCCTGATGTTATAAGATTATCCATTGAAAAAACAAAACAAATATTCAGAGATAATCCTTCTGTCACAATAACATCTATATCTCCCAATGACGGACGAGGCTTTTGTGATTGTCCCAACTGTAAAGCTATGGATGAGGCTAACGGTGGCAGAAGCGGTTCATATTTTTATCTTGTAAACGAAGTTGCCAAAGGTATCAGAGATGAATTTCCCGACAAAAAGATTTTAGCTCTTGCCTATTTGGACTATGCCGATCCTCCCACAAATATGAAAATAGAGGATAATGTTATAGTTCAACTTTGCACAGATGCTCACGCTTGGAAATATCAATTCTGTTTCACTACTGAAAGTGACGGTTTTTCATCATATATGAAAAAATGGGGAAAATCCGGTGCGGGAATCTTTATTTGGGATTATGTGGCAGATTATGTTCACATGCTTGTTCCTATGCCAAATATGCCCGTGGTTCGTGATAATATGAAATTTTATATAGATAACAATGCTAAGGGAATAATGCTTCAAGGAACCTGCTATTCAAACGGTGGAGACATGGCAGATATGCGTAGTTGGGTTTGGGCAAAACAACTTTGGGATATAGACAGAGACACCAAAGAATTAATGCACGACTTTATTTTCGGTTACTACAGAGAGTGTGCTGAGCCTATATGGGATTACCAAATGATGTTGTGGGACTTTTGGGAAACCAATCACGCCAAGCCTCACAAGTGTGGGGACAAGGATACAGGAAACCCCTTGCTTGACTGTCTTATGTGTTCTTGTGCTCCCGACGGTCCTATGTTTACGGAAGAATTTATGGCAAAGTTTTGGGAATATATCAAAGAAGCCGAAAGCCTTGCTCAAAGTGATGAAATGCTTTGGAAAGTTAAGAAGATAAAAGCTTCTTTGTTATATCTCGAACTTGCTCAAAACTTAGGCTATATGACGGAATTTAGAGATTTTGCTCCCGGAAAAAGTTTTGTTAACGGAGTTTTGAAAGACAAAGAAAAGTATGAGGCATATTTTAAAGAGTTTAATGAGATTTGTGATTATCATCAAATAACCAATTTATCCGAACAGAACAATAAGTCCGATATTATCGCTAAATGGGAAGCTGTTTTGGCTGCTGAGCCGACAGATATAATCTCTCAAGAAGTTTCCAATGAATGGATATTTAAGTTTGATGAAAAAGTTGTTGGAGATGCTGAAAATTGGCAATCACAAAACAGTATCTTTGATAAGGTTCAGAATAAATCCTTAGGGGATGTTTCTTTTGCAAAGGATGAGGATGGCTTTTCAAGAGTCAGAAGTGACATAAATGCCGGTTGGGAGGCACAAGGCTATCCGGACTGTTTTGGAAACGGTTGGTATTTTCAAAAGTTTACTTTAAATAATGATATAAAAGCTTGTGATCACATATATCTTTATATGTTAGGCTGTGACGAAGAAGCCTGGGTTTATTTAAACGGTAAGCTTATATGCGAACATTCTGTTGCTTCTACAGGAAAGCCTATCACAGAATTATGGAATGACCCTTTTATGGTTGATATTAAAGATGTTGTCAACAAAGATGGTAGTAATAATTTGTGTATCAAAGTTCATAACACAAGTATGATGGGTGGAGTATGGAAACCTGTTAAACTATATGGCTGTAAAGAACCTAAGGTTGCCATTGATTTTGATATTCTTTAATAAATTATTATAATTTTGGACAGAAATATGATAAATACTGTATTGGGAAAAAAGAAAATTGAAGATTTGGGATATATTCTCCCCCATGAGCATATATTTATTGATTTGACAAATGAGTTTTCCGAGCCTAAAAATCCCGAAATGGCGAAGATTTGTTATGATGAAATATCTCTTAAAAATGTGGGTTATATTAAGCTTAATCCTTATTTAATGAAGGACAATTTTATTCTTGATAATGAGGATATAATGACAGATGAGCTTAAAATATTCAAAGCTCACGGCGGAGGAACTATAATAGATAATACTAATATAGGTATAAACAGAGATCCTTTAAAATTAAAGAGAATGGCAGAAAAAACGGGAGTGAATATTATTTGCGGATCCGGATATTATACAGGTGATACATTTCCTTCCGATTTTTCCGAGAAGAGGGAAAATGATATAGCGGAAGAGATATTAAATGAATTTAGATATGGCATTTCTGTGGGTTTAGGGGGGCAGATGTCCATCCCCCCGTCATCTCTTCGCCCCCAAATCCCAAAAAGTCTAAACGACTTTTCGGGAACCCTTGGGGGAGATGCCACCCCCCAAACCTACGGTTTAGGGGGGCAGGATTGTAAAATATTTCCGGGAATAATAGGGGAGATAGGCACAAGTAAGGTTATATCAGAGAATGAAAAGAAATCTCTGTGTGGTGCCGCAATTGCTTGTAAGGAACTTCACGCTCCAATGCAAGTTCACCTTCACCCTTGGGGAACAACAGGCATTGATGTTATCAATATATTAAAACCTTTTAATCTTGATTTTGAAAAAGTGGTTATTTGCCATACAGATGTGGAATTAAACATAGAATATATGGAAAAACTGTTGGATATGGGTGTTTATGTTCAGTTTGATAATATTGCCAAAGAGTTCTTTATTCCCGAAGCCGGCGGATATGCTGATGGTCCTTTTGCGAGTGACAGAGAGAGATGTGTTTGTATTAAGAAACTCTGTGATAAGGGATATGCTTCACAAATCCTATTAAGTAATGATATATGTTTAAAGCAAATGCTTCACAATTATGGTGGCTTAGGTTTTGATTATATTCTTGTCACTTTTAAAGAAATGATGAAATTTTATGGTGTCAGCCACAGTGATATTAATAAAATTTTATTTGAAAATACAATAAATTGGCTTAAAAAATGAAAATATTATTTGTTTTATTATTGTGTATTTTATCTCTTCGGGTATTTTGTGAAGACTTTAAAATTCTTGGTATAAATAAAGATATGACAAGTCCTTTTCATCTCGAAAAAATAGAATTTTCCTATAAGGGTGACAGAGAAGTGTGTTATTTTGATAAAAGTCATGCCAAGAATTTTGAAACCATAGTTGTATACAGTCATTCCTACGGCGGAAGTGAAAAAGAGATATATAACTTCTATCTCGCAAGCGAGTGAATACATAAATTTGCAATTCTATGCAAATTTATTCCTGACCACCCACCGTCTTCGCCGGTCCCCCCTCCTTCCAAATCCCTAAAAGTTTCGCAAGCTCAACTTTTTGGAAACCCTTGGATGAAAGGAAAATTGCGGATGCAATTTTCAGTTCAAGGAGGGTGAGTCTAACCACTGAGGCTTTTTTTTCACCCCTAAAACCCATTTCCGAAAAAAGTATTGACGGGTGGAAAGTGGCATGGATTTGGATTGAAAAATATTTGTAAATATGATAAAATATAAGTGTATAGAAATAATGATTTTTCAATATCAATATTTTTTTTAGTTAGAGATGCATTAATTTAAATATAAAATCCCAAATTCCTCGAAAATCTCTATTTTTTCGCTTAACGAAATAACTTTTGACTTATCTCCTTGACATTCCTTCGTCTTGAAACAATTTTTAATGGCGTGTGCCTTAAAAATCGCTTCAATACTCACTCATTACAGTCGAAGACGTCAATGCGTTATTTCTTGCAAAAAAATGATCTTTTCGGTCCTTTGTAATTTTATATTTGTAAATATGATAAAATATAAGTGTATAGTAAATAATTAAAATATAAGTGTAAAATATTTGGAGATAAATATGTTATATAGAGAATACGGTAATTCGGGAATAAAAGTATCATCCCTTGGGTTTGGATGTATGAGATTTCCCGAGTCTTTTGATGAGACAAAAGAAATTGTTCGTTATGCAATAGATAACGGTGTGAATTATTTTGATACAGCTTATGGCTACCCAAAAAGCGAAGAAAAATTAGGGGAAGCTTTAAAAGACGGATACAGAGATAAGGTTTATATATCTACCAAAAACCCTTTATGGGACGACGCAACAATTGAGGGTTGGAAAAAGAGACTTGAAACTTCCCTTACCAGACTTCAAACAGATCATATTGATTTTTATAATATAATTCACTCTATGGAGTTCAAACAATATGATGAGTTTTTATTAAAGGACAATAATCTTAATGAGATTTTAAAATATAAGGAACAAGGTGTTATTCGTCATATAGCATTTTCTTCTCATGATAAGCCTGAAAATGTGAAAAAAATCATTGATACAGGTATTTTTGAAGGAATGCTTGTGCAATATAATATCACCAACAGAGATTATGAAGATGCCATAGCTTACGCCCATGAAAAGGGATTGGGTGTGATTATTATGGGTCCTGTTGCCGGCGGTATTTTAGGTGTCAGCGGAAATAAGGGTTTTGCGGGAAAATTTAAAGGAAATTCCACTCCCGAATTGGCTATAAGATTTGTCCTTTCCAATCCTAATGTAACGGTTGCTCTTTCAGGTATGGGATCAATGGAAATGGTAAAAGAAAATATTACTACCACTTCAAAAGAACCGAGATTATCTCAAGAAGAGATGGATAATGTTTTATCTGCCGCAAAAGAGTTAAAGGCCTTATCTGATTTATATTGCACCGGTTGCAGATATTGTATGCCATGTCCTAAAGGTATTGATATACCGGGAAACTTTTGGGTTTATAATGTTTCTAATGTATATGGTGCCGATGATGTGGCAAAAAACCATTATTTCAATTTTATTATGCAAAAAGATGATAAGGGAAAAACCAAAGGCCCGGAAAACTGTGTGGGCTGTGGGGCTTGTATGAAAAAATGCCCACAAAAATTAGATATACCAAAACAGTTAAAACAAGTAAAAGAATATTTTGATAATTTAAAATAAGGGAAATTATGAAGAAATTAAAAGTAGCAATGAGCTGTGATGATGTAGCTCTGGATGGTTGGTCTACACCTAAGGACCTTGAAACTCTTATTAACTATTATAATAAGAAAGGTTTTAAGGGAACTTTTATGGTTGTTCCTGTGTATGAAGACGGAACCTATTTTACAAAACAAAAGGAATATATTGCCATATTAAAAGATGCTGTTATGGCAGGACATACCATAGGTCAACATGGTATAAGTCACGATCGTTTTGAAATAGGTGTTCCTCCGCAGATGATTTTAGATCTTCCTAATGAGACCGAGTCAAAGAGAAAGGTTTTGGAAGAATATTCATCTCTTGTAGCTGAACATACTTTGGAAAAGATTATAAAAAAGCTTGAAATGGGTAAGAAAATACTTGAAGACGCTTTTGAATTTGAGGTTTTGGGTTTTAGAGCCCCAAGTCTTCAAACAAGTGATAATATGTGGAAGGCTTTTGATATAGTCGGATATAAATGGGATTCCAGCTGTGCATTGCAACCTACAGGTTGGGATATTTTAAACGGAAAGAAAAACACCCCACCTGTGGACTTTAAAATCGACCCTATATGGACAAGTCACCAAAACTATAAAACTTATCCTTTAACCACGGATTATTCTTGGTTCTTGCCGGATGAAGATTTTAATTTAACTTTCTCTCTTGCAAAGCATGATATAGATCGTTGTGCCGAGTTAGATTTACCCTTTATACCTGTTTGTCATGTATCTCCCATTAATCTTTGTCCTCACGGTAACGGTTATAAAATGTATGATTTAATGATAGATTACATGAAAGATAATTATGAAATAGAAGTAAACAATATAGGAACTTTATAATATGGACGAAATTTTATCTTTTGAAAGTGGAATAGGTAATGTGTTTGGCGATTTATTGTCTGAAAAAACAAAACCTTGTGAATTTAAAATAGGATTTTTGGCATGCGGATATTTTGAATATTGGAGAATGTTCTCTCCCCGGTTTAAAGAAAATGTGGAAAATCTTTTAAACAAAATAGCCTTAAAACTTAAAGAGAATAATACGGTAATATTTCCTAAAATAGTAGATACTCTTGATAAAGCTGATGAAGTGGGAAGAATTTTCAGAGATGAAAAGGTAGACCTTATAATAGTATGTGAAGGAACTTATGTGCCTGATTATATTTCTATGCAAGCTATAGATTATAACAGAGATGTTCCCATATTATTGTTTGACGTTCAAGCATATAACGATATTACCCCGCAAGACGACTATGAAGTTATGATGGAAAACTCATCACTTATAGGAACCACACAGCTTTCCGGCTCTTTTAAAAAGATGGGGAAAGAGAATTATGATGTAATTGTGGGTTCTCTTGAAGAAGGTGTATGTTTTGAAGAAATAGATGAATATGTGACACTTCTTAAAATTGTCAAGGATTTGAGAAATTTAAATGTAGGTGTTGTGGGTCACGTATTTAGAGGAATGTATGACCTTGAAAATGACAAAACCAAAATCAAGGGCACATTGGGTCCTAACATTATCTATGTTGAATTATCACATCTTTTGAGATTATGGAAAGAGGTTAAGGATAGTGATGCGGAAGAAGAAGCAAGAAAATTTGCAGCTCGTTTTAATGTCCGCGGTGTTAAATCGGATGATATTGTAAAAAGTGTTAAGCTTGGCTTGGCTATGAAAGATCTTATTGATAAGTATAGGCTTGACAGTCTTTGTTTTTTAGGTCAACATTTTATTGAAAAAGAAACAGGTGCTCCCGCAAGAATCGGTGCTTCCATGATTATGGATAAGCCGGATAATATTGTGGCAAGTGAAGGTGACCTTGCAGGTCTTTGTATGATGCAGATGATGTATAAATTAACCGGAAATGTGCCTCTTCAAGCCGAGTGGGGGCAATATGACTTATCTCATAATGCCATATTTTTGGTAGGTCACGGGGTAGCCGGCACAAAGAACGCTAAGAGTGAGAAAGATATATCTCTTACCACAGCTCCGGAAGAGTGGGGTTTTGAGGGAACCGGTTGTAATATGGAGTTTATATTTAAACCGGGACCGGTGACCATGGGACATTTGCTGAATACAAGTGAAGGTTGGCAAATGCTTGTAAGCAGTGGTAAATCCTTAGATTATCCCACTTTGCCTTGTAATGAAATCCATGCTCTTGTAGAAGTTAAGAGACCTGTTAAAGAATTTGTGGCAAAACTTCATAAGGTGGGAGTCACCCACCATGTAATAGTTTGTCATGGTGATTGCAAGAGTCAACTGATCAAATTGGCAGAAATTATGAATATAAAAGTGACAGAAATATAATAAAAAACTTTTAAAAGAGTAAAAACTATGATAACCGTAAATGAAATAGCGAAATTGGCAGGTGTTTCGGCAACAACCGTAAGTTTGTGTTTTAAAGAAATATCTCGTATTATAAAGTTATAAATTACCAAAAAGATCAATTTTTTGCAAGAAATAGCGAATTGTCGTCTTCGACTGTAATGAGTGAGTAGAAGGGCAAAGATGTGAGGCGTAGCCGAAAGAGATTTGTTCTTATACGAGCGAATGTCAAGGAGATAAGACAAGAGTTATTTCGTAAAGCAAAAAATTAGAGATTTTTAGGGAATTTAGAATTTTATAATTTAATAATAAATACATTTTTTAGAGACAAAAAATAAATTTTATGATTACTGTAAATGAAATAGCGAAATTGGCAGGTGTTTCGGCAACAACCGTAAGTTTGTGTTTTAAAGAAAAATCTCGTATTATAAAGTTATAAATTACCAAAAAGATTAATTTTTTGCAAGAAATAGCGAATTGTCGTCACCGCCCGTAGCGAATGAGTATTGGAGCAAAAGAGCAAGGACGCAATCCGAAGCTATTTTGTTTCAAGACGAATGAGCGTCAGGGTTGGTAAGACAAGAGATATTTCGTTAAGCAAAAAATTAGAGATTTTTAGGGAATTTAGAATTTTATAATTTAATAATAAATACATTTTTTAGAGACAAAAAATAAATTTTATGATTACTGTAAATGAAATAGCGAAATTGGCCGGTGTTTCGGCAACAACCGTAAGTTTGTGTTTTAAAGAAAAATCTCGTATATCCGAAAATACAAGAAAGAAAGTTTTGGAAATAGCTTCAAAGCATGGTTATTTTCCCAATAAAATCGCCCAGATATTAAAAAAGGGAAGCAGTAACTTGGTAGGAATAGTCGTATCAGAGTTTGATACTCCTTTCATGCAAGAAATAGTGACCAACGCGGAAAGGTATTTATCCGATGTGGGTTATAAGGTAATGATTTTTTCTACCTACAGAGATTTGGAAAAAGAAAAGGAAGCTTTGACACAACTTATTGAATTTCAGGCTTGCGGACTTATAGTTTGTGCTTGTGAACGAGAAAATGATTTACTCAGCAGAATATCAAAATCTCTTCCGACTGTATGTGTGGACTCTGAACCCCCTAATGTTAACAGCCATTATATTATAGAGGATATGACAGGTATAGTGAAGACAGGGCTTGATTATCTTCTGTCCTTAGGTCATGAAAAAATATTGTTTATAAATGGCAGTAAGAAGGAAGAACATTTTAAATCTTTTAAGTTGTTTAATGATACTTCAAAAGAATATTTGAAAACTAAGGGTATTGAGCTTGGAAAGAAATATTTTATTAATGGCGGTATTTATATAAAGGATGGATACAATGCTATCCAACAAGCTTTATGGCAAAATCTTGATTTTTCCGCAGTTTTTTGTATAAGTGATAACGTGGCAGTGGGAGTAATGGAAGCGCTGGACGAAAAAGGAATATCTATCCCGGAAAAAGTCAGTGTTTTAGGCATAGACGACAGTGAAATGGCAAAACTGCGAAGAATCAATTTAACTACAATAGTGACCACCTATGGTAAGAACTATATGCATATAGGGGAAATGGCAGCTGATTTGCTTATAAAATCTTTACGAGATAAAGATTATCCTTTAAAAAAGATAATAATGGAGCCTAAATTGGTTGTGAGAGGCTCTTGTAAATAATGAAAAATGCATTTTGCATTCTGCATTATTTACGAGGTGGACAGAGTTCATGAATATAATTAAAGGAGATAAAAATGTCTAAAATTTGTATTCCGTTTGAAGAATTTAAGGAAAGAATTTGTAAAATTAAAACAGAGATGGTAAAGTGTGGCATTGATGCCATTATGGTTTACGGAGATGAGTACAGAAAAGAAAATCTTCGTTATGTATCTAATTTCTGGCCTATATTTGAAAGAGGAGCCTTGTTTATTCCAAAGGAAGGAGAGCCTATTTATGCAGGTGCTCCGGAGGGAGAACCTTATGCAAAGGAAATGTGTCCTTATAAAGTTGTAAATCTTAAGGAATTTCTTTGTGTCACGGTTGTGGATGATATAGATTATCCTCTTGCGGTTATAAGTGATTTTAAGGAGCTTATAGGAGATGTTTTGGCAGGAGGAAAGAAATTAGGTGTTGTGGGAATTAATGATATGCCCGGCATTATTTATAATAGAATTGCTACAGCCATAGATGGTATTGAAATTGTGGATGTAAGTGATATTATCAATAAAATGAGACTTGTAAAAACACCTAATGAAATAGCATGTCTTCGGGAAGCCGGACGACTTGCTTGTGTGGGTTATGAAGCTCTTCTCGCTAATGCTATACCGGGAAAGACAGAAAGATATATGACCGGTGCTTGTGAAGGAGCAGCAAGAATGGCAGGAGCGGAAAACATAACTTTTTCGGTTGTAGGTTCCGGTGAAAGAATTAATACGGTTATAGGTCGAGATACGGATAAGGTTTTAGAAGATGGGGACATGGTAATGGCAGCTATAGCTGTTCAGTATGAAGGTTATGTTTCTACTGCCGAGATGCCTTTTGTTGTGGGTAAAATGAGTGATAAACAAAGAGATTTTATAAAGACCTTGGTGGAAGGCTCAAATATTGCTATGAGTAAGATGATTGTAGGGGAGCCTATGGCAGAAATGGTGAAAGCCGTTCGTAATTTCTTTAGAAAGAAAGGACTTGACAAATATGATATTTATCCTCCCATGCACGGTATAGGTTTGGCTGAAGCTGAAGATCCATATCCCGATGAGAATTCTTCAAGGTTATTTGAAAATAATATGACAGTGAATACAGATATTTCTCTCTTTGGTATCCCTGAAATATACGGTAACAGAGTGGAGGAAAGTTTACTTATTACAGATAAGGGTGTGGAAAGTTTAACTCCTTTAATCAGAAAGATGCTTTCAGAATTTTAGGTTTTTAAATGAAAAAAAATATTTGGATAGAATTAATAGGCTTTGATAAGAATAAAAGAGATTATGGTGTTAAAGCTTATATAAATAACTGCGGATTTGTGCCAAATATTGTCAGTTTACTCTTAACAAGTTTAGATATTTTGCATTTTTATGAGGGTTATGTTCCCGAACAATCAATTCCAAGGGAATGTGCTTCATATAACGGAAGAGAGAGAAGCGTTGAGAGAGACAGGCAAGATTGGACATATGGGGACCTTTTTGGTCTTGTGAAAGAACTTCATAAGCATAATATTAAGGTTATGCCTGCTTTCTTTACTTTTTCATATAGCTATGGAAATGAGAGTTTTTACAGAAAAGAATGGATAAGAGAACATGAAGAACTTTTTGAAATAGTGAGAGACGGAGAGGTGGTTCCCGTTAATAACCCTTTAAAAAGATTTAAAGACGGCTCATATTATGAAGATTTTTTCTTTGAAAAGTTATCACAGTTTTTAAAAGACCTTGATTTTGACGGTTGGCATGCCTGTGACGGTTGGGGACCTGCCAGAATACCTATTTATTTTGCTGATTTTTCTTTTGATATGATAGATCAATTTGTCTCTCATTCATCAGTTTTTATGCCGAAAAAATTATTGGAAAACAATAATAAACCTAAGATTGTTAGAGAAAGAGCCGATTATATATGGGAAAATTATAAAAAAGAGTGGGCAGACTTCTATTCTTGGCGTTGGTGTGAATTTCATAAAAAAGCCGTTAAGTTGTTAAAAGGTAAGTTTATATATGTAAATTCTGCTTGGACCAGAGATCCCATAGAAGCTTTTTACAGATACGGTCTTGATTATAAAGAATTGTTAGATGTTGATATTACGGGTTTTGTGGTGGAATGTGTTGGTAGTGCAAGCGATTTGATTTATGGAGGTAAAAGTCGCCATTTTACTTTCTCTTCCGCTATGATGTTTATGAAAACCATAATGCCAAAGGCTAAAATATTGTTTTTGCATGGTATAAAGGATATTGAGGAGCAGTGGGACGTTCTAAGGCATAATCCCAATATGTTGCAAAGAGAAATATACTCTCTTTTTAATCAATATTATATAAGTAATGGAAAAGTAAAGCCTTGTGCCGATGGTCTTGTTTGCTGCTTGGGAGACAGTATTTTTAAAGACGAATGGAAATGGCTCAGAAAAAACTGGAAAATGGCAGAAAAATCTTTTCCGAAAAAGATTGAAGCCCCCGTGGTTGTTTTATCTCATAATTATCTTAAAATGAGTGCTTATAAATTACAAAATTCTCTCCGAATTGACCCTCATAATTTGTTTTCTCTTTTGTGTGAAAAAGGGTCTTTTGCCACAGGTGGAATAGATGTGAGAGAGTTAGATAATTATAAGGGTGATATTTTAGTTCTGTTTAGAGATTTATTTCCTGCTGACGAGAAAGAAATAATAAATAATTATAAAGGCGGAAAGGTTATTTGTATTGATGAAAGGGATGGAAGTTTTGTGTTAAAGGTAGCCGAAGCTATTAAGGCTCGAGAGAAAGTAAAAATACAAAATAAACCTTCCTCTGTTCCCTTAACGTATGTTGATGAACTCAAATTAATGGGACCCGGTGACGATTTTATTAATGCAGCAGTGTCAGAAATCAATAAAAATGAGTATTTTGATATATTTTTTGATAAATACTATGAGAATGATAAAAATGATATAGGTGTCTTAAATTATCAGTTTATTGATGACAGAACATTAAGATGTGTCCTTAGAAATGATCTTAATAAATATATTAAGGCTGTTATTACGCCTAAAAAGATGCCAAAAGATGTAAAGATAATAACAGATTTCCCTGTTGTTAGATTGAAAGACTTTAATCAATTTAAAATCACAGTCCCCAATAAAGGAATAGTAATATTTGATATGATTTATCAATAAATCATATCAAATATGAAATCAGAAAGCAGAACAGTTGTATTGTTCCGAACTATTTATGTTGGCGGTCTCTTAGATTATTAGTTATCTTAAGTAGATAGACTCCTTAGCCACGGGAAACGCTAATGCAAACGCACCACTCTCTCCCCCCCTATGGGGGTAAAGCTCTGTAGACAAGCCTCAAGCTTGTTTGAATATAGGGGGGAGCCGGAGGGGGGTAGCCCCAAAGTCGGTCCCCCGACCCACGGGGCGGGGGGTGTCGTTTTGGCGTTTGCGTAGCAAACGGTCAAAACGGAGTGGGGGAAGGGGAATTCGCAAAACAGCGATTTTGCGACTATAAGCAGAAAAATGATTTTGCGTAGAAAAATCTATATAAAATGAATAATAAAAATATATAATTTATAAGTTTAGGAGCATAAAAATGGTAGGAAAGAAGATTTGGGTATTTGCCGACGGGTATCTTCCGGAAAAGGCAAATGGTATTGATTGTCATGAAGCTTTAATGCTTTTAAATTTAAATAATAAGGAAGCTCATGTGACTATTGATATTTATTTTTCTGACAGGGACCCTGTAAAGGGTATTAAAGTAACTGTGGGAGCGGAAAGAGTTAAAACTTTAAGACTTGACCACAAAGAGGATACAGCCGGTTATGAGATACCTCCCTTAACTCAATATTCAATAAAAGTTGAATCGGATATAAAAATAGTATCTCAATTTGGCAGACTTGATGTAGGTGATTACTCATATTATGTAAATACACCTTATTTTGAATAAAAGCGAGTATAAAAATCCCAAAGAACTGAAAAGATCAATTTTTTATAGAAAATATCAAGCGACTATAACAAGATTTTTTTATTAAGCAAATAAAAAGGCTTTAGCCGTCCATAAGCCACAATTTCAAAATAAATGGAATTTTACGAAGTAAAATTTCACCGTAGTGTATTTATGAAGAAATTGGGTGCTGCCCAAGGGTTCCCGAAAAGTTGAGCTTGCAAAACTTTTTGGGATTTGGGCTTAGGGTTTTATGCGTCTATAAAAAAATCGTAGGTTAAGGAGCGAAGAGATTTTCGTAATAAAAAATTAGAGATTTTTGTGGAATTTGGAATTTTTATACTCAAGATAAAAGAAATATAAATCCCGTATGGATTTGGGAATTTTTTTAAATAGATATAAAATTATAAATTATATAATAAAATTAAGGAGTTAACTATGATAGGTAGTAAAGTTTGGTGTTATCCTGATGGATACTTGCCTTGTAAAACAGAGAAAGTTGATGCACATGAGTCTCTCTTATTCTTCAACCCTAATGGTGAGGAAGCTCATGTTGAGGTTAGTCTTCATTTTGAAGACAGAGAACCGGTGAAAGGTTTGAAGTATGTGGTGCCCGCAGAGAAAATGAAGGCCTTGCGTATGGATCACAAGGAAGATCTCTTTGGCTTTTCTATTCCCAATGACACTCATTATTCTGTAAAAGTAATAAGTGATGTGCCTATTGTTTGCCAGTTTGGAAGAATGGATGTCCCTGACCATTGTTTTTATGTAAACATTGGTTATCACGATTAATAGATTGTTTATAATTGCCCTTAATTTAAATTATCTAAAATTAAGGGTTTTTATTTATGTTAGAATACTTATTATATTTAAGAGTTCTTGTTATTAAGAGGTTTTAATCCATGGAAAATTTTATATGGACTGAGCTTTTAGCTTTTGATAATACACAAAAAGACATGGGAGTGGATGCTTATCTTGAAAGGATAGGCTACACTCCTTATGGAATATCTCTTTTATTATCTCATCCTGATTTTGTTTTTTTGCACAAGGGAATGGATGAAGATTATAATCTTTTTAGAGATATTTGTTCAAGACAGGGGCATCCCGGGAATGAGGAAAGAGCACGTCAGCAATGGACTTCCTTTGAGCTTAAAAGCTTGGTTCAATGTCTTCAAAAAAAAGGCATAAAAGTTTTTTGTTCTGTATTTGCCACTCACACTTTTGATAAATATCATACAGAATGGGCTTCCTGTGATGATAATGCTCTTATTGTTTATAATTCAATAGGAATAACTCCCGGTATGCAGTTAATCTCTCGGCTTAAAGACGGAACTTATACAGAGGATGTTTTTGTGAGCCAACTTGAGAGAGTTATGGTTGATTATGGCTTTGACGGTTATCACGGTCCCGACTGCATGGGCCCCGGTGGTGCTTTATCAGTCACAGATTATTCGGATAATATGATAGCTCAGTTTTGTATGTGGGTTGGATATACCCCCAATGAATTGAAAGAGCCTTTATATGATCCATCATTTGAGTTTAAATATGATGTAGAGAAATTAAAAGAGAGATCGGATTATATTTGGCAAAATCTAAGAAAAGAGTGGGTAGATTTTTATTGTTATCGTTGGAAGGTTTGCTGGGAGAAGATAATAAAGGTTCTCAAAAAGCATAACAAACTTTCTATGATAAATTCTGCCAATACGAAAGCTGATTTTGAAGCCAAATATATATATGGAATAGATTACAGAGATATTGCCGAGTTGGGACTTGATTATATTCTGGTTGAGTGTGTTGCAGCCAATTGCGGAATAATCTATGGCGGACACGATTATCATTTTGATTTTTTGACAACTTTGGCAGACACAAAAGCTATGATGCCTAATACAAAGGTGATTTATCTTCACGGTGTGAAAGATGTGGTGGAGTCTTATGACCTACTGCGACATGCTCCTTCAAGGCTTGAGCGAGAATTCTTTTCTTTATCTAATTTCTACTATACAGAAAAAGCCGGAGAGTATAGCAGATGTGCTGACGGTTTTATGGTATGCCTGGGAGATGGAATAAAGTCTTATGAATGGGATTTCCTTCGTTCGGTATGGCAATTAGGGTATGAGTTTAGTCCAAACAAACTTTCCGATTTCACTTGGGTTTGGTGTGATGACACCATGGAAGGGCTTATGGACGAGTTTCCAAAGTATGGAACATGGCCCGGCTTCAAACAAGTGTCAAAGTTATTAACAGATTATGATATTCAAATATCTTCTGTTGCACGAGTGGAAAATGTGCCGAATTTAAAGGAAAATTTAATAGTCCCCAATGCTCATTTATATTCCCAAAAGAATTTAGATATTTTAAAGGAATATAAAGGTGGAGTTGTGGCTCTTTTTGGAGATTTCTCCGAAGGCTACGAAAACAGCGAACAGGTATGCCAAAGAGTAGGAGATTATAATCTTTCATGTGTTATTCTTAACGGAAATAATATTTGCACCTCTCTTCCTTCTGTTTCAAATGAGTTTAAGGATATTCCCAGCCCAATTTATTTTTGGTTTATGGCTGAGTATATGACCATAACGGAGGACTTTTGGAATAAAGTGGCAGAGCTTTTGAAGAAGTATAAAACCTCTCCTGTTTTGGTGGATGATTATTGTGTAAATATATATGGTGATAGGGTAAAGCAAGATGACTTGCGAGTGATTACTCTTGAAAATGATGAATATATAAGGCTTGCCCTTATAAACACCAAGGATCATTATATAGAGAGTAAATTATCTTTTACCGAAATTCCGACGAAAGTAGAAAAAAAGTCAGGTTTTCCTTATACATCTGTCACTGTGAATGAGAAAGGGGAATTTAAGTGTGGTTCAGGTCAAACCCCTTTGCACATTCCCCCTTATGGAATAATAGTTTTGGATTATAAAAAATAATTGAGAGCTCTCCGATGGTTTCGGAGAGTTTTTTAATTATGTATATTTTGTAAAAATATGATATAATAATATTGAGAGAATAATAAATTATTTAATAAAAAGGAATATAAAATGAAAAAGATCTATTTGATTTTAATAGTTTTGTGTTTATGTCTGTCAGCCTGTGCCGATAAGGATATAGATATAACTATTCTTCATACCAACGATATCCATGGACAACATCATCCCATAGATTATAAAACCGGCTACAGAGAACACAAGAACGTAGGTGGCACAGCTCGAAGAGCCACAATGATTAATGATATAAGAAAAGCCACAGACCACAGAGTTTTGTTATTTGATATTGGGGATATTTCCGGAAGAGGAGAATATGAGAAATATTACGGTGAGCCTGAGATTAAGATAATGAATTATTTAAAATATGACGCTATGGCAGCCGGAAATGCAGAGTTTAAACTGGCAAAAAAAGAGAAAAGAACTCCCGAATCCATTGATTTTTTTAGAGAGAGAATTAAAGAAGCTTCTTTCCCCATCTTAACAGCAAATGTATATGATAATGAGACGGGAAAACGAGCTTTTCAGCCATATGTTATAATTAATGAAGGGGATATAAGAATAGCTTGCGTGGGAATGACCACCTTAAAGTGTAGAACCTATCCGGAGTGTGAGAATTTAACCTTTACAGACCCGAAAGAGGAACTTGAAAAGATATTTAAGGAACTATCCGGGAGGTATGATATTTTTATTCTTCTGTCCCACCTCGGAGATTTGCACGACGGAGCCTTGGCAGGTATTTTTCCCCAAATAGATCTTATTATAGAGGGAGATTTCCATACCTTCCGTGCAAAACCAAGGTTTATTCCGAAAAAAGATCCAAAGGAAGGGGAAATAGGTGGCACATTGGTATGCCAAACAGGAGAATTAGGTGTAATGTTGGGAAAATTGGACCTTAAAATAGATGAAGAAACAAAGAGGATAAAATCTTATGATTATCACCTAATGGAAGTGTCCGATAAATATGCGGAAGATCCTAAAATTGAAGAGATTTTAAAGGATTATGAAAAGAACAAAAACCATAAACCTAAGATAATAGGAAGAAATTAATGTAGATATTCGGTTCTGCTAAATGTGCCCCTCTATTTTTCTTTGGAAAAATGGGGGGTGGCAGTCCGTAATTGTTTCAAGGGCTCCCGAAAAGTTGAAGCGTTAGCGAAGACTTTTTGGGAATGAAACTGACGGGGGGAATTCGTGATTTTCAAAGAAAATCACATTTTGCGAAGCAAAATCAAAAACTTCTTTAATGCTATAATTGTATTTGGTATAAAATATGAAAATCAAAATCAGTGAACATTCCGGTTTCTGCTTTGGTGTAAAGCGAGCTATGGATATAGTTCTATCTAATGCCAAAGATAAGGACAAGAAAATAGCCACCTTAGGCCCCCTTATTCATAATCCTCAAGTTGTGGAAGATTTGAAAGAAAAGGGTGTTGAGGTCACAAGCGAAATAGATAAGTTTTATGATAAAATAATAATGCCCAGCCATGGTGTGCCTAAGGAGTTTTTCAAAAAGTGTGAGAACTTAGGTATTGAGGCTATTGACGCCACATGCCCCTTTGTGGAGGCAGTCCATGAGAAAGTGGTTGAATATAAGAAAGCCGGGCTGAAAATAGTAATAGTTGGTGATGCGGGCCACAGTGAAGTTAAGGGTATAATGTCTTCTGCGGATAACGATTGTATTGTAATATCAAGCATTGAAGACGTTGATAAATATGATTTTAAAAAGAAAAAGTTAGGTATAGTGAGCCAAACCACCAACAGCCCAAAGTATTTTGGTGAAGTGGTGGGTAAAATAGCACAAATAGCTGATGAAATAACTGTGGCAAATACAATTTGTTATGCCACTCATAAAAGACAAGCGGCAGCTCACGATCTGGCACCTAATGTGGATGTAATGCTGGTGGTTGGTGGAAAGAACAGTGCCAATACCAACAGACTGTTTCAGATTTGCAAGGAAATGAATCCACACACTTATCATATAGAAACGGATGAAGAAATAAGTGGAGAAATGTTTGAAAACTGTGACACAGTGGGCATAACCGCCGGTGCCTCCACCCCGGACTATATTATAGAAGACATTTGTAAGAAAATAGATAAAATCTCTCTCTCCCCTAAACCATAGGTTTGGGGGTGAATTGTAGGCACTCACCCTCCTTGAACTGAATTTGCAACCGCAAATTCCTTTCATCCAAGGTTGAATTGCGGCAAAAAAGCATCGCTTTTTTGTAAAAACGACAACTGCTTGCCCTAATCCCAAAAAGTTTCGCTTTTCTATCAATGAACCCCCTTTAGGGGGGCTACGAGGAAAATCTTTGATTTTCCCGTGGGGGGGCCGTGCGAAACTTTTAGGGATTTGGATTGTGGTGGGTGGTCAGGAATAAATTTGCATAGAATTGCAAATTTATGTATTCACTCGCTTGCGAGATAGAAGCCTAACAATCTAAGCCAACAACACCACCGAAACCATTCCATAACAATCCTTCAATATTAAAAAAAAATCAAAATATGTCCCAAAACTCCGAATATTATTTTTTGGTGACAAATATATAATTAATATTGGTATTTTTATATAATTTTGTGGTATAATATAAGTGAGAAAAGAAACTATTTTTTATAAGATTCAATATGGGAAAGATTAAATATAAACAAAACTTAACATTAGACATATTAAAAAGTGAATGTTCCAAACGAGATATATCTGAAGAATTTATTCTTAACTTTTTCGGTGAGTCGGTTATGAAACTTTTGTTAATTGATATGTCTAAAGTTAGATATAATTTTGAAAATAAAAACATTATATGGGCTACAGATAATTATATTCAATATAAAGATTTATTAGAAAATGCTGATGCTTATGACCCCAAAAGTCCTATCACTATCAAGTGTATAACAATTAACGGTTTAATTATTCAACCTCGTATAGATAAAGAAAAATCCAACCAACAAGCACGAACAAAAGATAAGGCTGAAGTATTTACTCCTTCTTGGGTTTGTAATAAACAAAATAAACTTATTGATGATGATTGGTTTGGTGTTGAAAATATGTTTAATGTGCCTGTTGGTGATAAAGGTTGGAAAGCTACAGAAAATAAAATAAACTTTTCAAAAACAAAAAAGACTTGGGAAGATTATGTTAGGGCTAAAAGACTTGAAATCACCTGTGGAGAAGCTCCTTATTTGGTTAGTAGATATGACACAGTAACCGGTGAGCAAATACCTATAAAAGAAAGAATTGGTTTATTGGATAGGAAGTTAAGAGTTGTAAGTGAAAACACTAATGAAGAAAAAGATTGGGTAAATTGGGCTATAAAAGCTTTTTGGTCTACCTATGGTTATGAATATCAAGGTGATAATTTATTATTAGCAAGAGAAAATATATTATTTACTTTTATAGATTATTATATTGATAAATTTAACAAAATACCGAATTTACAATATATAAAAACCATTGCTAATATTATAGCATGGAATATATGGCAAATGGATGGTTTAACCTTTATGCCACCGTTTGAAAAAGAAAGAATAGATAATAATAAATTTTTAGAAAAGCAATTTTTAAAGAAAAACAAAGAATTAACAACTCCCTTTGATACAGAGCCTAAATATTGTTATATCAAAGATTGGTTCGCTAATGGAAAAAAAGGGAATCCAAATGTTATTACATTCAAATCATTATTAGGAGAAAAATATAATGTCTAAAATTGATACTACTAAAATTGATGAAGTTATAACAGGATATAAAGAACCATATATATATTCATTTACAACTGAGACTATTCCCAATTATACTAAAGTCGGTGACACAACCCAAGGAGTAAATGTTAGACTTAAGCAATGGAGAGATATATTCCCGAATCTTGAGAAATTATCTGAACACAGTGCTGTATTAAAAGATAACGATAAATATTTTAGAGATTATTCTGTTCATCAATTTTTAGAAAATAATGATAAGACACGTTTAACCGAAAAAAAATTAGAAGAAATAAATCATGAAGCTTATTATTCTAATGAATTTTTTGAAAATGTAAATGAAGAAGATATAGATAAAGCAATACAACATATAAAAGATAATTCTGATTCGTATGATATATATAGCCTAAAAGATAAAGGAAAAATCAAAACAAAATATGCATCTACCGGAACGTGGAGTTTAAGACCAAATCAAGAAGAGACTGTTCTAAAATTTATAGATGCAGTATCTAATTACAAAACGAATCTACTTATGTATGCTGTAATGCGATTTGGAAAATCTTTTACTGCTTTATGCTGTGCAAAAGCTATTTGTGCAAAAATAGTTGTTATTGTTTCCGCAAAAGCAGATGTTAAAGATGAATGGAGAAAAACCGTCCAAAGTGCTGAAAATTTTAGCGATTACGAATTTTTAACTTCACATGATTTAGAAAAGTCAGATGGTGAAATAAAAAAAGTATTAAATAAGAAAGATAAAAATCGTGTAGTGATTTTTCTGACTTTACAAGATTTACAAGGCGAAAATGTAAAGGATAAGCACAAAGAATTATTAGAAAAAAACATTGACCTGTTGATAATTGATGAGACTCACTTTGGAGCACGTGCAGAAAAATATAGTGAAAAAATACCGTCCGGAAAAGATGAAGACTATTTTGATCCAAATGAAGCTAAAGAAATAATAAATAAAAAATTAAAGTGTAGCATAAAACTACATTTATCCGGAACTCCTTACAGAATATTAATGAGTAGTGAATTTGAAGAAGAAGAAAAAATTATAGCAAAATATCAATATTCTGATATCATTGAAGCAAAAAACGAATGGGATAAAAAAAATTTAAATAAAGATAATATAGAAGAATGGGATAATCCCTATTTCGGTTTCCCGGAAATGATTAGGTTTGGTTTTAATCCAAATGAATCTTCCTTAAAGAAAATGGAAGAATTAAAAAGTAAAGGTGAATTAGGAACATTAAACGATTTATTAAGACCTGAAAGTATAGATAAAAAAGGAGAATATAAAAAGTTTAAATTTGAGAAAGAAGTATTAGAACTCTTTCAAGCTATAGATGGCTCTAAAGATGACGATAATATTTTTAGTTTTTTAAATTATGATCCAATTAAAGAAGGGAAAATGTGTCAACACATAGTCTGTGTTTTACCATATAAGGCTTCTTGTGACGCTCTCGAAGATTTATTAAATAATAATAAATGCAAGTTTAATAAGCTAAAAGACTATGAAATTATAAATATTGCCGGTTTAGATAATAAATATAAGAATACAAATGCTATCAAAAATAAAATAAAAACAAAAGAAGATTCAAAAACTTTAACCTTAACGGTTAACAGAATGTTAACCGGTTCAACAGTGCCACAATGGGACACAATGATTTTTCTAAAGGATACATCTTCACCACAAGAATACGACCAAGCTATTTTTAGATTACAAAATCAAAATGTTAAGATATTTATAGATAAAAACAATAATATAATTAAAGATAATAAAAAGCCTCAAACTCTGTTAGTAGATTTTAATCCTTATAGAATGTTTACTTTACAAGAGCAAAAAGCTTTTGTATATAATGTTGTTAAAGATGAGAAAGATTGTGATATTAAAAAAAGAATTGAAAAAGATTTTGATCTCTCCCCTATGTTTGTTATCAATAATGATAAAATCGAGAAAGTTACTCCGGATAATGTTATGAATTATGTTAGCAAATACTCAAAGGAAAGGGGGATTAGAGAAGAAGTTGACGAAATTAGTATAGATGCCTCATTAAAAGATTTGGATTTTATCAATAAAGAAAAAGGGTTAAATTCTAAAGAAGGATTGAGCTTTAATGCACACGAAGGAGAAGGGGAAGGCAAAGACATAGACCCTTCAACAAAAGAAAAAAGAGATACAAGCGACACATCTGCGGAACCTCCAAAAAAAGAAAAAGACGCTTTTGAAGATAAAGTCAGAGCTTATTATTCAAGAATTTTAATCTTTGCTTTTTTAACTAAAAGTAAAGTTAAAACTTTAAGTGATATAATATCTAAAATAGATGATACTTGTGATAATAAAAGAATCGCTAAAAATATTAATTTAAAGAAAGAAAATTTAGAACAACTAAATTCCAAATTAAATTCAATAATTATTCGTGATTTAGATCAAAAAATAAGAAATATGAATAACTTATCTCACGATGACAGTCTAAGCCCAATTGAACGAGCAAAAGTTGCTTTAACTAAATTCAGTAGGCTTGGCATTTCAGAAATTGTCACTCCCCAAAGTATATGTAAAGAAATGATAAAAGATTTACCTATAAATGATTTTAAAAATCCTATATTAGATATAGCTTCCAAAATAGGTGAATTTGCTATTGCTATTGTTGAAAAATATGAAGAGTTAAACATACCTAAGGAAAAATATAAAAAAATGATATACTCAATACCAACCTCTTCATTAACTTATGAATTTACAAGAAAAGTCTATGAATGCTTGGGGTTACCAATAGAGAATATAGCAGAGAAATTTAATACTTACGATTTATTAAAAGTAAAAAAGAATAAAGGTAAAAAAGAAACTATAGATTATGACAAAGTAAAAGAATTACTATGTCAAAAAAAGATATTTAATGAAATAGATTTGAATACAAGTTTAGTTAAAGGAAAAAAAAGTATGAAATTTGAAGCAATAGTAGGCAATCCACCATATCAAATGGGTCATCATATGCAAATATATCCATTTTTCTATTTGCAGTCTATTATATTAGGGGAATATGTCTCTTTAATATTCCCCGTTGGTTGGCAAGAACCAAAAAATAAAAATAATCTTCAATTTATGAATAAACCGGAAATAAAAGAAGATAAACAAATTAAGTGTATAGATAATAGACATAATGTCTTTACTGGAGTAGCAGGAGCAGAATGGACAAATATAATACTTTGGATATATGGATCTGATAATAAATTAGATGGTAAACAAAAGATATTTACAGAAGGTAAGAATCCCGATATAAAGAAATTATTATATGAATCCAAAGTTTCAAAACCTCAAGAAATAATAGATTTATCAAATATTATTTCTAACTTTGATGGTTTTGAAAGCATAAAGAAAAGTAATAAATGTGTAGATATTATTTCAAACAGAAATCAATATGGAATAGGAACAAAGTTCTCATCCATACCTAATTATAAAGATAATTTACTAGATAAAAAGCAAAATGGATATAATATAAAAATATATGGTCCTAAAAATCAAATAAAGTATATTTCTGACTCTTATAAGTTCCCTGAGAAACCTAAGATTGAAAATATTAATAAATATAAGCTCTATGTTCCATATGCATGGGGGAATATGTCAGAACATACACATTTAGGAGGGCAATTTGCAGATATTATTATTGCCTATCCCAACGAAGCATGTTTAGAAACCTACTTAGAAGTGTGCCCTTCTGACGATATAGATCTTGTCAAAAAATGTGCTAAATACTTTATGACTCAGTTTTTTAGAGCTTTATTATATGTAAATAAAAAGAATCAGCATAGCACCTCTTGTTGGCAAGCTATACCGAGACAAGATTTTTCAGAAATTTGGTGGGATTCATCAATCGATAAAATTAATGAAAAACTAATGGAAAAATATAATTTACCGGATAATATCAAACAATTTATAAGAGAAAAATTCCAGCCAAAGGATGAAAGTAATATTATAAATTTTGATACATTTTAAAGGAGATTATAAAATGGCATATACTTACAAGGATTTTGCAAGAGAAACTTTAAAAGCTTCAAATCAAATATTAACTGCTAAGGAAATTTGGGAGCAAGGAGTATTTCGGGATTTTCACAAGAAACTTAAAAATATCGGTAAAACTCCGGAAGCAACTATTTCTGCCCAATTATACTTAGATATAAAAAAGAAAGGAAAAAACTCCGAATTTATTCAAATAGATAAAGGGAAATTCTCTCTAAACCCTCTTTATAATAATAACAAATATACATTTAAAGATTTTGCCATAGAAGTTTTAACCGAATTAAATAATGAGCCAACACACATAAATGATATTTGGGCTTACGGTGTTAACAAAGGTTATGACAAAAAACTAAATACCAAAAGTAAAAATCCTATAGATACTTTATCAACTCCTATATATGAAGATATTAAGAATAATGGTGATAATTCTGAATTTGTCAAAGTTGATGAAGCTAAATTTAAATTAAGATATTTTAATAATGATAATAAACAAGCAGAATTTCATATTATAGAAAAAAAGAAATTTGATGAAAAAGATATGTACATGCCATTTATAGAGTATTTAAAAGTTAAATTTAATGTTTATGGAAAAAGAATTCAAGAAAGTAATGGTAAAAAAGGGGATTTTGAATGGATGAATCCGGATATAGTTGGTGTAAAACCACATAAATATGAGAATATAACTCAAGATCTTGTAAAAAAAATGTCTAATGCTCCTTGCACTATTTATTCTTTTGAACTTAAGAAATCATTAACTCTTGGGGATTTAAAGAAATCATATTTTCAAGCAGTATCAAATTCAAGTTGGGCAAATGAAGGATATTTGGTTGCAAGTGAAATTGATGATAAACCAGAATTACAAGAAGAAATGGAAAGATTAAATAATGCCTTTGGTATAGGCATTATTAAATATGATTTTGAAAATCCTAAAAACAGTAAAACTTTATTTCAAGCTAAATATAAAGATTTAGATTGGATAACCATAAGCAAAATGGAAAAAATATCTGATTTTAAAGAATTTTTGAGAGTATTAAAAAATTATACTGATAATTATGATGAAACTATTCTTAAGTTATTAAATTCATAATAATAGCATGGTAGCTCAACCTAAATGGGATTTATGAAAGTCCTTTGATTAAAGAGATTTATCTCCCTTATAAAGTGCAAATGATGTTTATTTTAAAAATGAATAATTAACCATGGATTACAATGATTTAAACGCAGAGCCGGAAGACAATCTGAAACCGCCCTGTTGTATGGGGGTTGTGTATGTGGTCCTTATCTTATTGCTTATAACTACAGGATTAGGGAAATTGGGGTGTAAACAAGCACAATATATTATAGATGAATTAGATAATAAACATATCACCACAGAAGATACCGTCAAATAACTATAAAGATTTTTAAAAGAAAAAATTAATTTTATGTTTTATGATTATGTTCCGAAAAATGTTATAGAGAAATTAAAGCTTTTGCCTCAGTCTTCCGGCTGTTATATAATGAAGGATGAGGCGGGAAGTGTTTTATATGTAGGCAAGGCGAAAGTCTTGCCTAATCGTGTTCGCTCCTATTTCGTCTCCTCATTTGAAAAAAGCCCCCGTATTATGAAGATGGTGGGCCTTGTTCGTGATTTTGACTATGTGGTGACGGGCAGTGAGCAGGAGGCCCTCATGTTAGAGTCCTCTCTCATAAAAAAATACTCCCCCCCTTTCAATGTCCTTCTCAAGGACGACAAGTCCTACCCCTACATCTGCATCACCGACGCTGAATATCCTCAAATAAAGTCTGTTCGCAAGCTCCGTTTCAAAAAGGATGACAAGAACACCTATTTCGGCCCCTACACCGACGCCTTGGCAGTAAAGGAGACCGTCAAGCTCATTCGTATGATTTTCAAGGTCCCCTGCGGTTACAAGGACCCCACCAAGAGCAAGGGCCGTCCCTGTCTCTACTATCATATAAACCAGTGTCTCGGTGTCTGTTGCAACAAGGCAGACAAAACCGACTACCAAAACGCCCTTTCCGATGTTATCAAATTCCTTGAAGGCAACAGGAAGGAGCTTTTGGCTTCCCTAACTCACAGAATGGAAGAGTGTGCCGAAAAGCTGGAATTTGAGAAGGCTGCCAAGCTTCGAGATCAAATCAGCTCCGTCAAGCGTCTTGTCTCCAAGCAGCAGGTGGTTTCGGAATCCTATGACGATAAGGATGTGGTAGCCCTGGTGACAGACGGTTTCTCCTCTCTCGCCTTTGTTCTCAATGTCCGAGATGGTTATGTGGTAGGTCAAAACCAAATTAAGCTTGACAATACAGATCCGGACAATATGTCTGTATCTATGTATGAATTTTTACTCTCATATTATCAAATGGTTTCTCATATCCCTAAAGAGATTATAGTGAATATTATGCCGGAGGACGTTTCAAACCTGTCTGAATGGCTCTCAGGTAAAAGAGGCTTTAAGGTTTCTGTTATAATACCCCAAAAAGGTGAGAAGAGGAAGCTTCTTGATTTGTGTGTAAAAAATTCTTTAGAGCAGGTTAGCTATTTGACCAAAAAAGCCTCTCTTGATAATGAAATAGTGTCAAAGGCTTTAGGTGACCTTCAAAAAGCCATAGACAGCGAGATCTACCCTTACCGCATGGAATGCTACGACATCTCCAACATTCAAGGAACCAACACTGTGTCAAGTCTTGTCACCTTCATAGGTGGTAAGCCTGCCAAGGACTATTACAGAAAATTTAAACTGGAAACCACGGAAGGGAAGCCTGACGATTTCAAATCCATGAAGGAGACCATTACAAGGCGGTTTACAGGTTCTCTCTCCAAAACGGATAAATTTGAGCAGTGGCCCGATCTCCTTGTAATAGATGGCGGTAAAGGGCAACTCTCCTCCGTTGTTTCCATATTGGAAGAATTAAATATAAATGTCCCCGTCATAAGTCTTGCCAAAAAAGAAGAGCTTATTTTTAAACCCCATGATAGCACCCCCATCGCTCTCCCAAGACGAAGTGAAGCCTTAATGATATTGCAAAGGATTAGGGATGAAGCTCACAGATTTGCCATAACCTATCACAAAAACCTTCGGGGCAAGACTATGAGCCAATCTGTCTTAAATAAAATAGAAGGGGTGGGGAAAACTCGTCGCACCGCCCTTCTGCGTCATTTTAAATCCATGGATAAAATAAAACAAGCCTCCGTGGAAGAGCTGAGGGAAGCTCCCGGCATCACCGCCCCCGTGGCTCAGAAGGTTTATGAGTATTTTCACAAGGAAGAAAATTAGTCACTTATTTGTATTGATCAAATAAGATTTTTTAAAGTAATTTATCTTATATCTCCTCTTTAAAAGAAGAGGAGTTTTTTATATGGTTGATTATATTAAGTTAATCTCTTTTAACTTTTGACTTGAAAAGTTTTGTAAAAAGTGGTATAATAATTATGGTATAATTTCAATTCTCCCTCAGTTTTCTTTCTGAGGGATTATAGATAAAGCAAGATAAGGTATAAATAAATGAAAATGTTAATTACGTTTACGGAAGGGATTCCTTTAACCATAATAGGAGCAGTTTTTCTCATATTGGGTTTCTTAACCGGAGGAGCCCATGGTCATGAAGCTTTGATTAATACCCATATTCCTTTTAATTTATGTTGGATAACTGCCATAATATGTGGTCTCAGCCCTTTATATCACGCCATAAATAGGCTCATATTTAGTCATGGTTTAAAGAAAATCAGCGGTTCCTTGCTTGTCAGTGTGGCTATGATAGCCTCTGTATTGACCGGTGAGATCTTTGCCTGTGGTGAAGTGGCTTTGATTATGGCAATAGGTCATATTTTGGAAGACTTAACCGTTGCCAAAGCCCACAAAGGCATTAAAGAGATGATAAACCTTTCTCCGAGTAAAGCCAAAATTCTAAAGAATGATAAAATAATAGATATAGAAACGGAAGAATTAAAAATAGGGGATGTGGTTCGAGTTTTGCCGGGAGAAGCTTTCCCCATTGACGGAGTGGTGGAAAAGGGACACACCACGGTAAACGAATCCATTATGACCGGGGAGTCTTTGCCTGTCGAAAAGCAAATAGGGGACAGTGTCCTTGCGGGAACCATAAATATGTTTGGATCCGTGGATATAAGGGTTAATAAGGAATATAAGGACACCTCTCTTCAAAAATTAATCAAACTTGTGACGGAGGCAGATGAGAAGAAAGCTCCCAAAGAGGTTATCCTTGACAGAATTGCAAGTGTATTGGTCCCCGCTTCTTTCCTTTTGTCAATAATAGCATATTTTATTACAAAGGATATTAAGGTATCTGTCACCTTGCTTGTGGTATTTTGTCCTTGTGCTTTGATTCTTGCCACACCTACCGCCATAATGGCAGCCATAGGTCAGGCTACAAAAAACCGAGTTATGATTAAGTCCGGAGAAGCACTCGAAGCCCTTAACACTGTAGATACAATGGTTTTTGACAAAACCGGAACCATCACAGAAGGGGAATTGTCTGTTTCAGAAGTTATATCTTTTAAAGAAGAACATTGTGAAAAATGCATCATTCGTTTTGCTTCAGCCTGTGAAGAAAACAGTGAACACCCTATAGCTAAGGCAATAGTTGAATATGGGCAGTTGGGTCATATAGAAACCACCGATTTTGAAATGACCCCCGGCAAGGGTGTTTCAGTCACTCTTTCAGGGGAGAGAATTATATGTGGAAATCAAAGTTATATTGAAGGTTTTGACATTATAATAAGTGATGATATAAAAGAGAAATTAAAGAAGTATACAGATAAGGTTGTAGTTTTGGTGGCAAAAGATAACGAACTTGTGGGAATGATTACTCTTTCCGATACAATTAAGCCCGGTGTAAAAGAAACTGTGGAAGAGATTCGTAAGATGAATATAGAACCTATTCTTCTAACCGGTGATAACGAAAATGCGGGATTGCATTTTGCAAGCATGGTGGGAATAGATAAAGTTAAAGGAAATCTCTTACCTGAGGAAAAACTAAATTATATTAAGCAACTTCAAAATGAAGGGAAAAAGGTTTGTATGGTAGGAGATGGAGTAAACGATGCCCCTTCTTTAAAGATATCTGATGTGGGTATAGGCATGGGATTAAAAGGTAGTAATATAGCTCTTGACGCATCCGATATTGCCATAATGACAGACGATATTTCTCTTATTCCCTATTTGAAGAGATTGTCAAAAGCAACCATAAACACCATAAACTTTGGTGTGGCATTATCTCTTACCATCAATTTTGTGGCAATAGTTTTGTCCTTTATGAAGGTTCTGACCCCCACTACGGGAGCCCTGGTTCACAACGGTGGCTCTTGTTTGGTTATATTAATTGCAGGTTTCTTGTATGACAGGAAGTTTATTGATAAGAAAAACGAATTTGCCACAGGAAATAACTGCGATATGAAGAAAAAAGTTAAGAGTAAGAGAACTTGCTGTTGCGGATAATATCTTATCCTTATAATAACTGTTAATCTTTAAAAAAGAAAAAATACCCGGAAATTCATTTTTCAATGAATTTTAAACTGTATGATACTTTAAAATTTGCTTTTATTTTTTCTTTTTGGTATAATAATTATGAATAATTGTTTTTGGATTAGTAATATGAAAAAGATTCTTTTTATAATATTGATATTGGGTCTTTCTTCCCTTCTTTTTGCCGCAGGGGAAACCACCATTATCTCCCCGGAAACCTCAGGGGTTTTTAAATCTATGGAAGTGGATACTCCCTTAGCAAGCGGAAGTGCCCAAGGCTCTGTTTCGGTCACAGGTCCTTCCGTCACCCAAAACAGAGACGGGTCCATATCTTACACTAAACCTTCTTATACCTATAATTATGACTCAAATTTCAAAAGAAAGAAGGGTGCCTTCGGTTCAGCCAACGGAATGGATTTTGTGGATCCTAAAGGTTCTAACTACTACAACGGTAAGGATGCTTACAAAAGCTCTAAAAACTCTGTTTACTACAAAGGTGATATGACATATTCCAAACCACAGACCAAAAATGTCTACGGCGGAAAAAAGCCTTCTAAGTCAGGGACAGATTACAAGAGCCCCAAGGATTGTGTTAAGGGTTCCGGAAACATGAAATATAAGAAAGCTCAATCCAAAGGGACATATACTTATAAAAAGGTTAAAGGTTCCAAACAATATAAACCTTTGAAGAAATAGTTTTACAGACCACAGAGAAATCTGTGGTCTTTTTGTTGGGATAAGTGCCTGCCCTTAAAAGTAATAAAAGTTTAAGATTTGAAAAAAATCCCAAAAAGTGGTATAATATTATAGCAAGATTTTAAATATCCGGAAGGTTTAAATATGAAAACTCCTAAATTTAGAGAAACAATAATGCAAATAACGGCTTACGTGCCCGGTAAGCCTATTGAAGATGTTAAGAGAGAATTCGGTCTTGATGATGTTATTAAAATAGCTTCTAACGAAAATCCTTTAGGTCCTTCTCCTAAGGCTGTAGAAGCCATTAAAGCTGCCGCCTGTGAGATTAACCAATATCCCGACGGTGCCTGTTTTGAGCTTCGTCAAAAATTAGCCAAACACCTTGGCATAAACCCGGAAAACCTTATTTTTGGTGACGGTGGTGATGAGGTTATTTTCCATTTTGCCGAAGCTTTTATTAATCCCGGTGATGAGATAATAACTCCCGATACCACATTTTCAGAATATGCTACTTCCGCTCTCCTTATGGGTGGAAAGCCTGTGACCGTTCCTATGAAAGATTGGGAAATAGATGTGGATGCTCTCCTTGGTGCTGTGACAGACAAGACTAAAGCCATTTACATTACCAATCCCAACAACCCTACAGGTTCTCTCCTTCCAAAAGAAAAGATAGATTACTTATTGGAAAAGATGCCTGAGGACTGTCTTCTCTTCTTGGACGAAGCATACTATGAATATGTTGATGATCCCGGTTACACAAGTTCTCTTGAATATATAAAAGCAGACAAAAATGTTCTTGCTCTACGAACTTTTTCAAAGGTTTACGGAATAGCAGGTTGCCGAATAGGTTATGGTATTGCTCCAAAGAGAATTATTGACCTTATGGAGAAGACCAGGCTGCCTTTCAACGTTAGCAGAATTGCTCAAAAGGCAGCTCTTGCCGCTCTTGACGATATTGACCACGTAGCCAAGAGCAGAAAGGTAAATCAAGAAGGAAAAGCATTCCTTTACAGAGAATTTGATAAACTTGGTCTTGAATACAAGCCCACACAAGGTAATTTCGTATGGGTTGATGTAAAAACCGATTGTAAAGCTCTGTTTGCCAAACTTCAAAGAATGGGTGTTATTGTCCGAGCCGGTGCACCTTTCGGTGCTCCCACTCATATCAGAGTTTCTGTAGGAACTCAAAGAGAATTAGACAAATTTATCGAATGTTTAAAGAAAGTTTTATAATTATCTTTTAAAGGATAAAATATGGTTAATTATCAGATAGCTATTGACGGACCTGCCGGTAGCGGTAAAAGCACGGTAGCTAAGCAAATAGCAAAAAAACTTGGTTTTCTGTATGTGGATACGGGAGCTATGTATCGTGCTGTCACTCTTAAAACCATAAGAGAAAAAATACCTTTTCAAAATCAGTGTCCTATTATTAATCTTGCCAAAAACACGGAAATCGATCTTACAATAGATGAAAAGATAGGACAAAGAGTTTATTTGGACGGTGAAGACGTCACCTTAGCCATTCGTATGCCTGACGTAACCAACGCTGTAAGTTTTGTGTCAAGAATTACAGGAGTTCGAGTAGCTCTTGTGAAACATCAACAAGCTTTAGCCGCCAATAACAACGTGGTTATGGAGGGCAGAGACATAGGCTCCGTGGTTTTGCCAAATGCTTTTCTAAAAATCTATCTTACCGCTTCTATTGAAGAAAGAGCAAGAAGAAGATTTGAAGAAAACAAAACCAAAGGCATCAATACAGATATGGAAACCTTGAAAGCTGAGATAGCCGAAAGAGATTTAATTGATTCCACAAGAAAGGAATCCCCTTTGATAAAGGTTGCCGATGCTGTGGAAATGGAAACCGACAGTTTGACAGCTTGTCAAGTTGCGGATAAAATTATAGATATTTTTAACGAAAGAGTTGAAAATGGCAAGCAAGATTAATCTATCATACAGAATAGGTCGTGTGTTTTGTAGGTTTTTTCTTACTATCTTTGGCCCCACAAAAGCTTGTTATACAGAAAATGTTCCCGAAGAGGGACCTGTATGTCTTATGCCAAATCATATTTCATATCTTGACCCACCTGTCACAGGAGCTTTTCTCAATAGAAAAGTATATTTTATGGCAAAGGCTGAGTTATTTAAAATTCCCGTATTGGGGCCTTTGATTAGGTCTTTCGGTGCTTTTCCCGTTACTCGGGGTGTGGCAGACAGAAGAGCCCTTGCGAGAGCTATGGAGCTTATGAGAGCGGGAGAGGTGGTTAATATATTCCCGGAAGGAAAACGAAGCGAAACCGGTGAGATTTGTGATCCTAACAGAGGGTCCTTTGATCTGGCATTGAAATGCGGAGCTGTAATAATTCCCACACTGATTGTAGGAACAGAAAAAAGTCTGTCAACCATAAATCCTAAAATTCATAAAGCTCCTGTGAAAGTTTTGTATGGAAAGCCTTTAGATACGGAAAAGTATAAGGATTTGCCTAAGGATGAAATGCTATCTAATCTTGTGAGAGATTGGAAGGAAACCCTATATAATTTAAAAAAAGAGGTATCAAAAAATGTCTGAAGAAAATAAAAACAACGAAGAAATGCCCCAAATCGATCCAAAGCAGTTTGAAGAGTTTATGAAAGCCTTTGCAAAGGTGCCTGTAATTGATTTGATTATTCGTGATATAAATGAATTTATTCAAAAAGCTTGGATGAATATGGGAATAACTCTGCCCTATGGCGAGAAAGAGCCTACGGTAAATATGGAAGATGCCAAGCTTGCCATTGATTGTGTGGAGTTTTTGTCAGGAAAACTTGAAAAATTAATTTCTGAAGAAGAGTATAAACCCTTGCAACAAGTTCTTGCTAATCTTCAAATTAATTATGTTAAGAAATCAGAAGAAAATAAATAATTTTTTATAAAAAAAGTATTTTAAGACTTGACATTATATAAAAAAAGTGGTATAATATAAATGGTGTGAAATCTTTTACGAAAGATTACATAAATATATTATAGGAGGCATTCTGTAAAATGTGTACTACAGATGCATACAACCCCTTCAAAGTTGCTCAGGCTGCAATTGACGAAGCCTGTCAAACCTTAGGTTTGGACGAAGCTACTCACCAAATGTTACGAAACCCAATGAAAGAATTCCACTTTACCATTCCCGTAAAGATGGATGATGGTTCCGTAAAGGTGTTCCAAGGTTTTAGAGTTCAATACAACAACTCTCGTGGTCCTAACAAAGGTGGTATCAGATTCCACCCGGAAGAAACCATTGACACAGTTCGTGCTCTTGCTTGTTGGATGACATGGAAAACATCCGTTGCTGACCTTCCTTTAGGTGGTGGTAAGGGTGGAGTTATTTGTGACCCTAAATCTATGAGTGAAGGTGAATTGGAAAGATTAGCCCGTGGTTTTATGAGACAAGTTGCTCACTACATCGGACACAAGAACGACGTTCCCGCTCCTGACGTATACACAACTCCTCAAATCATGGCTTGGATGATGGATGAATATGAAACCATTAAAGGTTACAGTGAACCCGGTGTTATTACAGGTAAGCCTGTAGGAAACGGTGGATCATTAGGTAGAGGCGACGCTACAGCTCGTGGTGGTGTTTATATTACAAGAGATGCCGCAAAGGCTTATGGTATTGACCTTAAAGGTGCAACAGTTGCTATCCAAGGTTTTGGTAACGCAGGTCAATTTGCTGCTACATTATTTGAAGAATTAACAGGTTCAAAGATCGTTGCTGTTTGTGATACAAAAGCAGCTCTTTACAACCCTGACGGTTTAGACGCAAAGGACGTTCAAGCTTACAAGCTTGCCAACGGTTCCTTGAAAGGATATCCAAAAGCTAAGGAAATTTCACAAGCTGAATTATTTGCTCTTAAAGTTGATGTTCTCGTTCCCGCTGCTCTTGAAAATTCAATTACAGCTGAAAACGCTGACTCAATTCAAGCAAAGATTATTTGTGAACTTGCTAACGGACCAACCACACCCGAAGCTGACAAGATTCTTGACGCTAAAGGCATTGTAGTTCTCCCTGACTTCCTTGCTAACTCAGGTGGTGTAACAGTTTCTTACTTTGAATCAGTTCAAAACGAATACAACTACTACTGGACAGCAGAAGAAGTTGACAAAGCTCTTGAAAACAAGATGGTTAACGCATTTAAGAGCGTTTACGACATGTCAGTTGATAAGAAGTGCTCACTCAGAAAGGCTGCTTACCTTGTAGCTATCAAGAAAGTTGCCGATGCAATGAAATTCAGAGGCTGGGTATAATAATACTTGGTTTAAAAAAAGAGGCTCGTGAGAGCCTCTTTTTTTGTTTATATAATTTGTGAATTTTTTCGATTTTGTATCAAAATATTTTAATATTTCAACATATTTTCTGAAATTCGTTAAGAAAAAGTGGGTGATTTGCCAAAAAGTGAAGGGAGTTTTCGCAAACCTATTAATTTTATATTTGTTGTCAAATATGTTATAATATTATTGTATGGATTATAATGAAATTAAAAGTCCTTCAGATTTGAAACAGTTGACTTTGAAGGAAAAATATAAATATGCGGATTATCTTAGAGAAAAGATAATAGAGGTAGTGTCAAAAAACGGCGGTCACCTTTCCTCTAATTTGGGCGTGGTGGAATTGTCAGTTGCATTACACTCTGTTTTTAATTCTCCGGAAGATAAAATAATATGGGATGTAAGTCACCAATCTTATGCTCATAAGATTATAACCGGCAGAGGAGAGGAGTTTCAGACTTTAAGAACCTTTGGAGGCCTTTCCGGTTTTACAAATACAAATGAAAGTGAACATGACCATTTCATAACCGGACATTCCGGAAATTCAATATCTCTTGCTATGGGATTGGCAAAAGCAAGGGACCTTGAAGGCAAAAACGGTCACATTGTGGTGGTTATAGGGGACGCATCCATAGGAAACGGTATGGCTCTTGAAGCCCTTAATAATCTATCTTCCTTAGGCTCAAATGTTATTATTGTGTTAAATGACAATGAGATGTCCATCTCTAAAAGTGTGGGTGCTCTTGCTAAAAATTTCTCAACCCTTCGTTTGAAATATCGACTAAACAGAACGAGAAAGACTGTGAAAAGAAGTATAAAGTTTATTCCCGGGGGAAGAGTTGTGGCAGATACATGTATAGGTCTCTATCACGGTTTTATTCGTCTTTTTCAGTCAGTTAAGGGTGTGTTTTTTCAAGAATGGGGGCTTACCTATATAGGACCTTATGACGGCCATAAAATCGAAGATGTGGAAAGAGCTTTAATAGGGGCAAAGCAAAACAGATCTTCTACCGTGGTTCATATTATTACTCAAAAGGGACACGGATATGAGTTTGCTGAGAAAAACCCGGCTAAATTTCACGGTATAGGCAAGTTTAATATAGTTGACGGAGTAGCTGAGAAAAAGGAAACCAACATTTCTTGGACCAATGTTTTCAGCGAAACTATATGTGATTTGGCAGAGGATAATAAAAAAATAGTTGCTGTCACAGCGGCTATGCCCGACGGGTGCGGACTAAGTGAATTTGCAAAGACTTTTAAGGACAGATTTTTTGATGTAGGGATGAGCGAAGAACATGCTGTCAGCTTTGGTGCGGGACTTGCTAAAGGTGGCTTGAAGCCCTTTGTATGTATTTATTCCACTTTTTTGCAGAGAGCCTACGATCAAATTAACCATGATATTTGTATGCAAAATCTCCCTGTGGTTTTGATGATAGACAGAAGCGGACTGGTAGGGGAGGACGGACAAACTCACCATGGTATGTTTGACATTTCATATTTGAGCAATATTCCTAATATTACCATTATTTCCCCTAAGGATGTCAATGATTTGGAAGGAGCAATAAAGTTATCTCTGGATATAAACTCTCCTGTTGCTATTAGGTATCCGAGAGGTGCAAGCCCTACACTTTATACTATTGGAAAAGAAAAATTAGAATATGGTAAAGGTGTGGTAATAAGCCCTGCCGAGCCTTTGGGATTAAAACATTTGTTTAAAACAAAAACCCCTCCAATGGTCTTTATGGCATGCGGAAGAATGTGCTATACCGCTTTGAAAGTAAAAGAGCTGTTAAAAAAAGATTTTAATATAGAGGTTTGGGATGCCCGTTTTGTAAAGCCTCTCGATAAGAAATATATATCAAAAGTGGCTAAGGAAAACTTTTATATATTTACTTTTGAAGAAAATGTGGCAGAAGGTGGTTTCGGATCCTTGGTGGGAGCCTATTTGACCCAAATAGGAAAGGGCAATCTCCTAAAAAAATCTTTCACCTTGCCTGACGAATATATAGAACACGGTTCCGTGGACAAGCTTTTTGAGAAACTGGGCTTAGATCCTCAAACCATAGCCCAAACCATAATAGATATGTTTTAATCCTTACCCCTTAAACTCGTAAGAATAAGATACTATGTGAAAACATGGTATCTTTTTTTTTGTCAAAAAATATTTAAAAATTTTTTTTGAAAAAATGGCAATTTTGGGTGGAAATATGACTATATATATATGGAAGGGAGAAAAGAAAACCTTGGGTATAAATAAACCTCTTGATTTGAAAAAGTAGATTTTTAGAAAGATTGGAATATAATAAATGGATAAGGAAATGAAATTTCTTACAATTTAATAAAAAGGAGGTTATGGATTCAAAAACGAATGTATTTGTTAAATTGGCATTTGCCATTTTAGCGGCAATAAGATTTCCAAAAGGGACGGATTTAACTGTATCCGATTTATTTGGATCAAAGGTTGTGGAATTAATGGGGGAGAGTATAGAGAGATAAATATCCACAGATGCAAATGCATTCCAAATTAATTTAATCTTATAAGTAGGTTTTCCGGTGACAGAGGACGAGTTTGAGAGAAATTGTTTGTTTTTGGCTTAAAAAAGCACTTTTTTCTTTCATCCCACCAAAAATGACTTGTGATTTGCTTTTTTTTTTTTTGATGTATAATAGAGGTGGTTTTGCACCAAATTTTGACCGGTGTTAAACGATTATTATGACAGAGAATTAAAAATGGCAAAAACACCAACAAAATTAGAATCCTATTTATCAGACTTAATCAGAAGAAAATTCAATCCTATTATTGATGAAGCTAAAACAAGGGAGACTACAGATGATAACCGTTGTCCAATCACAGAATTGGGATATGGAAAAATCAGCTCCGATAATGTTATTTGCTATTTAATCAATTATAAAGATTATGTAAGTGAGTATAATGAAAAAAAAGGTGAAGATAAGTCCCACAACTTAACGGAAAAAAGCAGTAAATCTTTTCAGTTTAAGATTATCAAGGATTTGATTAAAAGCAGTGATTATGATTTTGCTTTGGTGGCTTTTTATGACAACGACAGTCTTTCTTGTCGTCTGTCCCTTGTCAGAAAAATCTATCCCGGTGAAGGAAAGGTAGAGTTTACAAAGTATAACAGACAAACCCATTTTTTCCAAATGGAAGAAAATGATGAGGGTGAATTGGTTGTTAAGAACAACAAGACTTTTGAAAAATATGTGGCAAACCGGACTTCTTCCGGAGAATATCAAAGGTGGCTTAAGGTTGAAGACTTATCAGACTCCTTCTCCATCGAAAAAGTAACAAAAGAATTTTATAAAGAAATTCAAGACTTATATTTGTCTTTACAAAATGATAAGACTTTGATGAAATATCAAGGATTGGAAGAAGATAAGAATAAATTTATAATTCGTTTGTTGGGAAGAATTTTATTCTGTTGGTTTTTGAAACAAAAGAAATCAATTCAAGGAAAGGAGATTATTCCGGATAAGATTTTAAGTATTGAAACTATTGAAAAAATGACTTCCGATTGCGGATACTATACTTATGTTCTACAAACATTGTTTTTTGAAGTTCTTAATAAGAACAAATCTTTAAGAGATTATACAGAATATAATAAAACATTAAATAATAATATTGTTTCTCAAAATGACTTTAATTTTGTTCCTTATTTAAACGGTGGTTTGTTCCAATGTATTGATGAAGATAAATACAAAGGTGATTATTCAAACACAGGTGTGTTAAAAGTTTCAAATCAATGGTTTATAAAACTATTTGATTTATTCGGGAGATTTAATTTTACTATAGATGAAAACTCTGTAAACGATACAGATATATCTGTGGACCCTGAAATGTTGGGTAAAATATTTGAAAACCTTTTGGCATTTATAGATCCTGTCACCCAAGAAGATGCAAGAAAGTCTTCCGGTTCTTTTTATACTCCTAGAGAAATAGTGGATTATATGTGTGAAGAGAGTTTAAAGGAGTATTTGTATAAATTCTGTAAAGATAAAGATAAGTTAGATAAATTGTTTGACGTTAATGAAGAGACTAATCCTTTTGATCAATGTGTCACAGTAATATTAACAGAAGCTTTATACAATATTAAGATTCTTGATCCCGCTTGTGGTTCCGGTGCCTTTCCTATGGGACTGCTACAGAAGATATTATTTATTTTAGGGAAATTGGATGTCGACGGAAAGTTATGGAGAAACTATATACTGGCTCATGATAAAACAACTTTAACGGAAGCTTTTGAGGCTTATGAAACAAAACTTAATCAAGAAGCCATAAGTTATATACATAAGTTGGGAATTATCAGAAATTCTGTTTATGGTGTGGATATACAAACCATGGCTACGGATATTGCAAGGCTTAGATGTTTTTTATCTTTAATTGTAGATGAAAGAGTAGACGATGGTGTTGAAAACAGAAATATTTTCCCTTTGCCTAATTTGGATTTTAAATTTGTATCTGCCAATACTTTAATTGCTTTACCGGACTCAAAAGATCTTTCCGATAGTTATTTTGATAATGATATTAAAGATTTACAAAAAATAAGAAAAGATTATTTAAATGCTCATGGAAACGATAAAGACAGATTAAAAGATGAGTATTTATATAAATTAAAAAATATAAGAGATGAGGCCATAGAAATTGGTTCTGATAGTGAAAGAATTCAGTTTATATGTGATTGGAATCCTTTTGAGAACAAATCCTGCCCTTGGTTTGATCCGAAATGGATGTTTGGTATTGAAGAAGGATTTGATATTGTTATAGCAAACCCGCCTTATATACCACTTCAAAAAATAAAACCTAAAGATTTAAGAGACCGATATGCTTCCCAAGGTTTTGAAACCCATGATGGTAGTGGAGATATATATTGTTTATTTTATGAAAAAGGAATGAATTTGTTAAAGACAGGTGGTAATTTATGTTATATCACCTCCAACAAATGGATGCGTGCCGGATATGGTGAAAAGTTAAGAGGCTATTTCTGCAATTTTAACCCCAAGATGTTGATAGACTTAGGCCCCGGAGTCTTTGACAGTGCAACTGTAGATACAAATATATTATTGATTAAAAAGGAAAAAATACATTATGATCTTGAAGCTTGTTCATTAAAGGTGGGAAAAGGTCAAAATCCTAAAGATAATTTGGGAGATTATATAACCAATAATTCTGTCATATTAAAAGAATTATCAAGTGACAGTTGGTTTATAGGATCAAGAGAAGAAGTATCACTAAAGAAAAAAATAGAGCATATAGGCACACCATTAGGAGAATGGGATGATATTACCATTAATTATGGTATTAAAACCGGCTTTAATGACGCTTTTATTATAGATACAGCTACCAAAGACGAGATTTTAAACAACTGTTCCACATCTGCCGAACGACAGAGAACGGAGAAAATAATTAAACCCATCTTGCGTGGTTCAGATGTAAAGAGATATGAATATCATTGGGCTAATTTGTGGGTGATAGGAATTTTTCCGGCTTTACATTTGAATATAAAAGATTATCCCACAATTGAAAAATACTTTTTAGATAATTTTGATAAAAGAAGACTTGAACAGACAGGTAAAAATTATGGTTCTTTTAAGGCAAGAAGTAAAACCTCTGGAAAATGGTATGAAACTCAAACTACAATAAATTATTATAAAGATTATGAAAAACCTAAAATTATATGGGCTGATATATCAGATGGAGAAATGATATATGATTATGAATGTTATTATTTATTAAATACTTGTTATATGCTTACAGGTAATAATGTAAAATATATTTGTGGTTTATTAAATTCAAGATTAATAAGATATGCATTTATATCATATTATGGAAATTCATTAGGAACAAATGCTGTAAGATGGTTTACTCAAGATGTTATTAAACTTCCTATTCCTGAAATAAAAGATGATAACATGCAGATAGCCAATCAAATAGAGAATTTGGTGGATCAAATTACAGAGGGCAAAAAGCAAGGCAAGGACACCACAAGCCTTGAAAAAGAAATCGACACCCTTGTGTATCAGCTTTATGATCTAACTGATGACGAAATTAAAATAATTGAAAAATAATTAAATTTTAAGGAGGCAAATATGCCAAAAAAAACTTTTGACCCCGCTTCAATGGACTTGGAAGATTTATTCAAGTCAGCTTACACAGTTCCTGTGTATCAAAGACCTTATTCTTGGGATAAGGAAAATATTGATCAGTTGTTGATTGATATTAAAGAAGTCTTTGATTTAACCGATATTGATGAAAGAAGTGAAGGATATTACACCGGTAATATTATAATTTATGAGACTCCCTTACCTAAAATTAACGGAAACATTAACATTTATGATATTATAGACGGTCAACAAAGAATAACCACCTTTGCCTTGATTTTTTTGTCAGTATATACAAGAGCATTAAAAAACGGAGAACCTGAAAGCGATTTAACAATTGTAAAATTGAAGAATTGTTTATGGAAAGTTGTCGGCAGGAAACATATCAAAGATCAAAGATTAATTTCCCTAAACAGTATAGAAAAAACCTGTTTTGCTCAATTATTTGATTATGCATTTGACGATCCCACCAATATAGACGATTTTATTTCATCATTTGTCCCGGCCAATTCTTTTGAAAAAAGAGTTATAGATAATTTTAAGTTTATAAATCAATATTTGAAAAAAGAATTTTCGGATTCTAATGATTTATTGGCTTTTGCCGAGTATTTGTTAAATTTTGTTAGGTTTATAGTGATAGATTCCAACTGCAAACAAACCAAAGTTTTCTCTATCTTTGAATCAATTAATTCCAAAGGAAAACAATTGGAAGATATAGATCTTATAAAGACTTATATTTTCTCAAAACTTGATGAAGCCAGTCATCATCATTATTTGTCTGTTTGGGGAAATCTTATTATTAAAACCAATGACCAATTATATGACTATTTAACTACTTATATAAAGGCTTTTATCAAGTTTTACAATAATAATATTAAAATAAGTCATTTCAAAAAAACGATTGTAGACGAATTGGTAGAATATTATGGTGTAAGCGATGAAACGGAAGCTTTGAAGAAATTCTTGGATGATTTAAATGATAAAGTTGAGTTTTATCAAATGTTGACCTCAGAAGATAAAACATATACCTTAATCAACAGAGATAAATTCAAATTTTTCTATAAAATATTTGTAAACGGTTCCTACAAACATCCAAAGCCATTTATATTCAGACTTTTGCATGATTATAAAGAAACCTTTTTGACTGCCAAGGAAGTAGAAGATGCAGTTTCAAAAGTAATTCTACACTCTTTTTTATATCTTTCAGTTTGCAATAGGGACAGTAAAGATTCAATTCCTTTGTATAAAGATATATTGGGATATATGATTGATAAAACCATACCTTATAATATAACTAATATAATTTCTACAATAGATTCTTATATAAACAAGTTGCCTGATAGTTCAGTTCTGTCCGAAATTATAAATATGAATGCATATAAGAATAAGTTGGCAATGATATTATTGGCTTTTTATATGGCATCCGTAAAAGGATCAGGAACCATTGATTATAAAGAAGCTTATAATTTATTGGATTTAGATTTTGATGAGCTTATTTTAGATTATATATGTCCCGAAAATCCAAGTTCTTCTGATCCTTCATATCAATACTATATGGATGGTTTAGATGATGATAATGGTATAACAGTTTATAAATCCGGTTGTGATTTTCCTAAGGAGTGTAAGGATAAACTTTACAAAAACTTTAAAGATTCTTGCTTAAATAAAATCGGAAATACCAGGATATTTTATAAAGATCCAATAACAAGCAAGAGAAATGCCTTAATTGATTCTGAAAGCTATACTACTTTTACTACTTGGAAAGATATAACTGAGCGAGGGGAAGAAATAGCTACAGAATTGGTTAATTTGATTTTTAAAAAAATATAATGATATTACCCCTCTTTGTGATTTTACAAAGAGTGGTAAAATCCCCTCCAAGAAACTCTCCGAGTTTTAGGGTATACTAATTGTTTTGAGGTAAAAAATGCCAAACTTAATTATTAATAACGACACAACCACATTAAAAGCCAAATTTCAAGATTTAATTCCTACATCTACAGAAATGAAATTCTTGGTGGGATACTTCTATTTTTCCGCGATCCCGGAACTCTACCAAGAACTAAAAGCCAAAGCTGAAAAGAATGACCTTAAATTAAGAATACTTGTGGGCCTTAATTCCGAGAGTATTATAGTTAAGGCTATTTCCGGTGAAGGCGTTGAGAAATTTCTCTCTTCTGTCAGAGAAAACTTTTGTTCTGAAGCTCTGGATAAAAAAGAGTTTTACGACCAATATGAGGATTTTATAAAATGGATTAAAGAAGGAAAAATCATCATCCGTAAAACCAATAAAGATAATCATTCAAAATTATATCTCTTTGCCTATCCTAAAGATGGAAAAGACAATCGTTTTATAACCGGGTCTTCCAATTTTACATCTGCCGGTTTGTTCCGTCAAGATGAATTTAATGTTGAAGTAAATCATGCTAAAGATTATATTGAAGCAGATGAATATTTTGAAAATCTTTGGAGAGATGCTATTTTAATTACCGAAGATGATTCTATAAAGAAAGATATTATTGAAATCTTGACTAAGGAAACCCATTGCAGAAAGGTGACCCCTTATGAAGCCTATATCTATATACTAAAAACCTATCTGTCATTGGATATGGAAGATGATAAAAATATTCCTCAAATATTGGATAAAGCCGGATTTAAGCCTTTTAGATTTCAAATAGATGCTATTCGTGAGGCTTTGGGTAAAATAGAAGACTATGGTGGAGTTATTCTCGGTGATGTTGTAGGTCTCGGAAAAAGTATTATTGCTTCTGTAATAGCCACCCAATTGCCAGGTAACACTCTTATTTTGTGTCCACCTAATCTTATAGGTGAACCAGGTTCATATGGTTGGAAAGATTATAAGTATAAATTTAATATACGAGGTGAGGTTGAATCTTCAAGCTTTTCCAATTTAAAGTATATTTATGAGAGAAAATTATATTCTGATTTTGATAATGTAATTATCGACGAAGCTCATAGGTTTAGAAATGACAAAAACGATACCTATGGTTATCTAAATACTATCTGTAAAAACAAAAAAGTTATTTTATTAACCGCTACTCCATTCAATAACACCTTTTGGGATATTCATAGTATTTTAAAATTGTTCTTACCTACTAAATTTGTATCTGCATCCTATGGATATTCTTTGTTTGAAAAGTTTATGGATGTTAAAGCTCGTATAGAAGATATTAATTCTATTATTAAAGATTATAGATCTACAGATCCTGCAAAATTAGCTAAGATTGATAGATTATTGAGTAAATACTTGCCCGGCGTTAAAGTTGCTTCAATAGGTAAACCTGAGATTGATAAATTGCACAAAATGATGAAAGATGTTGGGGGAGAGGTCAAAGATGATATTTCAAGTTATATTATAAGAAGAAACAGACTTGATATATTAAACAACCCGGATTATAAAAAAGAAACAGGAGACCTTTCTACCATTGAAGACCCCAGAGAAGCTTTATATTTTTTAGAGCCGGATTTATCAGATTTTTATGATGATATATTGAGGTATTTTTCTAAAACCGGCGGAGATTTTATAGGAGCTATTTATCGTCCTGTAAATTATGATGCAAAGAATTCTGTATCTAAGAAATTGGCAAAACAGTATCAAGATCAATTGTATGATTTTATGAAAAGAATCATAGTTAAAAGACTTGAGTCTTCTTTTGGTGCTTTTTATGAATCCGTTAAAAGATATCTTCAAACAAATATTGAAATATATTCCTTTGTCACAACTAATGGTTATTATGTATTAAACAGAAAATTTATGACAGATTGTGTCGATTTGGATGATGATGAAGTTTTAGAAAAGTTAAAAGAAATGCAAGCCAAAAAGGGAAAAGAATATGATGTATATGAATTTACCCCTTCAGGCGAAGCGGATTTTTTAGAGGATATTAAAAAAGATATAGATTTATTTACCAAAATTAAAGAAAGGTGTGAAGACCTTAAGATGGTTGATAAAGACCCTAAGTTTGAAGAATTGGTTAAAATTGTAGATGGAATCAAAGCAAAAGAACCTAATAGAAAAATATTGGTATTTACAGAATTTGCGGATACAGTTAAACATCTAAGGAATAAATTTGACGGATTACATAGAGATGACATAGAATATGTCTATGGTTCCAGTATAAAAATTGAAGAAATAGAAAAAGAATTTGATTATTCTTGCAAAGACCAAACTAACGATAAACACATTCTTGTTTCTACGGATAAAATGAGTGAAGGACATAACCTTAACAGAGCCGGTGTTGTAATAAACTATGATATTCCTTGGAACCCGGTGCGTGTTATTCAAAGAGTGGGAAGAATGAACAGAATTTCCGCAAAAGTCTTTGACAAACTTTACATTTATAACTTCTTCCCTTCAGAATTAACTTCCGACACTGTTCGAGTTAAACAAATTGCCACTCAAAAAATGCTGTTGATTCACAATATTTTAGGTGAAGATGCCAAAATCTTCACTCCGGATGAAGAGCCTACTGCGGCGGAGCTTTCCGAAGCGTTACATAAGTTGCCTTATGAGGATGAAGAAGAGAGCTTTTACACTTATGTTCGAAAACTCTATAAATCCATTGAAGAAAGCACAGATCCTAAAGTTCAGGAAGCATTAAAGAATATTGATAAAATGCCTTACAGAATCAAAACCTGTAAATTAGGCACAGACAATGAATTAATACTCTTTATTCTTAAAAATGATATGTTTGTTCGCCACTTTAATTTTGATACAAGCAAAAGTTATGTTGAGACCAAGCTTAATAAGGATTTGATAGATAAAATCAAGTGTGACCCGGATACCCCACTTGAAACTTTTTCCGATAATTTCTGGAATATGTATCCTAAGCTTATAGATGTTAATGCAGGAATCAGACATTCTTTACCTAAAAAGGGAGATGAAGAAAAAGCCTATAATACTCTTAAGTCTCTTGAAGGTATAATAAAGAAAGACAGATATCATTCTTGCGCCAAGTATAAAGATTTCATAAAAGCCCTTATAGATGATATTACAGGATTAGGGACTTTGTCAACTTTTGATTATAGAAAAATCAAAGATTGGAAAGATGATGATAAATTGGAAGCAAAAATAACAGAATTGTATGAAGATTTAGGTAAATCCAAATATATCAATTCTATAAACAGGACTGAGGAAAAAGAAACCAAAATAATAGTAGGATATGAAAATAAAAAACACTAAATAAAAAGGAGAAACAAATGGACCCTAAAACCATTGCAAAGATTGCCATAAGCGAGGCAATGAACAAACCTAAAGATTCCGCTTTTACCGTATCAGCTTTATTTAATGCATCTCTGTGGGATGAAATTAAAGCATTAAAATTAGCTCAAGAAGTTGAAGAGGAATTTGAAAACCTTAGAGATAAATCTGATTTGGATTTAATCACTCTTTCTGAGTCATTAAAAATCTATACAAAATTATCTCTTAGGAGTAATAATAATATTGTAAAAACAATTTCATCTGGCAAATCCAAGAGAAAATTGACATTGTTGGAAATAGCTGTAAGATTAGCTTGCCTCTTGCCTTTCAATACCATGTTTAGAATAGAGGAATTGTTTAGCAGAGAAGCTTTGAAGAGAATCAAAAAATATGGCTTATATTCCGGTCTTACAGAAGAATTCTATGATTATGTTAAAGCCAAAAAAGAAGCTGCTCTTGAAATCTATAATGATATCACCCCTAAATTAGCTATATACAAGCGAAATGATGTGGTTTTGCCTCCCGCAGACGAGGAATATATAAGAGAGATTATGGATTCCTTTAATGCTTTATTCCCTGAAGAGTATCCTTTAGATAAATGTGACATTTTTGGCGTTTTAATTAAAAATACTATAGATAATCATAACAAAAAACCACGAACCTTGCTCCAAATTGCTATTGCTTTGGCAAATCTTCTTCCTGCCGGCAAGGGAATTAAATTTAATATTCGCAAACTCTTTAGCAAAAAAGCTTGGGATAGAATTGTTGGTGCTGAAGAAGATCAAAAGCTTTTTAAAGACTTTTATAATTATATCAAAGAGGGAAAAAGTAAATCTATAGAAATTGTTGAGGATAACGGCCCGGTAGAAGAAACACTCTATGAAAGAAATAGTGTCAAATTACCACCTGCAGATTTAGATTATATTTTAGGCATTTTAAGGGCCTTTAATATAATATTTTCCGGAATAGACATAAATGATGAAGATTATGATGAAATGGAATATGATGACGAAGGTGGATCGTTCGATAATATTGAAGGATTAGATAAAGAATTTGGTGATGATGATATAATTATAACAGAAGATCATTGGCTTTCATCACATAGTGTTAAACCTTTGAATTTGGAAGATTTTGTGGGTAAAATAGTTTGGAATAGTATAAAGAATTTAATGTATCCAAAATTGGACTCTCTTTTGGATATAGCTTTGGCTTTGGCTTCCCTTCTTCCTTCAGGAATGAAAATAAAATTCTCTGTTAAAGATTTATTTGGTCGAGCTGCGTGGGAAAGAATAGTAAAAGAAGAAAAACACTTAAAGTTGGAAAAAGACTTTTATAATTATATTAAAGCAGGAAAGAGTAAGACAGTTGAATTCTTTGATGATTTTGGTCCTCATGATTCAATTTATCTTAGGAATAAATATGTTTTGCCTACAGCCACTCCTGACTATATTCTTCATATATTAGAAGCATTTAATGAATTATTCCCGGATACTAGTATTGATAATTTGTTTTCGGGTATGGTTAGAGAGTTTATGTATGATTTAGTGAAAGAAGCACAATCATTGTGGGCAAAACGCAGAAATAATTGGTAAGATTTTTATCAATATTAAAATTAAGCCTTTATGTGAATTGTGATTGTAAAATTATCATCCAATTACAATTCATATATTTAAGATTTATTTAGTGATACTATGTGAAAACATGGTATCACTTTTTTTAAAAAAAATTTTTTGAAAAAATGGCAATTTTGGGTGGAAATATGACTATATATATATGGAAGGGGAAAAACCTTAACCAAAATATTTAAATCGGAGGTGACGCTATGTCAACAAAAAACGAAAATGAAAAGGAGATAATCTCCGTAACGAAACAATATTTGGTAAAATTTATTGCCAAAGGAGCCGAAGCCAAAATAGATACAATAACCCTAATATGGAATAGTGACATTTTAAGAATGATAGGGTTAGAGGGGTATGGAGAGACCTGTTTTGACAGAGCATCTTTTTTCAAGAATTAATTGAATTATCTATGGATAATTTACCTGTAGCTGCTATGTTAAAATTAAGTGTCCTCGTTATAATGTTTAAGCATAAGATTAAAGGGAAAGATGATTTAGTAGCCGTTGACTTAATTGTAGATAATGTAGATGGTATAGATTTTGTTGTTCTTGAATACTTAGATTTACCACAAGAGTTTAAAGAAAAGGTATTGGAAAAATAGAATCCTAAACAGAGAGTGTTATTAGTCATATATGATAAATTTTTATGAAATATACAATTTTGAAAATATGGCTATATATGGTTTAGGCACTTAATTACTCTTAAAAGTAGATTGTTAGATGTTTTTTTTTATAATATATGGGTGGGGAGAGAGAAAAGGAGAAAAGTGTGACACAAAAGAAAAATATCTCCCCACCCATACCCGTCAGAAATTAACAGTTTTGTCGGGTTTAAAAGACAATTTATTTTATGTTTTTTAAACCTTATAAATCTGTTGACAAAGATTAAATAAAATGTTATAATTATTATGGAGGAATACAAATGTTATTAGGAAAAAAATTAAAAGAAATTCCAATGCAGCTCTACACAGAGTTCAACCGAGCTTATGGTACAATCAAAGCTTTAGAAGTAGAAGGCGACCTTGCCGGAGCAGAGAAAGCCACTAAGTATCGTGAAGAATTATTTGACAAGATGGACAGATATTCCTGCCACTCTTTAACAAAAGATATGGTAGAAGAAAACAGCCCACAAGCACATATATTATCCATAGTTGAATTGAGTGAGGATGAAAATTATGCCGATTCATTAATATTTATAAATAAAGTCGGTAAATCATTTTTGTTAAATGTCCTTAGTGAAGAAACAGATATTGTTAAACATATTATAAAAAAAGCAAAAAAGGCACATTATGAAGATAAGCAAAAAAGTCTGGAAGATTATCTTGAAAAAATCTCAAAAGCTACAAAATGGATTAGCGTAGTATGTCCCGGAAGATCCGCAGATGAGATTGGTTTTTTATCTAAATTTCACGATTTTGTGATAATTAATGTTTATGGTGTTGATTCTAACGCTTCTTTAGAAGGTTTGAGTGATAAAGAAATTATTGAAAGGAAACATAAGCAATTAAGTGTTGATACAGAAAAGCACGAGAATTTAAAAAAGAAACTTCGTGAAAAGAAGTTAAGATTTGCGGAACGAAAGGAACAATTGAGGGACAGTTATTATAGAAATAACCAACCAATCCCCGATACGCTTCATCAATATGAAGAACAATCTTTGCTTGTTCCCTTTAAAAATGATGATAGGGAAGGGTTTATATCATCTGTTTTAGATGTAATGGATAGTTTTAATCTTAACTGTGTTATTTACATTGAATCCGGAAAGACATTTTATCTATATAAGGATAAATCTAAGGTAGAGATAGGTCCCTTTGAGATATTGAATTTTGAAGTTATTTCAATCTGTTGTGATTTGTTGAGAGCAAAGAAACTACATACTGAGAGTGTTTTTTATAAACCGAAAGAATTATCTGAGAAATGGACAAGCGCTCACAGCTTTGCACAAGCTGTTATGTTATCCTGTAAAGGTTATATTTATTAATATAAGGAGATAAAAAATGAAGAGTTTAAAAACAAAAATTGTAGTGTTGGTATTGGCTTTGGGTTTATGCTTTGTAGGTCTGTGTTGCACCACAAATGATAACGAAACAAGTAGTTACAGTAGCTCACAGACCACAGACAGCGAAAGCATTTTTGAGAGAACCAAAAAGCCTCCTCGTGTGGCAATACAGGGTTGTGTTATCACAAAAGATGACGGACACTTAATAACAATTCGTAGAAAGTGTGAAAAATGTGGCAATGTGGAGAATTCTTCCGAAACAAGAGCCTCCATAAGTATGAACACAACTTTCACATGTCGCAAATGTGGCAACAGACAAAAACTTGAGATAAAATAAAGACATTTGTCATAAAATATAGACATTTATAAAAATCCCATAAAAAACACTGTTTTTTTTAGATTTTATTTTGAAAAATTCGGTATATAATATTGAGAAATAAAAAAGACAAGGAGGAATGTAATATGAAAATTCTTTGCACAGCAGATTTACACTTGGGTAATTTTTCAAAAAAAATACCTGAAAAATATAATATTGAAGATTTTACTGCGGAAAAAGCTTGGTATGATATTATTGATATAGCTTCTCAAAACAACTATGATGCTATATTAATCTGTGGGGATATATTAGATGAGGATACATCCACTTTTACGTCACGTCAAATTCTTAATAACGGTTTTGAAAAACTAAAAGATAAAAATATAGAAGTTGTTATGATTCCGGGAAATCATGATAAGTCACGACTTTCAGATTTATTATCTAATACTCCTTATTCTTTCGTTCATTTGATAGGTTGTGGTTGCAAGTGGCAAAGGTTTGATCTTAATGGATTAAGTATTTACGGTTTCGGATTAGATGATGATTTAAAAACAAATCCATTTAAAAGAAAATTAAAAAATGAAGATAATAAAGAAATAAAATTAAAAATTGAAGACGATAAATATATAATTATGATTCACGGGGATTATAATGCTAATGAAAAAGATAATAAATATGGCCCATTTAAAGACAGCTTAAATGGTGATGTAATAAATAACTCTATTATTACTTTAATTGGTCACACTCATAAAAAAGAAGAAAAAGATAAGTATGTTAGTTTAGGTTCTCCTCAGGCTTTTGATTTTGGTGAAAAGGGTGAACATGGTTTTTGGACGTTGGAATTAGATGAAAAATTAGATAAGGTTAATTTCTGCTTTGAATCTTTTTCAAAAGTATATTATGAATTAGTGGATGCGGATGTGTCAGATTTTAGTGATGAACATTCTTTAAGTTCTATTTTAAATGAAAATTTGGAATGTAAACATAGTTTAAATTTATATAAGGTGAACCTAATCGGAAATCTTTCAAAAGAAAAACATGATAAAATCAGAGAAGAAATGGAAGAAAACCAATCTGCCGTAAACGGTTATGTGGCAGAAGATGTTTATGTATCAGAATTTATTGATAATATAGAAGGTGTGTATAATTTGGGAGAAATGGCAAAACAACCTAATGCTATAGGTGTTGTGGCTGAAATGATATTGTCAATTGATGATGGAACTTTTATTGAAAAATATGGTGATAGTTTTGTTAAATACAAAGAACAAAGTGAAGAGTATACAGAACCAGCTCGTAATGGCTATTATGATTATTTAGATGATGAAGAATTATTGAAGTTTATTCGAAAATCTTTAATTGATATTTTGCCGGGGGAGAGTGATAAAAATGAGTAAACTAGAATTAAGAAACATAAAACTTGACAGTTATCCAAACAGAAAAATAAAAAGGTTATCTTTAGATAACTTAAAAAAAATCAATGTGGTTTTAGGTCAAAACGGTAGCGGGAAATCTACTTTATGTTCTGCCATAAAAGGTATTATTTGGAGAGAAAGACTTAAAAGAGGACATGAATCTAAAGAAACTTACGGTTCTATTAAAGGTGAAGCAACTCTTGACGGACAAAAGGTGACTTTTGATACAAATGTTGAAAAAGAAGAAGATATTTGGTCTATGCCAATTGGTGAAAGACCGGATGGATTTTATGACTTGAATTTAGACAGTTTGGTAAACGGAAAATTCTCTAATTATGATGATTTATTGGCTAAAATCGGAACATGTGATTTGAATTTAGTTGATAAGAAGCCGAGAAAAACTAAAACTGAAGATATAAAACCAATAATGATTGATTTAGAGATAAATAAAAAGAATATTGAAGGTAAAAAAGAAGCTTGGAATAAAGTTAAAGATCTTCAAAAAGAAATTGATGCTAATATCGATCAAATTAAAGAACTTAATAGAAAAATAAAGATAGGGAAAGACTTAATTGATTTAGATAAATTTAATTCATCAGCAACTGCCCTTGATGAGGCAAAAAGAAAACTTAAAGAGTTTACAGATGAGTTTGATTTTGAGCAGTTGGTTGAAAATGAAGCAAAGGCAAAAGAAATTGATAGATTAAATGAAAAAATCGGAGAAAAGAGTGGCAACATAAAAGATATAGAATATACCGGTATTTCTTTTAATGATACTAAGGATTATAAGTATAAAATTTTCCCTGACTTAGATAGATTATCAGAAAAAGAAAAAGATTTGTCCGATTTTAATACTACAGATCTTAATAGAGAAATAGAAAGGCTAAGAGAAGAGAAAGAAAGTTTAGAGAAAGAATTGGAAGATGATAGATTTAAGGAAATAGCTCCTTTTAAAAGAGAAGAGTCTCCGGAAAAAGATAGAGTAATTGATGATGTTAAAAAATCTTATAAGAAATCTGCTTATGAAGAAGTAGGAAATAAGCTTAGTAAGATTAATTTAATTGGGGGTTATGTTGGTCTTGTTGTTATAATAGCTCTATGTGTAGTATTATATTTTTTTGCACCAAATTATTTTTGGACTCCTTTACTCGGTTTATTTGGTTTAATTATACCTTTTGTTTCAATATATAAAAACAATAAGGCTATTGATGAATTTAAATCTCAGAAAATTGAGACTGAAGGTATAGATCCAACTAAGATTTGGGCAATATCAACTTTTGATGATTGCAATAGAATAAAAAAAGAAATTGATGACAAAGAAAAAGATATTAAACTTAAAAAACAAGAACTAGAAAATCACAATAAAGATGTAATGGCTTTTGAAGAAGAAAAAGGTGATTTCTTTGCTCAAAATCTTGAATTTTCTGACTATAAAGGATATATTTTAAAAGAATTGCTTGAAAAAGCTAAATTGGATTATGGTATGTATAAAGATTTTATTGCTAACGAAAAATTAAAATCTGATATAAAAAAATGGGAAGATCAATTTATTGATCTCCTTGCAGAATTTGGTTTTGGCAATTATAATGATTTCAAGATTATTTTTGATAAACTTGGAGATTATAAGGAAGCAAAAAGAGATTATGAAGTAAAAGAAAAGAATTATAATGATTTAAAAAATGACTTTCCGGACTATTCTAATTTATCTGAAGACAAGATTAAAGAATATAAAGATAATCTTTCTTTGAATAAAGAAGAAAAAGTGAATAAAACGGCTAAAAATCAGCAAATTGAGAATGATAAAAAAGAAAAAGAAAAAAATTCAAATACACAAGAGCTTCTTCGTAAAAAAGAAATGTATACCGATAAACTTAAAAAATATCAAAGTGAATATCTTTCTCAATTCACCAAATTTTTTATGAGTGGTGTTGTTAAAGAAAAGAGTGGTGACTTTGTTGTAGATATAAAGAATAACACAAGAAACTATTTTAACTTATTTGCTGCCGGTAAATATGAAATGGATGAAGAAGGGAACATAACTGAAATTTATACAGGTAATATCATTAACAGGGATGAGATAAATAAATTGTCTAGTGGAACTTATTGCCAGTTATTACTTGCAGCAAAAATAGCTGTTATTGAGAATCAAGAGAAGGATATTAAGTATCCATTGTTTCTAGATGAATCTTTAGCATCTGTGGATGATGAATCTACAAAAGCCGTTATTGAAGCTTTGGAGAAAATTGACAGACAGGTTTTCTATTTTTCACCAAAAAAATATACAGAAGATGAATGGAATAAGGCTGTTAGGAATAAAGATAATATAGAAACTTTTGATATTGACAAGTTGACAAAAGTTGCTCTCTAACCATTGTTTTTACAGTCTCCTTATTAATTAGTTTTTACACATTCCCTTATTTGTTTTTCCACTTATCCTCCTTAATTGGGAGATAAGTGGTTTTTTATTTGTGATTTGAATGACGGATGGTCCTCTGTCTTTCGGCTTATCTGTACTTAGCGGGACAAATTGTACATTGTGCATTATGCATTGTGCATTAAAGAAAAGAGCCTTTCGGCTCTTTTTTTTCTTTTTGTTTTAATATTTGTAATACTTACTATCATTAATATGAACTGTATATTGTCCGTAGGAATTGTTGTGGGCAAAGGAGAAGGGTATATACATTTTTAGGAACTTTTCTCTTGTGTCATAGATGCCTAATAATCCGGAATCGATAACTTTCTTTTGAACTTTTTCCGGTGCTTGCCATACGCTGAAATGTAAGGAGTAGAGTTGAACCAACAATCTTTCTCTGTATTTGTCGTCCTCTTTTACTTTGTTATATCCGGCGTATAAGGCTCTGAAAGCTTTCTTGTAGTCGTTTTCGTTTAAGAAGGTGTTGCCTTCGTTAAAGCATCTGAGGAAAGGCTTTTCTCGTTGTGTTGCTTTGGTAATAATCTTTAGGTAATCGTAGACATCATTACCTGCCGGACCGAAGTAGAAGTTTAAATATTCTTTGGTTAGTTTATCTTGGTTTGCACTCGGATCCCACATTAATTTGCCGATCAAGTAAGCTTTTAGGGAGATTAAAGCTGTGTCCCAATTAAAGTCGTCACCCTCGGCAAAAACAGCAATTCCGTGGTTGTTTGCAAAAATATTCATATTCTTTTTTAGAACATGAAAGTCCGGGAATACAGGGTGGGAGTTTTGGAAGTTCACCACATAGTCCCAAATATAAACGCTGTCCGTGAATTTGTGCCAATCTTTAAGGTCCTTGTAGAAGCTTTTGTTATTTCTGCTGTCAAGAGGTGAGGCAAAGTCACATTCAATGTCACATAAACGAATAATAACATTATCTTCCGGTTTAATGTTTTTCGGTGCCTGTCTTGTCCATTGGTATGCAAGGGTTTCAACAAGGGCGTTGGGGTTCTTTTTCTTAACTTCTCTTGCAACATGGTTTACAACAGTTAAGAGAGCTCCTGAGTTTCCGTATTTTTCATAAAGCTTTTGACATTCTTCACATTCACATTTCCTGTATGTATCAGCTTGACTTACGGAAACTATAACCTTTTCTTGTGTGTCTCCAAGTTGCTCGAGAACAACTTTTGTCATTTCGTCAATAACTTCTTGGTTGGAGAAACAGATATTGGCGTCATCTTTATCATTTTCTCTGTGACCTTTAACAAGAGCAAACCATTCCGGGTGGTCCTGTCCGTATTTTGATGCGGGAATCCAGAAAGGAATAGTGTGACACCAACCTATAAGGGATACATGTCCTCCCCAATCATCAGGAATATTGTTGAAATTACCGTTTAGTTTGTTTTTAACATAGAATTTATAGTGGTCACTTATGAGGTTTACTTTAAAGAAAGATTCTCTGGACATAAATGGTGGCACATAAATTTTGTTAATATTATTAATTGTAATGTTATTTTTTTGGGGAACAATTTCTTTATCGGCAGAGAAAAATCTACAGCCCAAAAAGTCTTCTAAGTAAGTGTAAACCGCATAGAGAGTTCCTCGTGGTCTGTCGCCGGCAAAAATGAGATAATCATCACCGCTTTTAATGTAAATACCATCTCCGGATAATTTGGAGAAATCGTAGCCGGTTATATCTTTAACTGCTTGGGTTTGGCCAAAATAAATGTTGTTGCCTTCTGTAGGAGCCCCGGCTTTTTCTAACTTAACAGAGGTAATCTTTTCAATATAGTCAATAAATTCATTGGCTGCATTTACTTCAGGGGCTGTCATATCATTAGATATAACAACTGTGGCGTTTGGTTGTCCATCTTTAATTAAATCAAAAGCAAAAATGCTTGTTGATATAAGAAAGATTATTAGGAAAAAGAGTAGTTTTTTCATTTTAATCTCCATTTAATTTAATATTTATATAATTCACTGTTGTTTATGTGGATGCCGTATTGTCCGTAGGCATTTTTGTGAGAGATTGAAAAGGGTATATACATTTCCAAAAATTTTTCTTTTGTTTCGTAAGGGTCTAAAATGCCTGTATTTTTTACTTTTTCTTGAACTTCTTCCGGTGCTTGCCATACACTAAATTGTAAAGAAAATATTTGGACATATAATCTGTCTGTGTATGTGTCATTATCTTTTACTTTCATATAACCATTATACAAGGCTGTAAAGGCGTCCATATAATCCTTTTCATTTAAAAAAGTGTTTCCTTTGTTAAAACATTTAAGATATATTTTTTCTCTTTGGACAGCTTTAGTTATAATATTTAGGTAGTTATATACATCTTCTCCCGCAGGTCCGAAATATAAATCAAGATACTGTTTGGTTAGTTTATCTACGTCGGCATTTGGATTCCACAATAATTTATCTATCAAGTATGCTTTAAGAGATATTAAAGCTGTATCATAATTATAGTCATCCCCCTCTGCCATGATAGCTTTTATATTATTATTGGCATATATTTTTATATTGTCTTGCAGAATATGGAAATTGGGAAATAGGGGATGGGAATTTAAGTAGTTAACTGCATAATCCCAGATATAAATATTGTCAGTTAGTTTTTTCCAGTCTTGAAAGTCTTTGTAATAATCCTTATTGGTTTCGCTGTCAATCGGTGTGGCAAAGTCGCACTCTATTCCACAGAGAAAAACTATAACATTGTCCTCAGGCTTGATATTTTTTGGGGCTTGTCTGGTCCATTTATAAGCAAATGTATCAATATAAGCGTTGGGATTCTTTTTCTTTGCTTCCTTTGCTACGTGGTTAACAACAGTTAGGAAAGCGCCTGAATTACCGTAACGATCGTATAATTTAAGGCAGTCTTCACAATGACATCGCCTGTCAGTTTCGTCCAGTTCACCGGGTTGACTTACTGTTATTATTACTTTGCTATGGTCGTCTCCTATTTTTTCAAGAACTACTTTTGTTAATTCATCAATCACTTCTTTATTTGAGAAGCATATATTGGCAACTTTTGAATAAGGCTCAGAGGTGTCATATACGTCTCTTTTTCCGTTCACAAGGGCAAACCACTCCGGGTGCTCCTTACCATATTTGGAAACCGGGATTAGTTGAGGAATTGTATGTGCCCAACCTATTACTTTGGCATGGTCTCCCCATTCTTCCGGGATTATATTGGAAAAACCGTTAAGCTTATTTTTGACAAAAAACTTATAGTCTTTTCTGTTAAGGTTAATCCTAAAATAGGATTCTCTTATTTCAAATGGGGGTGTATAAATAATATTTATGTTATCTAAATTAATATTATCTTTTTTTGGTATATACTCTTCTGTGGGAGAGTAAAAGCAACATCCTAAATTATCTTCCAAAAAAGTATAAACCGCATAGAGAGTTCCACGAGGTCTGTCTCCGGAGAAAATGAGATAATCTTTTCCGCTTTTTATATATATCCCGTCAACTCCTAATGTGGAAAAATCATATTTTGTTAAATCTTTTACTTTTTGAGTTTGACCGAAGTAAATATTATTTTCTCTTGTGGGAGTGGTGGAAATTTTAAGGGTAACAGATGTGATTTTACCTATGTATTCAATGAATTCATTGGCAGCGTTTACTTCGGGAGCAGTCATATCATTTGATATGATAACTGTGGCATTTGGCTTTCCGTCTTTAATTAAATCAAAGGCAAAAACGGGAGCTGAAAGTGTAATTATAAAAAATAATAAAGCTATTTTCATTATTTATTTTCCCTTGATTTTTTTATCCATCTGACGTATTCTATACATTCATCTTCACCGGTTAGCATTTCTGTAATTTTGATAGTTTTTTGAATGTTCATATCTGTAATGTCACAAATTACACTGTCCAAACCATTTGCCATTAAGATGGATAAGAAATAGGAATTGACCATTTTTCTCTGTGGCAAACCAAAGGAAACATTAGATAATCCACAGGTGGTTTTTAGTCCCATTTTTTTGAATAGTTTAAGAGTATCAATGGTTAAGGGACCACTATCCGGATCAGTGGCTATGGGTTGAACTAAAATATCAAAAAAGATGTTGTTAAGATTAATATTTTCTTTTTTTAATATGTCGCATATTATAAGAGCGTTTTCTTCTCTTTCTTTTAGGCTTTGGGGAACTTTGTCTTTAATGGGAAGAGCTATAACTTTGGCATTATATTCTTTAATTAAGGGCAAAACTTCAAAAATTCTTTCTTTACAAGTGACTGAATTGATAAAAATATCACCTTTTAGGTTATTAATTACATCAATCAAAACATTGACATTTGAAGAGTCCAGCATTATTTTGGCACCTTCTTTTCGACATAATTCTGCCACACAGATCATCATTTCTTTTTCCTTTGAACAAAGACCTGTGTTTATATCCAAATAATCTGCCTCTTCTTGTGCTTTTATAAGATTAATTATGGCTTCTGTGTTGTTTTCATTATATATTTTAAGTGTGGAAGGGATGGAACTGTTTAATTTTTCCCCAAATACTAACATCAATTACTCCTATGCTAAATTATTTTTAATTTTTTTAATAAGCTCACAAATCATATTAATTTTCTTTAAAGGTATCATAATATAAAAACCGTTGCAGTAGGGAGAAGCCTCCTCAGCTGTATCAAAAGCTATATTACTACCGATTTCCACGGCTTCTTCTTTGTTTTTATCTTTAAATTCATCGGTTATTTTTTTCGGTATATCTATACCATAGACTTCGTTGTTTAAGAACATAGCGTTTTTGTATGAAACTATGGGCATAATACCGGCTAAAATATAGGCGTCAAGATTTTCTTTGGCTTTTTTTAGTTTTTCTATTCCTTCCGGAGAATAAATAGGTTGAGTTAGAAAAACTTTTAAGCCATTTTCTGTTTTTCTTTTTGCTCTTGAAAGTTCAACATCAAAGTTAGGACTGTTGATATTTAAGGCTCCGCAAATAGCAAAAGGATTGTTTGAAAAGACTTGTTCATTAAGTTTCTTTATATATTCAATTAAGGTAAAGGAATTGAAGTCAAAAGCACCTTTCTTTTTGCTATCATTTATAGGGTCTCCGGTCACAGCCAAAACATTGTTTATGTTTTCTATATTGGCTCCAAGGAGAGTTGCTTTTATTCCGATATGGTTTCTGTCTCTGCAAGATAGGTGAGGGAGAACTTCTATATTAAGCTCTCTTTTTAATTTGGCAGCTATAATAAAACTGTCAGCATGAGCTCTTGCAAGGGGTGAGTCGGCAATGGTTATAATATCAACTCCGGCGTCTTTTAAATTGTCGGCACTGGTAAGCATAAAATCAATGTTTGCATCTAAAGGACTGTCTAACTCACAAGCTATGATTTTTTTGCCGGTTTTTAGAACAGAGAGTAGGGGATTGCTTATATTTTTTGTATTGGATAATCGGACTGGTTGATTATCCATTACGGGATAATTTCTTTCACCTTTTTGGACTTTGTCAATGAAAAGTTTTATGTGATCGGGAGTAGAACCGCAACAACCCCCAACAGCTCCAAGTCCTAAGGAATAAAGCTCTAAAAGCCTTTCGGCAAAATATTCCTTGTTATCTCTGTAAACAAACAATCTTCCGTTTTGGTAAGAAGGGTAGGAAGAGTTTGGCATGGCAATAAGCCTTTGGGCTAAATAGCTGTTTTTATGGAGAAACTCTTTTATTAACTGAAAAGTGTGATAAGGTCCGCAAAGACAGTTAAGTCCTGTGTAATCTCCTACTTCCAAAGCCTTTTTAATTAGGTCTTGGTAGTATAAACCTTTTCTTGTATATCCGTTTTGGTCGCAAGCAAAGGAAATAATAACAGTAGAATCTTGAATATTTTCTTTAACCCAATTTACGGCTTTTAACAGAGGTTTTATTTCAGCTAAGGTTTCAAAGAGAAAGTCTTTTGCTCCTATTTCTGAAAATTTGCGGGCTATTCTTAAATATTCTTCTTCGGAGTCTTCATCGTTTATATATCCGATGTCAGCAAAGATTCTAATGTTTCTTTCGCCTACGGCCTTTTGAGCAATAGAGAAAGAAGCTTCTATTATTTTGTCTACGTCTGATGGGTTTTCAGAGAATCTATTGGCACCAAAGGTGTTGGTTTTAATGGCATTTACACCGGCGTTGATATATTCTTGGTGTATGCCTAAAACCCTTTCCGGATGTTCTATGGATGCTTTTTCACAATTTTGATCATTGTATAGAGAGGAATAATAGGTGCCAAAAGCACCGTCAAAAAAAATAGTTTCCAAAAAAGCCCTCTTGTGTCAATAGTGTTAAATATGGTTATCTTCTCTTTTGCATTTCCTCGCTTTGCGAGATAATGGGGAACGCCCATCTCCCCCCTACTACGCAGGGGGGATTAAGGGGGGAGTAACAAACCTCCATCTCCCCTTTTGCATTCACCCTATTTGAGCTGAATTTGCTTTCGTGTTAAATGTATATTAATGAATTTATGCCCCTATAAAGGGGCATTTTTATTATGTAAAGCGTTTATAAAACACTTCTTAAGAATTTAGAAGTTTCAATCGGGTTGCCAAGTCTGATAAGTTCTGTGATTTTGTCTCTGTTTGCTGTCATCATTTCGTCAAACTTAACTAACCACTGGATTGATTCCCCGATAGCTCCTGCGGCGTCTTCTCTGTATGGGTATTGGTCCATAGAGAGCCAGTTGGTGTAGCCGGTTCTGTCAAGCCAGTAGAGAATTTCAATATATTCTATGGAGTGAACGGAACCTACCATCATATCGTCATCCCAAGAAGCGAAGTTGTCGTTGAAGTGCATGTGGAAGAGTTTGTCTCCGGCAGATTTTGCCAAAACTATGCTTTCTCCGATTACTTCTCCACCTTCAAAACCGTGACCTGTGTCAATGGTTACACCAACGTTTTTCTTGTTTGCCAGCATAGCGAGAACAAGGGTGTCACCCATACGAGCCATGTAGGAGTGAGTTCTTGGTTCTTTTGGTTTATATTCAAGAGCAAAGTCAATGTCAGGGTAAGCTTCTGCAAGTTCTACAACAGCTTCCAGTTCCCAATTTCTTTCCCATTCGTAATCAGCGGTTAATTGGTAGTCGTATCCGTCTTGACCGGGCCAAATGTTAATGGTTTTACAACCCATAATTCTGGCAGCTTCACACATTCTCTTTGTGTAGTCAATGGCATCTCTTCTTATGGCAGGATCTTTACTGGTGTAAGAACCTTTTCCGTAGAGAGGGTTAGCGAAAAGGTCAGGGATAATGGATACACAGGTCATGCCAAGGTCTTTGAAAGCCTTGTTCATTTTGTCGGCAGTGTCTTCGGAAATGTCCCAAGTTCCTACAAGTTCAATTCCTTTTACGTAAGGAATTTTTGATGCTTTTTCAAGCATTTCTTCGGTGGAAGGATTTTCTTTGTAAGCACCACAGAATCTGTCTTTTGTGTTACCCAAGTTACCAAGGATAACTGAATATTTTCTTTCCATAATATTCTCCTAATTATTGGTAATTAAGTAATAATTTTAATTGTTTCCATTACTAATTATATTATATCATAATTACATTTTAATATACAAATTTTAAACTTTGTTTTTGCCATTATTCATAAATTTGATTTTATATTTTTTTTATGTTATAATTATATTGATATTATATAATTGGAGTATTTATTTATGTTTAACGGTTTAGGTATGAATTTAGGAAATTTATCTCGTTTGTCTGACGCTAAAACTCGTTCCATCTCTCCTGAAAACTTTACCGGTGAAAAAGGTAAGGGTGGTATGGCTATTCAGGGTACCGGTGCCGGTTGTGCCAAAGACCTTGGTCAAAAGTGGAAAATCAGCCCCAGCGTCACAATAAAGCCCGGGGAAACCTTTGTTATGGCAGATATAAAAGGTATGGGTGCTATTCAGCAGATGTGGATGACTCCCTCAGGCTTTAACTGGCGTCATTTGATTTTGAGAATGTATTGGGACGATCAAGAAATGCCCTCTGTGGAATGTCCTTTGGGTGACTTTTTTTGTAACGGAGTGGGAACCCCTTGTATTTTGAGATCTTTGCCTATTTGTGTTAATCCGGGACGAGCTTTCAATTCATTTTTTGAAATGCCTTTCAGAAAGAGAGCTTATATCACTTTTACAAATTTAACAAACGAAGAAGCCTTTTTATACTATCAAATTAATTATACTTTGACGGAAGTGCCGGAAGACTGTGCCTATTTCCATGCACAGTTTAGAAGAGTGAATCCCTTGCCTTATAAGGAAGATTATACAATTGTTGACGGAATAAAAGGAAAAGGTCAGTATGTGGGAACCTATTTGGCATTGGGCGTAAATAACAACGGCTGGTGGGGTGAAGGTGAGATAAAGTTCTTTATGGACGGTGACGGCGAATTCCCCACAATCTGCGGCACGGGAACGGAAGATTATTTCTTGGGTTCATATAACTTTGATATAAACGGAAAGTATGTTGAATTTGACTGCCCTTACGGTGGTTTGAAACTCAATAAGGTGGACGAAACCTATCAAGCAAACAGAAGGTTTGGTATGTATCGCTGGCATATAATGGATCCTATCAGATTTGACAGTGATTTAAAAGTGACTATTCAAGATATAGGTTGGAGATGTGACGGAAGATATTTGCCGAGACAGGATGATATGGCATCAGTGGCTTATTGGTATCAAACCTTGCCCACAGTTCCATTCCCACCTTTCCCGGATAAAGATTACCTTGAAATAATATAAATATTAAAATGCCCCATAACTAAAAGTTTGGGGCATATTTTTTAGGAGTGATTATGACTAAATACGAAATAATAAAATAATTTATTAATTTTTTTAATTTTTTTTGTTAATACCCCTTTTATCTCTTGACTTTTGTTATTTAAATGTGGTATAATATAAGTAGTTTAACGATAAACTATTGTATAACAGGAGAAAAATATGAAAAAAGGTTTTACCTTAATAGAGTTGTTGGTAGTGATTGCTATCATTGCAATTCTTGCTGCAATTCTATTTCCCGTTTTCGCACAAGCAAGAGAAAAAGCAAGACAAACTTCTTGTTTGTCTAACACAAAACAATTAGGAACGGCTCTTCAACTTTATGCGGATGATTTTGATGAGACAATTTGTTCCTTTATAATCCCTCCGGGATTTTTGTTTTGGGAAAATCCTGACACCATTGCTCCGCAATACATAGGCCTTTACAGCAATCAAGGTTTATGGCCATATGTTAAAAATGGTGGTTGTTTCCATTGTCCGTCAGCTGATAAGAATATTTACTGTTCTTATGGTATGAACTTTGGACTTATGTGGTCTGATCAAGTAGGTATTACACTACCACAACTTAAAAGCCCTTCTGAAATGATTTACTTAGGTGAATACGATCAAACAGGCGAGCTTCCGGCTTGGTCATCTATTCCTAACACTTATGCAAACGGTGCTTTCACTTATGCTTGGCCTACAACAGTGGATAATGCTTCCACTCGTTTGGCAAGAAACAGTAGTGGTAAAGGCAGACACAACGGTGTAGTTAATATTACATTTTGTGACGGACACGCTAAAGGTATGAGAATTGAAGAATTTGTTCCAAGTGTTTGGTCAACTGCAGATACAACCGGAAGATTTCTTAAATATTGGGGAGCTCAATATTAATTAAAATCAAAAACATATCCCTTTTTGGTTTATTCCAAAAAGGGTTTTTTAATATATAGGATTGATTTATGAAAAAATATGAACCGTGGATTTGGACAGAATTAGTTGCTTTCGACCAAGCCTCTCAAGATTTTGGAGTTAAAACTTACCTTGATAGGTTAGGCTTTTCACCGCATACAATATGTCTTTTTGTATCCGCACCGGATTTTATTTTATCTTTTGACAGTAGTGATGAAAATGCTGTTTTGCCTAAGGATTGTTGCGTGTATGGTGTCTATTCAATGGACCCCAGACGAAATATCCAGCCTTGGAAAATGTGTGAAGTTAAAGGTCTTATTGAAGAACTCCACAAATATAATATAAAAGTTCTTGTGTCTGTTATGACTTGGTATATGTTTAACAAAATGAGACCTGAATGGCTTGATAATAATCTTGAAATCCTCTCGCAACCTCGTGAAGGAGGTACAGGGCATTCCATTAATCCTTTAAAGCATTTTAAAGACGGCACTTTGTTTGAAGATTTTTTCTTAAAACAAATTACAGCTTGTATGGATTATTATGGTTTTGACGGTTGGCATGCTGCCGATGGTTGGGGGCCGACTATGTATTGTGCTTATGATGCTGACTTTTCAGATGATTTTATTAATCAATTCATAGATTATTCTAAAATCAAATTACCTACAGAAATATTGCCTAATCTGTTTTCCTGTCAATATCCAAAAAGAGATAAGCAAGGTAAAATTGAAGAACCGAGTGAAGAATTTAAATCCTTTATAGCTAAAAGGTATGAATATATATGGAATAATTGCAGAGAGGAGTGGCTTGATTTTTACACCAATCGCTGGGCAGATTTTTTTATCAAATTTACAAAAGAATTTAAAAAGAAAAACCGAATAATTATGGTTAACTCTTCTATGACCAGAGACCCCTTTGAAGCTAAATACAGATATGGAATTGATTACAAAAAGATAGCCGATACCGGCATAGATGGGTTTATAGTTGAAACAGGGGCTTGTGCTCAAGACCTTATGTCCGGGGACAGAAACAGGCATTATGATTATACATCAACTTTTTTAAATATAAAGGCTTATTGTCCTAAAACAAAACTTATTTTTTTACATGTTGTGCAAGACCATTGTGAAAATTTTGACGGAATAGGTCACAATCCCAATGGGGTTGAGAAAGAGGTATATGCTCTTTTAAATATGCTAATATATAAGGATAATTCTTGGGAGAAGTGTGCTGACGGTTTTATGGTTTGTTTGGGAGACGGTATAAGAGAAGACCAGTGGAAACAACTCAGGTCTTTTTGGGAAGCCGGTTGGAATAATCCAAAAGAGGGGTCCGGACCGACACTTATTTTTTCACATAAGGCTTTTGAAAAGCAATTGCCTGAGTTTATTTCAAAAAGAACTTTTCATAATCAAAAGATATTACATAAAATAACCGAAGGGGGAGCTCCTATATTTAAAACTTGTCACTTAGAAAATATAGAAAAAATAGAGGGGACGGTTCTAATTTTAAATTCCCAATTATTGGATGATGAAGAATTAGCTTTACTCTTTAAAAAAGAGAAGGTAATTATAATAGGTCAAAAGGATAAAAGATTGCCAAAAGCGACCTTTTATCTTGAGGATAATGTTGAGAAAAACCCACTTGCTTTGTATGTTTATGGAATTAATATATCAGAAAAATATGAGATAACAAGAGAAACAAAACAATTAATGGTCCCGGAATATGAGCCTCATTTCTTTGTTCACGAACTGGAATTTAATCCTGTGACGGATGATTTTATCAGAGCTTGTGCTGATGTAATAAATAATATTTTAACTATGGGTAAAGTTTTGTGGTGCGGAGAAACTTATGGTAGAGAAAATCACAGGGCCGGCAGCGATGGCGATGAATGGAAAAATACTTGGCCAGTTAAGGTTTGGACTCTTAAGATTTCAAATAATAAATATAGGCTTATTGTTAAAAATGATTATTATGCATACAGAGAAGTAGATATTGACATGGGTAAAATTATTAAAGAGACAAGTATTGTGTCAGAGTATCCTTTTGCACCATGCAAAACAGAAGGCAGTATAATAAAACACCTTTTTGTGCCGAACTTTGGTGCGGAGATTATTGATGTTGAGGTAGAATAATATGAAAATATTAATAATATCTATATTTTTGATTTTTGTTTTTTCTTCTTTAGTTTCCGCTTTAGAAGGAACCTTTTGTTATGACAGTAACAAAATAGGCTTATCAAGCAAAACCCCATTAGATAAATTAGATTATACTATAAGAGATAGTGCGGGTAATATTGTTCAAACAGGTGTTTTAATCGGTGGAAAAACCACAAAACCTTCTTATGTCACACCGGAAGGGGAGAGTGATATAGTATATGTTGCCACCATAGATATTGAATATAAAAAAGGAAGTTATTCTCTTAAAGTCGGAGATGAGACTTGTACAATTTCAATTGAGGATATGCCGGACTGGTATGGAAATAAAATAGGTGTCACGGACGAAAGTTGGTGTCCGAAACCTTGGACTCCCATAAAAGTTGATAAAAAGGAAATATCTGTGACTGAAAGGACTTATTCTTTAAATAAATTCGGACTTTTTGATTCTGTTATTTCAAAGGGGGATAATATTTTATCAAAACCCATAAATTGGGTAGCAATGGTTAACGGAAAAGAAGAAAAATGGACTTCTCAGAAATTAGATATAGTTTCAGAAAAACCGGGATGTGTTCATTGGGTCGCTTCTCTAACCGGAGCATCTCTTAATATGGAAGTTAAGGGTAAGTGTGAATTTGATGGTTATTGTGAAATAGAAACTGTTTTCACTCCAACCAAAGAGATTACTGTTGACAGTCTTAAACTTAACATACCCTATAAAAATGAATTTGCTACTCTTTTTCACTATTTTCCAAAGGTGCCTGTATGGTATGCGGGTGTAAATGTGACAAAGCTTAACGCAGGTTCTGTTCCGGAAAGTTGGAGCAGTGATCATCTTCCTTTTGTTTGGATAGGAAATGAAGACAAAGGAATGCAGTGGCTTTGTGAAACTGATGAGTTTTGGAAATTATCAGATTTAAACAAAGCTTTACAAATAAATAAAAATGATAAAGAAACAGTATTTACCTTAAATATTATAGATACTCCGTATAAAATTAAAGATAAAATTTCTTATACATTCAGTTTTCAAGCAAGTCCTGTTAAACCTAAAGATAACAAAAAATATAAAACCCATTATACTTATGAGGGTGGGCTTTTTGATGCGGCTAAGAATTTAACTCTTGATAATTATAATTACCTGAATATGAAAGGTTATAAGGATTATGGAGTAAATACTTTAACTGTGTTTACTTGGAATGAAGCCTTAGGTAAACCAACTCCAACTATACCTGACAATGGAATATTAGCTAAAACTGTGAGAGAATTAACTAAAGTCAGAGATATGAAATATCTTTTATTCCAAGTATTCTTGGTTTCTAATCATTTGCCGGAGTATAAATATTTTGATGAAGTTAAAATAATGGATAAAAATGCCTATTATACTCCCGGTTTTTGGGAAAATGATACGGTTTATGCTGTTTGTCAAAACTCTATGTGGCAAGATTATTGGATTAAGGGCGTGACAGAAAATATGGACAATTTAGATCTTGACGGCATTTATACAGACAGTGTTCCAACCATAGGTTATTGTGCCAATCTTAATCATGGTTGTGGATATATTGATGAAGAAGGAAATGTGAAACCAACTTGCAGATATATATCAGTCAGAGAACTTATAAAAAGACTTTATAAAGTTCTTGAGGAGAGAAGAGAGAAAAAAGAGATGTTGTTTGTAGGACATACCTCAGCATCTGTATATCTTTCTGCTATCAGTTTTTGTGATTTTTATTTAGATACAGAACACATGATGCCTATCAAAAGACCTTTTAGAGTACCATTAGACGCTTTTAGGGCTGAGTTTATGGGTGGAAATTTTGGCGTTTCAAGTCAATGTTTTTCTTATGAAAATGTTAGTGTCCACAAAGAACAAAATTTAGGCGTTTGGCGAGATGAAATGTTTGCTTTGGGATTGCTTCATGACAGTGATTACACCCATGACCATGAACTATCAACATATCGTTGGCAAGCAGAAGATGATTTTGGTATGGATGATGTCACTTTTTTGCCCTATTGGAAAGATAATGGTTGGGCAAGCCCTGAAGGTGTTTATGTCTCCGGATATAAAAAGCCTAACAGTGATGATATGTTGGTATATGTTGCTAATTTTACGGAAGAAAATATAACGGGAACCGTAAATTTAGGAAAACCTATAGATAGTTTTAAAGGTTATTATAATACAGATAATACAAAACTTGAAAATGGAAATTTAGTTGATACTTTTGAACCATGGAAAGCTAAAATATATATAATAAAACCGTAAACTCAAAAAGGAGAATAGGAGAAGTTTTATGGATAAAATTACATTCATATTAATGTTAGTGTTATTAATCGGACCGCTTTTTGCTCAAGGACACATGACAACAGACAGAGTGCCAAAGTTAAAAGATTGGGAAGGGAATAAAATAGGCGTTACGGATGAAAATTGGTGTCCGAAACCTTGGACTCCTCTTGTAGTTAAGGATAATTCTATATCCTGCACCGACAGAACTTATACTATTGGCAGTGATGGATTGTTTTCATCAATTACCTCTTTAGGTGAAGAACTTTTATACAACCCAATGAGTTTTGTAATAGATATTGAAAAACAGGTTTTATCAATGTCAAACGCCGAAATTCCCGAAAGATTTAGTTCGGAAGGTGTTAAAATTGTTTCAAAAAAAACGGGATGTGTCCATTGGACTTGTAATAATAAAGGTGAGAGGCTTGATTATAAAGTAACCGGAAAGATAGAATTTGATGGATACAGTGAACTGACAGTTGAATTTATTCCAAAGTCATCAGTAACTGTCAAGTCACTTCAATATTTGATAGATTACAGAAATGAATGTGCAACTTTATTTCATTATTTTCCAAAGGTGCCTGTATGGTATGGGGGAGTAAATGTGACAAAGCTTAATGCAGGTTCTGTTCCAAATGAGTGGCGTAGTGAACATATACCATTTGTTTGGATAGGAAATGAAGATAAGGGGTTACAATGGCTTACGGAAACCGATGAGAATTGGTTTATATCTGATGAAACAAAAGCTATTAATATTTTTAGTAATAAGGACAAATATAAAGATACAGTTTTACAATTAAATATAATTGATATTCCAACCAAATTTGATAAACCATGGTCTTATACTTTTAGCTTTCACGCAAGTCCTGTCCGCCCCTTATCTAATGACAGATATAAAATAAGATATGCTCATGCCGGTGGTTTGTTGGATGTTATAAAGGGTTGTTGCAATGACCAATATGACTTTTGGGGACTTAAGGGTTATACTGATTACGGAGCTAATACAATAGATAGTTTTGCTTGGACAGAGCTTTGGGGATATCCTATGCCGGCATGGGAAGATAATGCCATTATGTTGAGAGCATCAAGAGATATGACAAAAAGTAGAAATATGAAATTTTTTGTATCAAACCTTTTTCTTCTTTCAGATAAAGCTCCAGAATTTAAAAACTATTTTGATGAAATAAAAGTTGTTGATAAAAACGCTTATACTTGTCCCGGTTGGTGGGATGATACTTTATATGCTGTTTGCCAAAACTCAAAATGGGTTGATTTTCAGTTAAAAGGATATAAAGATTGTTTAACAGAATATAATCTTGATGGTATTTATTCTGACAGCACAACAACAATAGGTTATTGTGCAAATCAAAAACATGGTTGTGGTTATATTGACAGAGAAGGAAACTTAAAGCCGACTGTTAGATATAGAGCTGTTCGTGAATATATGAAAAGAGTTTATAAACTTTTTGAAGATATGAAAAAGCCTATGATATTTGTAGCTCATACTTCTGCTTCTATTTATCTTCCAACTTCTTCTTTTGTGACGTTTAATCTTGATACAGAGCATATGGTGCCTATTAAAAGACCTTTCAGAATACCTTTAGATGCTTTTAGGGCTGAGTTTATGGGAAGAAACTTTGGTGTTCCCGGTCTTGTTATGAGTTATGAAAATGGGTCTATTAAAGATCAACCGGATGCCCCATTTGAAAATGGAGTTTCACGAGAAGAAATGTTTGCAATAGCAATAGTTCACGATACTGAATATACTTGGGATCATTATATTTCTTCATATATGTGGAAAGCTCAAGATGATTTTGGTATGGATGATGTGACATTTTTGCCTTATTGGAAAAATAATGGTTGGACATACCCGGAAGGTGTATATGTATCTGCTTACACAAAACCAAATTCAAATAAAATGCTTTTGTGTGTGTCTAACCTTTCAGAAAATTCTATAGAAGGAAATATAGATCTTGGCAGGAAAATAACTTCATTTAAACAGTATTATCATGGGGAAAATACAACTTTAGAGAATGGTCAATTACATGATATTTTCGAGCCTTTTTTAGGAAAAATTTATATAGTAGAATTTTAGAATTAATGATATATTAAGCATTAGAATTTTTATTTTTGATTTTTGATTTTATTTTATGGTATAATAATTATAGATTTTGTTTAAGGATTATGTCTTGAAAAAAGTTTATATATTATTATTTATAATATTTATTTTGCCTGTGGCAAGTCATGCCGCATACAGAAATTATACCATGTATCTTTACACCTATCCTAATTCCATCATAGCTGATGGTAATTCATCTTGTGATATTACCGCAGAAGTTTATGATGACCACGGAAACAGAGTTGATGACGGTATAAGAGTTGACTTTGCCACTACCCTTGGTATGATTATCCCCTTTGACGAAACCAGCGGTGGTGTTGCCACTGCCACATTGCGTTCCACCCCCTCTGTGGGCACTGCCATCGTCACAGCCACCATTCCTGCCTATGGTGTTGCCGCCAGAACCACCATTGATTTCCTTGAGCCTGGAACGGAAATAGTCAAAGATACATTTCTTGCCATTGACAGTGATGTCTATTTGGGTTATGATTCCGAAACAAGAATTATTGATACGGTAGGTGGTTTTACCGCCAAGTTTAAAGGTGTGGAATTTGAAGGTTATGAGGCTCAAATTGACAGTTTAAACGCTACAGTCAAAATGCGTGCCAATTTAGGTGAATATTTCTCTCTGAAAAAACAGGACAAAGTAGTTCGTTTTTCAGAATTATGGTTTAGTCTCTCAACAGCCAAAGGTTACGGTTATATGTTTGATGAAGAGGCTGAGAATCCCCTATCACCTTTAAAGCTGGTTTCAGTCAGATTAAGCGACCTTAAATGTGAAGAAATTGAATATGCCCCAAGTAATGTGGATTTTAAAATCTCACCTATAGAAGACAGTTCTGTTTATGTGACTGCCTCTCTTTTTATTCTTGACCCTAAAAAAGAAATCAAAGCTAAATATGCCAAAGTTTTTGTTGCCGAAAAGAAAATAGGGGAAATCCCTTGGCTTCGTATAAATGTTCGAGACCCTAACGGAGTTTTCGGAACCCCTGTATCCATAGGAACTAACGGTATAAATCTTAATATTCCTATTTACTATTATTTGTCCAAAAACGGTAGTGGTGCCATAAGAGTTCAGCGAAACCAATCCGACGACGGAACTTTCTCTACAGGTAACGATATGTGGCGTTTGGATATGGAAAACGAATATGGAACAGGCACGGATTCTTCCGGAACTTTCAAGGTGACCACCTTCAACAAACAGGCAGGACTTCGTTTTAACAATACGACAAAATTGGAAAACTCTGCCACTTTCAGAGGTTCTATTGACTATCCTAACCACCAGAACCTTTATTCTACCTTGGAGTTTACCCAAAATCTGGATAAATTTCACTATTCTTTCCAAGGAAAAACCTATAATTACAAGAATAATAATAACAGATATTATTTAAGTGGTTATGTTCAAACCCAAGCAAAGCCTTTGTTTAATATAAAGGACCTTAACTATGCTCTTTCCACCCAAGTATATATAGATACATCTTTTGAGGAAAGACGTTCTCGTTTGGTAAACAAAACAGGTGTGGATCTTTTTACCAAAACCATTAATATCGGTTCTTTTTCTTTAAATGCCAACGCTTCATATTATAAAAAATATCAACAGAACCACGACGGAGATAATTTTTCATATAACATAAACGGAAATATTTTCTTTGGAGATTACGGAAACTTCGGTATTCACTATTCATATTATAAAGAGAGATATGATGAAACCTATGTAAATAAGTATATTTCCACGGATTTTGGTTTGGGAAACGAATATATAAGACTCAGCGGTAACGGAACTTATAACTTCTCAGATAAAAACTACAGTTTATATGGCGAGCTTGGAATATATCCTTGGAGAACTTGGTCACTTAGGTTCTTTAACACATATCAGCATTATTATAATGAAGATCAATATTTGGATTATAAGGTAGCATTGGGTAAACAAATAGGCTTTACAGAAATTCGTCTTGTTTGGAATAAGTCAAGACATAGAATAGACTTAGAAATCGGAAACGTCACTTTTTAGGAGCAGGGATTGGAATTATATATTGTGCGTCACGGAGAGACCACAGCAAATAGGACCCACATATTGCAAGGCATGTCTTATCCTTCTTATTTAAATGAAATAGGTAGGGAGCAAGCCATAAGTGTGGGGAAAAGGCTTAAAGAGGTAAAATTTAATCATATATACACCTCTGATTTAATAAGAGCCAAAACTACTGCTGAATTAATACGAAATGAGCTTGGTGTTAAACCTCCTTTAACAGAAACCAAAGCTTTGAGAGAAAGGAATTATGGTGATTTTGAAGGTCACACTTGGGCAGAGGTGAGAAAGTTCTACAATACAAATGCTCAGAGAAGTGTGGTGGAAGCTCCTCCAAACGGAGAGAGTTTGTATGACGTGAGAGATCGTATAAATGCTTTTATAAAAGATTTGAAAGAAAAATACTCGGATGAGAATATATTGCTCGTCACTCATCATGGTGCTGTAATGATGTTGTGCGTTTGTTTATTGGACTTAGGCTTTGAGCATCACAAAAAATTTCAATTTGATAATGGTTCGGTGACTGTATTCCAAATAGGAGATGAGTATAATAAATTAAAGCTTTGCAATGACACTTGTCATATCCTTCGCAAAAGCGAAGAAATAAAAATAAGTTAATCGGTAAAAGGAAATTGTATCTTTACAATCTTTGACAGTGGTGCGTAGTAAAAAGATGGGGGAATTATGAATAATATCAGGATAATGGCTCACAGAGGGTATCCCGTAGTATATCCGGAAAACACAATGATATCTTTTGAAGCCGCAAGCAAATATAATCCGGAAATTATAGAAACCGATGTTCGAAAAACCAAGGACGGGGTTTTGGTTATCAATCATGATGAGATTATTGACAGAACAAGTAATGGCACCGGATTGTTAAGAGATTATACTTATGAAGAATTATTAGACTTTGATTTTGGTAATCCAAAACAATATGGTGATAAGTATAAAGGCACAAAAATAGTCACCTTAAAAGAAGCAATCGCTTTCTTTGAAACCACTGATATAGAGGAGTATTGGCTTGAAGTAAAGGAACCGCAAAACATTGATTTATTGTGTGACACGGTTACTTCTTTAAAGGCAAGCGATAGGTGTATATTTAATCTTTGGAATCTTAAAGATGCAAAAGAAATAAGGAAGTATACTAAGGATTATTCTATAAATCATACAGGTATTTTAGAGGAATTTTTAAGAGAAGAGAATAAAGAAGCATTTATAAAAGAATGTGCGAAGGAAGATATAAAAAAAGGATCTGTAGAGTTTGGCACATTTTTTAACTTAGAGTCAAAAGACAGATTAGAATTTATTAAGCTTTGCTGTGAGAATAATATTAAACTTGGGATATGGACCATGGATGATATATATTCTATTGCCAAAGCAGTTTGTTTTAATATGAATATCTGTTGTGATGATAGGTTTATGGATTTTTCTTTTGATAATTTTACCACTAACAATGTGGTTTTGGGATTAAAATTCCTCGGAAGAATAAAGGAATAGTTTTTAAACTTGACAAATGTTTCCTAATATGGTATAATATATATTGTCTGTGTAAAATAATTTAGTTAAACGATTATTAGGGGGCATTAATGTACGCCATTATCAAAGCCGGTGGTAAACAATACACAGTTGCTGAAAATGATGTTATCTCCGTTAACAAACTTGCTGTTAATGATGGTGATAAATTTGAAATCAAAGAAGTTTTACTCGTAAACAGTGACGGTAATATTTCTTTAGGTTCTCCTTTTGTGGAGGGTGCAAGTGTAGAATGTGAAGCTATTCGTCAATACAGAGGAAAGAAGATTCGCGGTTACACTTACAAGCCTAAGAAAGACGAACACAAGCATTACGGTCACAGACAAGATCTTACAGAAGTCAAGATCAACAAGATTAATCTTTAGTAAGGAGTAAGTTATGGCACACAAGAAAGGTATGGGTTCGACTCGTAACGGACGTGACTCAAAGCCAAAAAGACTTGGTGTAAAAGAATTTGGTGGAGAATTTGTTAAACCCGGCAGCATTATTGTTAGACAAAGAGGGACAAGAATTCATCCCGGCAATAATGTAGGCAGAGGTAAAGACGATACTCTGTATTCTTTGATAGAAGGTCAAGTTAAATTTGAGCATATCAGAGGTCGCAAATCTGTTTCAGTTTACAACCAGTTATAATTTAACTAAATTATCCGACCTTTAAAGGTCGGTTTTTTTTATTTTAGGTAATATATGAAATATCTCAATAAACCTCATTTAGAGGAGCTGCGAGGAAAATCTTTGATTTTCCCGTGGAGGAGCTTATTTATTAAAATCATATTAATATTATTAATATTTATATTTTGCATATCTTTGTTTGCCGACAGAAAATATTCTGAAGAATATTATGATTTAGCCAATGATGTTATAACATCCATGAAAGCCGGTAACACTACTTTGTCTGTTTCTACTCTCAAAGATATGGCAAAAGCCTTTATGGAAGATGAGTTTATCCAAACCGCTTACGGTATTAATATGATGTTAGGCGGGGAGTTAGAAGAGGCTAAACGAATTTTTACTTATCTTTATGAAAAGAATAATAAGGATAAATATGCTTGTTATTGTTTGGGTATTTTGGCAATTAAAGATAGGGATGCAGAAAGTGCAAAGTTATATTTTGATAAGATAAAGGGTCAAATTTCCGATTACAAAACCATTGCCGAATATATAAAATTGGTTGAAAACACAAATTCCGATATTTCTTTAACGGAAGAGGAAAGTTTTAATTCCATAGTTTTTGACGGTTATGCTCTATTGAGAAGCGGAGATTTTGCCAACGCCAAGAAATTTTTGGAAATAGTATCTAATGTTAAAGGGGAAAATTCATATATAGAAAAACCCGGTTTTTTGTTTTCTTATGATTTTAATGATACAATATTTATTAACGGTGTAAAGTATGGTGAAGAGTTAGGCCTTTCTGTTGCAAACAGAAATAAATCAAATACAGTTTCCGGCAGAATAACTATAAGGGCAGATATATCCAGACTGAGTAATGTTCGCATTTTGCTTTTTTATATAGATGATAATTTTAAGGGAATGTCCAATTCCTATCCCAGCATTACTCTTGATACCACTCTATATCCCAACGGAGTTCATGATATCAGAATAGACGCATTGGATTTTGATAATAATATAATATCTACCACCAATTATTCCATTGATATTTTCAACAAGACCACAGCTCCCATTTATTTTGACGATAACGAGATGTGGAACGAGCTTTGGTCCTTTGTTCAGTTAAAGCCAAGTCAAGCAGCTGTTAATTATATGTTGGCAGTTTGCAATGCAAAACTTGATGATAAAGCCGGACATAGGTTTTCTCTTGAGAAATGTGTTGCTTGCAATCCCGATTACAAGGACGCTAAGGCTGTTTTGACAAAGAATTATTTAAATAAGAAGGGTAGAAAGAGCGTTGAGAAAGGGCCGGGAAAAAGCAAGAAAGTTGCCATAACTTTTGATGATGGTCCTACAAAGAATACCACGGAGCTTTTGGAAATACTTGGAGCTTATAATGCCAAAGCCACTTTCTTTTTGGTAGGAAAAATGGCGGAGAAAAGCCCCGATATAGTTAAAAGTATGGAAGCTCAGGGTCACCAAGTGGCTCTTCATTCTCAAAACCATTTGAATTTAACAAGATTAAATTATGAGGATTTGCAGAAAGAGGTATTGCAAGGCTATTGTTCTGTTAAGTCCTGTGGTGTCACCCCAAGCTTGTATTTGAGGCCTCCCGGTGGAAATGCAAACAAGAATCTTGCAACACTCGCTGATGATTATGGTATAAATATAATAATGTGGACAAAGAACACCACTCACCTTCAACAGTCAAGACCGGAGGAAATGGCTGAGTATTGTTTTAATTCCTTAAAACCCGGTTATATTTATTTATTACATAATAATGAGCCTGTGACCACAAAAGCTCTTCCCTTGATTTTATCATATTTTAAATCAATGAATTATGAGTGTGTCACCTTAGAAGAGTTATTGAATGAAAAATAGGGCAAAAATAGGGAAAAAATGCCAAATTTTAAGAAAAATAAAAAAAATTTTTGATTTTTTTCAAAAAATGCCCCTTTTAAGTGGAAATTTTATGTAAAATATAGTAAAATATATATAGGTATAGAAAAAAAATCTATATTTTTAGGAGATTAAATACATGAGAGAAAGAACAATCAAGATAGTGGGATTAATGCTTGTAATAGCAATGCTTGCAAGTATCAGTACCGTAACCTTTGCTGCAAAGAAAACTGCCAAAGCCAAAGCAACAGGCGTAAAGGTTCCCAGCAGTATAATCAACGGTTCAGATATAACCGCTAATCGTTCATTCAGAAACCTTAATGTAAAAGAAACAACTCTTGCCGGTATTACTCTTGGTGACAGTAACAAGAAAGTTTTACAAAAGTATGGAAACCCAACAAATGTTATAGTTCACAGTGAACCCGCTCCGGTTAACCAAGGTATGGGTATGGGACCCGGTATGGGCCCCGGAACAGGTGCTCCCGGTGTGGGAACAGGTATGCCCGGTGTAGGTGCTCCCGGTATGCCAGGTATGCCCGGTGCTGGTACCCCCGGTATGGGAACAGGAACAGGTATGCCCGGTATGGGAACTCCCGGTATGACAGGTGGTATGGGCATGGGTGCAGGTGTAGGAATGCCCGGTGGCATGGGAATGCAAGGTGGTATGGGTATGACCCCAACAGGAATGCCTTCCGGTATGAGTTCAACTATGCCAAATGGTATGCCAAGCGGTATGCCAAGTGCTAACCCGGTTCAACCAGGTGTACCAAGTGCAATGCCAAACGGTCCACAAGTTCAAAGAGGTGTTGCTACTCCAACAACTCCCGGTGCAGGTGTGTCCGGTGCTGCAGGAGTGCCAGGTATGGCAGGTATGCCCGGAATGCCCGGTATGGCAGGTGCCAACGCTACAGCAAGTGTTTCCAATTTCCTTGGAACCAGTGAAAGAATTTCATCTCGTTCTATTTGTTGGAGATACGACCTTGCAAGTGGTGTTCAGTTAGAGTTTATTATCAAAGAAGGCAGAGTTTCTCAAATAACTGTTTTAAGTCTTTACCCCTGGCAATATGCAAAATTAAAATGTGGTATTATGATAGGTGATACTTACAAATTAGTCACATATCTTTGGGGTGTTGATTATAAACAACAAGCTGTAGGTTCTTTCTCAAGAATGGAATATTTTGATAAAAAAGGAACTGCTTTAATATTCCTTAACAAGAAGTTAGTCGGAATAACTGTAGCAGCCGGAGATCCTATTATTTAGTTAAAAATAATAATTTTACTGTAAAAAAATGTGCCGAAAAATTATTTTTTTCGGCACTTTTTAATGTTTTATGCGTATAGATATATAGATGAGATAGTGTAGAGGGCATTTTGGCAGAGAGAGATAACAGAGTAATTAATGAAATAAAGCAAAGAATTAACATAGTGGATCTTATATCAAATTACGTCTCTCTTAAGAAGAGAGGAAGTAGTTATATAGGATTGTGCCCTTTTCACAACGAAAAAACCGGTTCTTTTAATGTTAATCCCACTAAGGGTTTTTATCATTGTTTTGGTTGTGGTGAAAGTGGTGATATTTTCACATTTATCCAAAAGTATGAAAATGTAGAGTTTTTTGATGCCTTAAAGTTTTTGGCTGAGAAGGCAGGGATAGAGTTAGAAACCGACGAAAGGAAGCTTGAGAAGAAATCCGAAAAAGATGAAATATACTTAGCAAACGGTTATGCTGTTCAGTTTTTTAAGGAAAAGTTAAAGCAAAGCCCGGAGGGTTTATCCTATTTAAGCAGACGAGGAGTGACACAAGAGATAATAGATAAGTTTTCCTTAGGCTTTTCTCCGGACGGTTGGAACGGCCTTACAAACTATCTAAATTCCAAGAAAGTAAAAAATGAGATAGGTGTTAAAGCGGGACTTTTGAAACAGAACGATAAAAACAATGTTTATGATATGTTTCGCAACAGGGTAATGTTTCCTATTTGGACATCTTTCGGCAAACCCATAGGTTTTGGCGGAAGGAGCATGGGGAATGAAGAACCTAAATATCTCAACACATCCGAAACCCCTGTATTTAATAAAGGAAGAGAGTTTTACGCCTTAAATTTTGCAAAGGAATCCATATCAAAGCTTAACCAAGTTATAATAGTTGAAGGTTATATGGATGTTATAGCTTGTCATTCAAACGGTATTAATAATGCCATAGCGGTTTTGGGAACAGCTTTAACTAAAGAGCATATAGATAAAATCTCCAAATATACTCAAAACATAGTTTTGTGTTTTGATGCTGATAAGGCGGGAATAAAAGCCGCATTAAGAAGCGGTGAGATGTTTTTTGCAGAGGGTATAAGACCTCGTGTAGCCACAACGCCTAAGGGTGAAGATCCGGATTCATTTTTGCAAAGCCATTCTCAAGCCGATTTTTTGAATATAATTGATAAAGCAATAGATTTATTGGATTTTGAAATAAATGTTTGTTTGGAAAAGTATGATCTGTCAAAACAAGATGATAAGATAAATGCTTTGACAGAATGTTGTAAGATTGTTGCCAAAGAACCCAATACCATAAGAAGAGAGAGTTTTCTGAACAAGCTTTTGCCTTTGCATCCCAATCCTCAATCCTCAAATGCTCAAAATGATATAAGGGATGAGATTAACAAATATGTTGTGGGTGCGCCAAAATATGTAAAGCCTACCGGTTTATCCAAGACTAAAGAAGATAAATATATAAAAACTCAAAAAATGATACTTGCGGGTATGGTAGGCGGTATATTTGATTTAAATGATTTGCTTGACATGGATCCTGAGGATTTTGCGGAAGGGTTCAATCGTGATTTGTTTACCTATCTAAAAGAAAGTGCTCTAAAGGGTGTTGCTCCCGATTATGAGGATATAGAGAATGCCATGAGAGAAAAGGAATATCTTAATAATTTTATAGAACTGGTATCAATAGATGAATCCTTATATGCAGATTCTTTTAACGAATTGGTTGATGTGTTAAGATTTAAGAAGAATAAAGGGAATTTAAAAAGACGACAAGAGCTTGAAGCAAAGCTTGCCGAAACAAACAATCTTTCAAAAGAAGAATTGGAAGAATTAATGTTAATTATCAGAGGTAGATGATCTATGAGTGATCCAAAAAAGACAAAAAAAACTACGGAACCGGTAGAAAAAACTAAAAAAATAAAAAACGAAACAAAGCCCGTAGAGGAAACTGTTTCTAAAAAAACCGCACCGAAGAAGACAAGTAAAACTACTGCTCAATCAAAGCCGGAAGTAAATAATGTTAAGGATAATAATTCTTCTAAATCTCAGGTAAAGGAGGCGGAGAAAAAGGTTGTGACATCACCGAAGTCTAAATCTAATTCCAAACCAAAAGAAGAAAAAAGTGTAATAAAAGAAAAACCTGTAGAAAAAGTTAAAGAAGATATAAAAGCTAAAGAGGAGCCTAAGGCAGAGGTTAAAAAAACGGAAACCAAAACAAAACCAAAGGCTACATCGTTAGCAAAAAAAGAAGAAAAAAAAATTACAAATATTACCAAAGAAGATAAAAACAAATTAGAAGAAAAAGATATTAAAACAGATAAAAATAAAAAAAGTACAAAAAATACGAAAAAAGATGATAAACCGACAGAACCGGTAAAGGAAGAAAAATCTGCTAAGTCTACAAAAGAAACAAAAAGTGCTAAATCTACAAAAGCAGAGCCAAAACCGGTGGTAAAAGAAGAACCTAAGGTAGAGGTTAAAGAAGAGCCAAAGCCAAAGGCTCCCACAAAGCCAAAAACAAGTTCTAAAAAGAAAAGTAGTAAAAATAAAGAAGAAGAAAAAGATTTAGAGCTTGCAAAAGAAGAGCCTAAGATAGAAGAAAAAGAAGAACCAAAAGCTGAAGCAAAGGAAAAGAAGTCAAAGTCTCTTTCAAAACCGAAGCCAAAAGAAGAAGATAATAATAACACATTAGATTTTGGACCTTTGATGGCGAAAGTTATAACGGATAAACTTGATGGTGAAGACGATTATGATGAGGATGAAGATGATGTTACAGAAAATGAAATAACAGAGGATATTTTACTTAGTATTACCACAAAGATATATGAAGAAATGAAAAATAATATCTCTGTTTCTTATAGTGAAATTCAAGATATGATAGACAGGTTTCTTGACGGAACAGGTTTTATATTAGAAGATTTATTAAGCGATGACTTGGATGTCATATATTCATTTTTGCGTGATAAGGGATTAAAAGTTGTTGATGATTTAGGTCCGACTATGGATGATATGCCGGAGATGTCTATAGAAGAGCAGCTGGAACTTGAGGAAGAAGCTAATGAGGCTCAAAATGAGGATTTAGATCTTGACGACATTATAGATGATGAAGAAGGTTTTAATGCCTATGAGATAGGAAAGACCAAGTTGTTAACTCCTGAGATGGAGATTCTTTTAGCAAGGAAAATCAAGAAAGGACGTTCCACTCAGGTTAGACAAGCAAAAGAAACATTAACTTCTTCAAATTTGCGACTGGTTGTATCCATAGCAAAGAAATATTCCGGCAGGGGAATGAGTTTTCCTGACTTAATACAAGAGGGGAATATAGGTCTTATTCGTGCGGTAGATAAGTTTGATTATAAGAAGGGATACAAGTTTTCTACTTATGCTACTTGGTGGATAAGACAAGCCATTACAAGAGCTATTGCAGACCAAGCAAGGACCATAAGAATTCCTGTTCACATGGTTGAAACCATTAATAAACTTGTTAAGACGAAGTCCAACTTTATACAAAGGACCGGTATGGAGCCTACTTTTGAAGATTTGGCTAATGATATGGGTATATCTTCAGAGAAAGTTGCCGAGATAATAAGAATAGCTCCCGAGCCTTTGTCATTGGAAACTCCTATTGGTGAGGAAGAAGATTCTCGTTTATCTGATTTCATTGAAGACAGTGATGCCGTAAGTCCTGACGAAGCAACAAAGATTCAAATATTGAAAGATATGATAGAAGCTGAATTAAATAAGCTAACCAAGAGAGAAAAAGAAGTTATTAAGATGAGATATGGCTTGATTGACGGAACTTGTAAAACTCTTGAAGAAGTTGGTAAATACTTTGAAGTCACCCGTGAAAGAATCAGACAGATAGAGTCAAAAGCTTTGAAGAAATTAAGAAATCCTCTCCGAACCGCAACTTTGCGAAAGTTCTTGGAAGAGAAAAATAATTAAAATAAAAAATCAAATCACCGAAAAGATCATATTTTTATAGAAAAATCGACTGGACATAATGACAAATTTTTCTGGTAAGCTAAAATTAGGCGAGCAGTAGCGAGCCGGTGGATTTGCTTCCTTTCACAAGAAAAGACAATTTTACAAAGTAAAAATAGGATTTTCGTAGTGAAAGGGAGCAAAGGCAAATTTGCGTCACCAAAAAATTTGGAAATTAGGGAAGGAAGATTTTTCGTATATAAAAATTTAGAGATTTTCGAGGGATTTGAGTTTTTATTTTAAATTTTTAATTTTTAACTTTTAATATTTTCGTGGGATTTGATATTCTATTTTAAATTAATATAATTAAATTTTAAAGGACTAAACTATGACTGACAAAGAACTTGAACAATTATCTGATGAAACTATAGAGAAATATCGTAAATATGTGAACCCTGCCTATGCTAATATTTTGGCTTTTTCCGGTTTTAATGTGCCTGAAGACAGAGCCGAGGGCGTATATATTTATGATAAGAGCGGAAGAAAGTTTCTTGACTGTGTAGGCGGATATGGTGCCTTCAGTTTAGGCCATTTAAATCCAAATGTGGTTAAGGCAGTTAAGGAACAGTTAGATAAGGAAGCATTAAAGAGCCATTTCTTTATGTCTACGGAATTGGCAGACGCCTGTGAAGCTTTAGCAGAGGTTTTGCCGGGAGATATTTGTTATTCTTTTTTGTGTAACTCCGGAACAGAGGCTGTGGAAGGTGCTTTGAAATGTGCAAGGATATATACAAAGAGAAGTGGTTTTGTCAGTGCTGTAAATGGTTTTCACGGTAAATCTTTAGGTTCTTTGTCTGTATCGGGAAGAGAGGTTTTTAAAGCCAATTTTAAGCCTTTGTTGGATAACTGTGTAAATGTGCCTTTTAATGATATAGAAGCTATGGAAAAAGCTGTGACGGAAGATACCGCTGCAGTTATTTTGGAAGGTTTGCAAGGTGAAGGTGGTGTTTTTGTTGCTACAAAGGAATATATGCAAGCTGTGAGAAGAATTTGTGATGAAAAAGGTGCCTTGCTCATAATGGATGAGGTGAGAACAGGCTTTGGAAGGACAGGAAAATGGTTTATCTGTGAGCATTTTGATATAGTTCCCGATATTATTACAATGGCTAAGGCTATTGGTGGCGGTGTAATGCCTGTTGGTGCTTTTTCAGCTACTCCAAAGGTATGGGACGCCATGTTTGGTAAGAATCCTTTCATGCATTCTACAACTTTTGGGGGAAATCCATTGGCTTGTGCCGCTGTGCTATCTGCCATTAAGGAGACCAAGAGACTGAATGCTGTTGAAGAGTCAGCCAGAAAGGGTGAAATAATGTTGAAAGGTCTTAAAAAATTGCAGGAGAAGTATCTTGACTGGATTAAGGACGTGAGAGGTCTCGGAATGGTAGCGGGATTGGAATTTGAAGATGAAGATATAGGATCACTTTTGATAGCTTCTTGCGGAAAGAGAGATTTGCTTGTGGCATATAGTTTGAATAATCCTAAAGTTGTCAGAGTTGAGCCTCCTTTGATTATTCCTGATGAAGAATTGGAAAGAATGCTTTCTATATTGGATGAATCTCTTGCTGAAACCATTAATATGATAAAAGAATTTATGTAAAAAATAGCTCCCTAAGCCGATAGGTTAGGGAGCTTTTTTGTTAAAAAATCCATTTTTTTTT